>NZ_JBIWKX010000056.1:0-51337 GCF_044765885.1 Amycolatopsis sp. NPDC102389
GCCCTGGTCAAGCTCGGGTCGTGGGTGGGGTGTGGGGGGTGTTGAGCGCGAGGCCGGCCACGCCCCGGGGGGGGGCGGGGGGGGGGGGGGGGGGCGCGGCCGGGGGGGGGGGGGGGGGGGGGGGGGGGGGGGCGGCGGGGGGGGGGGGGGGGGGGGGGGGGGGGGGGGGCGGCGCCCGCCCCCCCCCCCCCCCCCCCCCCCCCCCCCCCCCCCCCACCACCGTACGTACCACGGTGGGTCCGGGCCGCTGTGTTGCCGGGTGGTACATGAAGGCTCCCTTCGCCGCGTCTGATGCGGTGAAGGGAGCCTTCGGCCCTGGGGCCCTTCAAGACACACCGACGCGGTAGTGCTCAGCCGCAGTGTTCGGACGGGCTGTCGTACTTCGTCCCGCCCGCGGAACCGCCCCATTTCACGCATTTGCCCGCCGCGGCCGCCCGCACGGGGCCGGCGAACCACGAGAACGAGCCGGAGTCGGTGATCCGCGCCGACCCCGAAACCTCGAGGTAGGCCGACGTCGCGGTCGCGGTGCCCGCGGCCTCGCTCTTCATCGTGCTGACACAGTTCTGTCCGTTGGAAGCGTTGTAGGACAGGTAAACCGTGCCCGCCGTCCCGAGGGGCTCCGAGTCGATCACGCCGTATCCGCCGCCGCATGCCGGGGCGCCGAGGGTCGTCTCGGTGACGGTCGAGAAGCGGATGGTCTCGTTGGCGTTCCCCGCCGGGCCCGCTTCGTACAGCACGCCGACCGAGCCCGAGGACAGCTGGACCATGTCGGAGTACGCGGCGTCGCCGCTCCACACCAGCGTTCCGGCGGAGTTGCCCTGCCAGTTCGCGCCTTCGTCGAACGACGACCGGACGACGAGTTCCTTGCGGCGGTCGCAGACCGACGGCGCGGCGAACAGGATCCGGTTGTACTTGCCCGCCTTGTCGGTCGCGGTCATCCGCGCGGTCGAGGCCTGGACCACCGGGGTGATCAAGTCCTCCTCGAAGGTGAACTTGGTCGAGAAGCTCGCCCCGCCGTCGGAGCTGATGGCGTAGGCCCGGTTCTTCGCCCCACCACTGAGGCATTTGTTGTCGTTGTTGGCCTGGTTGCGCGCCGCGGCGTAGACCCGGCCGTCGAGCAGTTCGGTGACGCTGATCTCCTGCGGGTTCAGCCCGGCCGACGCCGCCGGGGTGTCGGTGGCGCCGCGTTTCCACGTGACACCCTGGTCGTCGCTGTAGACGAGCGCGCCGCTGTTCTTGCCGTCGACGGTGTAACTCATTCCGGCGACGATCCGGCCGGCGTGCGCGCCGCGGGTCAGCACGATGCCGTGTGACGGCCCGGTCGCGAGCCAGCCCGGCGCGGTGTCGAACCCGAGCTGCGTGGTGAGTACCTTCGGCGCGGTCCAGGTCTTGCCGTGGTCGTCGCTGATCGAGACGCGCGGAATCCGGTTGCAGTCGGGATTCTTGACGCATTCCATCACCGAGAGCAGCACGATCCGCCCGGTGGACGGGATCACGATCGGCGTCGGGTTTCCTTTGGTGTCACCAAAACCTTCGATGACGATTTTCGGGGCGCTCCAGGTCTTGCCGTTGTCCGCCGAGCGTTTCACGACGAGATCGATGTCGCCGCTGTCGTTGCAGAAGCTGGCGCCGCCGTTGCGGCCTTCGGCGAACGCGAGCAGTTCGCCGTTGTTCGCTTTGACGATGGCAGGGATTCTGAAGCAGTCGTAACCTTCTGTTTTCTCTTTGTACACCAACGTATTCCCGACGGCGGCGGCCGAGATCTGGTCGCCGGTGGCCGGGGTGGCGAGGGAGGTGGCCGGGGATGCGCCGACCGCCGCGGTGGCGACGAGGGCCGCGAACAGGCCCTGTGCGACGCGGGAGATCTTCACGGGAGTGCTCCGTCCTGGATTCGGTTCCGGGTGACGGGACATCAGAGTCCTTCCGGCTCGTACAGCCGTCGTACAAGACGCGTACAACCGGTTTCGCCTTCTGTGTCAGGTGACGCAGAACGACGGCGGTTTCCCTGCCAAGCTCGATCCCGTCGGACACGGTGCGAGATCGGATAGGGGGAGGGCCGATGAAGGTGATCGATCTCGAGGGGCGAGAGTGGACGGTCGATCGCCGGTTCGCGCCGTGGCGCCGGTGGGTCCAGCCGCTCGCGGGACTCACCGGCGGTTACCGGCAGCACAAGATCACGGCGGATTGGGCGTTCCCCAAGGTGGAGCGCGAGGAAGGTTCCCTGAACAAGGTGGCCGTCGGACTGTGGGTGGTGGTGGCCATCGCGGACACACTCGTGCACCTTCCGGTGTACTTGCTGCTGGGACTCCTCCTGCTGCCGTTCCTCGCGCTGGAGCTGCTGTGCCAGGGCGTCGCTGGTGCCTTCGCGCGGATCGTGCGGTGGTTCCGGAAGGCGCCGGCGCGGGTCGACGTCGCCGGATGGCACAAGGAACATCGCAGCCTCGCGTCGCTGACCGTCCTCAGGGTGCACGACGACCTGGCCGTTCCTCTGGTGGCCGAGCTGAGCGGCCTGCTTCGCGGACGCGTCAGGTTCGATCCCAGTGATCCGGCCGTGCGCGAGGCGCTCACCCGGTTCGGCGCGCGGGTGGAACGCCATCGGACCCTGCTTCGTCGGAGAGCCGTGCACCGATGAGGAGGCGACAAGATGCGGGTGACCGACACCGGCGGCGGCGAGTGGCTGATCGTGCGGCGGTTCGCGCCCTGGCTGCGCCGGATCCGGCCGCTCGCGATCGTCACCGAAAGCGAGCGCTACCGGGAAGTGTCGTTCACCCGGCACCGCGGCCGGTCCGCCGAGGAAGCACGCCCGGGCTTCGAGGACTGGCTGATGCTGGGATTCGCCGTCGGGCAGGCGGCCGGGCTCGCGCTGATCCTGTCGCCGGTCCTCTTGGCCGAACTGGCGCTTTGGGGGCTGACCGGTGCGGTTCTCCGGCTGGCGAGGCTGACCGGCCTGGTGCGCGTCCGGGTCGATCTCATCGCGCCGCCCCCGGCCGTGCGCAGCCTCGCGCCGGTGCGGGTCCTGCTGGTGCCGGGAAAGACCGCGGCCGAGCTCGTCCGCGAGCTCGCGACGCTGATCGAGACCATCCCGGAGTTCGATCCGGAGAACGAGCCGCGCGTGCGGAAACTGTTCCTGGCCACCGGAGCGCGGGTCGACCGGCATTTCGGCCTGCCGTGGCGGCTCAGCGGTCGTCGGGTGCCAGCTGTCTGAGGTCGTTCAGGCTCCGGACGACAAGCCGCTGACGGCCGGTGCTGAGCAGCCCGTCCGCGCGCAGGGTCCGCAGGGTCCGCGCGACGGCTTCCCGTGACGCGGACGCGAGTCCCGCCAGGTCGCGCTGGTTGATCCGCAGGGCGATCAGGGTGCCGTCGGCGACGGGGACGCCGTAGCGCTCGGCGAGGTCGACGAGGATCGCGGCGATGCGTTCGGCGGCGGTGCTGTCCCCGAATTCGGTGCGACGCGAGTTGGCGTAGCGCAGGCGGGAGGTGATGATCCGGAGCAGGACCACGGACAGGCCGGGATGTTCGCGGAGCACGGAGTTGAACGCCCGCGCGGACAGCCACAGCCCGGTGACCGGCTCGACGGCGATCGCGGTGGCCGAGCGCAGGCTGCCGTCCATCGACGCCATCTCGCCGATGATGTCGCCCGGATCGCGGACGGCCAGCACGGCGTCGTAGCCGCCGGTGGACACCGACGTGATCTTGACCCGCCCGGTCATCAGGATCAGCACCCAGTCCGAGCGGTCACCCTCGCGGATGATCACCGTGCCCGCCGGGTACCGGCGCAGTTCGGCCTCGGCACGCAGCGCCTTGCGCTGGCCGTCGTCGAGCAGCTCCCAGAGCCTGCCAGGTGGTTCGTGCGGCTCCGCCGCCGGCTGTGTCATGCCTTCTCGTCGCCTCCGTGGGCGATCGTACGGCCGGACGTCAACCGGGGATCTCCTGGTACGCCTGCGAAAGGCGCTGGATGCCTTCGCGCAGCTGCGCGCCCGTCGCGGCGCTGACGTAGCTCAGGCGCAGATAGGGCCCCGGCGCCTCGGCCGCGAAGTACATCCTGCCCGAGGTGACCGCTACTCCCGCGCGGAAAGCGGCGCTGGTCAGCGCGGCTTCGTCGACGAAGCCGGGAAGCGGCTGCCACAGGTGGTAGCCCCCGGTCGGGACCGGGACGGCGCGCCAGGAGGGCAGGAACTCCCGCAGGGCCGAGACGGCCACGTCGCGGCGTTCCCGCAAGGAGGCGGCGAGAGTCCGCAGGTGGCGGGTCCAAGCCGGAGAGCTCACCAGTTCGAGCGCGGTCTCCTGCAGCGGCCGCGGTACGAAGAAGCTTTCGACGGCGTGGAGGCCGCGCAGCCGTTCCAGTGCCGGGCCACGGGCGGCCAGCGCGCTGATCCGTAGGCTCGGCGACGCCGGTTTCGTGAGCGAGCGGATGTGCACCACGACGCCGTCGGGATCGTCGGCCACGAGCGGCGGCGGGGGAGCCGGGCTGCCGGGATGCGCCATCAGCCTGGCGAAATCGTCCTCGATCACGAAGGCGCCCGCGTCACGGGCGATCCGCAGGACCTCGGCGCGGCGTTCGGCGCACAGCACCGCGCCGGTCGGGTTCTGGAACGCGGGCTGGCAGACGAACAACCGGGCGCCGGTGTCGCGGAAGGCGTCCGCGAGCAGTTCGGGCCGGACGCCGTCGCGGTCGATCGGCACCGGGACCGGCCGCAGCCCCGACGCCCGCGCGATGGCCAGCATCCCCGGGTACGTCGGGGATTCCACCAGCACCGGCGCGCCGGGAGCGCCGAGCGCGCGCAACGCCGTGGTCAGCGCGCTCTGTCCGCCCGAGGTGATCAGCACGTTCTCGACGTTCACCGGGCTGCCGATGTCGCGGGCGAACCAGGCCCGCAGTTCGGGCAGGCCGCAGATCGGCGGGCGCGTCCACGCGCCGGGACGGCGGCCGGCCCTGGCCGACGCGGCCGCGAGTTCGCGTTCCGGCTGGAGGCTCGGATGTGTGTACCCGCCGTTGAGGTCGATGACGCCGGAAGGCGGGTCGCTCAGGGCGGTGAGCACGCCGCTCGCGTCGATCGCGCGGGTGCCGGACTGCGCGCTCAGCGCCACCTCCTGCCACGACACGTCGCCGGTCACCGCGGCTTCACGAGGGGGCGGGGCGCGGAAGACGCCGGCACCGGGGCGGGTGATCACCAGCCCTTCGGCGGCCAGCGCGGCGATGGCCCGCGACACCGTCACCGGGCTCACTTTCAGCTGCCGGACCAGCTCCCGGCTGGAGGGGAGCTTTCCATCGATCGGATAGCGCTCCAAAGTGGACCGCAGCTCTGTGGCCAGGCTGGCGACGCTGCTACCATCGGACATGAGACTGGATGATAGCGCTATCGCGGACCGGGCAGTAGCGGTCCGCTCCGGGACCGCGCTGGCGGCGCTGGGGGTCCTCGCCTTCTCGTTCACGTTCCCCGCCACCGTGTGGGCGCTCAAGGGCTTCGACCCGTGGACCGCCACCGGGCTGCGCAGCGTCCTGGCCGCGCTGGTCGCCGGTACCTGTCTCCGGGTCTTCCGGGTCCCGCTGCCGAGGCGCGACCAGTGGCGGGGCCTGGCCGTGGTCTCCCTCGGCTGCGTCCTCGCCTTCCCGATCCTGACCACGCTTGCGCTCAAGACGTCGTCGACCGCGCATTCCGCGGTGGTGATCGGGCTGCTGCCGCTGGCCACCGCCGTGATCTCCTCCAGGCTGACCGGTCACCGGCCGTCCCGCCGGTTCTGGCTCGCCGCCGCGGTCGGCGCGAGCGCGGTCGTGGTGTTCACCGTCGCGCAGAGCGGCGGCGGACTGTCCACAGCGGACCTGTTTCTGTTCGGCGCGCTCGTGCTGTGCGCGTTCGGATACGCCGAGGGCGGCAGGCTGGCCAGGGAAATGGCCGGGTGGCACGTGATCGGGTGGGCGCTGGTCCTCGCGCTGCCGGTCACCGGCGCGTTCGCCGTCTTCGGGCTCGCGACCGAGCCGCTGCACGTCACCGGCGAGGGGATCGCCGGCCTGCTGTACGTCGCGCTCATCTCGCAGTTCGGCGGGTTCTTCGCCTGGTACCGCGGAATGGCCGAGATCGGCGTCGCGCGGGCGAGTCAGCTGCAGCTCGCCCAGCCGCTGCTGACGCTGGTCTGGGCGGTCCTGCTGCTCGGCGAGCACCTCCCGGCCGCCGCGCCGGTGACCGCGCTGATCGTCGTCGCCTGCATCGTGGTGACCCAGCGATCCCGTAGCTAGATCAACGTCGCGAATCCGCCAGACCGCGGTGCCCGCGTGGTGATGGGCTGAAGCACATGACCGCTTCGACCCTCGACACCTCCGCGCGGACCCCGCTGAAGGGATGGCTCGCCGTCCTCGCGGTGACGCTGGGGATCTTCTCCCTCGTCACCACGGAGATCCTGCCGATCGGCCTCCTGACCCCGATCGGCGAGGACTTCCGGATCACGCCGGGGACGGCGGGCCTGACCATGACCCTGCCCGGCTTCCTCGCCGCGCTCGCGGCCCCGGCCGTCACCGTCGCCGCGGGACGGCTCGACCGCCGGATCGTGCTGTGCGTGCTGATGGTGGTGCTGGCGCTGTCCGACGTCGTCGCGGCGACGGCGGACGCGTACTGGGCCGTGCTGGTTTCGCGAGTCCTGGTCGGGCTGGTGATCGGCGCGTTCTGGGCGGTCGGCTCCGGGCTCGCCGCCCGGCTCGTCGGCCCGGAACGCGCGGGCACGGCGACCGCGGTGATCTTCTCGGCCGTGCCGCTCGGCTCCGTGCTGGGCGTGCCCGCGGGGACGTTCCTCGGCGAACTTTTCGGCTGGCGCGCGGCTTTCGCCGTGATGGCGGTCTTCACGGTCGGCGTCCTCGCCGCGCTGGCTCTCTCGTTGCCCCCGCTGCCGTCGGCCGGCGCGACCCGGCTCGGCGTCCTGCGCGAGATGACCCGTCAGCGGGCGACCCGGCTCGGCCTGCTCGTCACGGTGCTGGTCGTGCTCGCCCACTTCGGGACCTACACCTACGTCACGCCGCTCCTGCGCCAGGTGACGCAGGTGAGCCCGGAGCTGATCACCGTCTTTCTGTTCGTCTACGGCACCGCCGGGATCGCCGGCAACTTCCTCGCGGGCGCGGCGATCGCCCGCGATCTGCGGCTGACCTTCCTCACCGCGGCGGGACTGATCGGCGTCGTGACGTGTGCGTTGCCGTTTCTCGGCGAGACGAAAGCGGGCGCCCTCGCGCTGCTGGTGGTCTGGGGGTTCGCCTACGGTGCCGTCCCGGTCTGTTCGGGAACGTGGTTCGCCAGGGCGGCCCCGCAGGCGCCCGAAGCGGCGTCGGTGCTGTTCACCTCGTCGTTCCAGGCGACCCTTTCGGCGGGTGCGCTGCTCGGCGGGCTGGTCGTCGACGCGGTCTCCGTCCCGGCCGTGATGGTCACCGGCGGGGTGGTCGCGCTGCTCGCGGTCGCGGTCCTCAGCCGAGCACGGTCAGCGTGACCAAGGCGGTGGTCCCGACCAGCAGGGTGGAGAGCAGCCCGAGCAGCAGGGCGCGGCCGCCGGTGCGGACGAGCGTGCCGATCCGGACCGCGCAGCCCAGCCCGAACAGCGCTCCGGCCAGCAGCAGCGTGCAGGCGATCTTGGCGACGTCGAGCGCGAGACCGGGCACGATCCCGGTGCTGCGCAGGGCGGCCATCGCCAGGAAACCGAGGACGAACAGCGGGACGAGCGGCGGCCGCTTCCCGTCCACGGGGCGATTCCGTTCGTGCACGCCGACCGCGGCGACCATCGGGGCGAGCAGGACGACCCGGCTGAGCTTGATCACGATCGCGACCGCGATGGCGGCACCGCCCGCGGGGGTGGCCGCAGCGACGACCTGCGCGACTTCGTGCACGCTGAGCCCGGCCCATTCACCGATCCGGGCCGCGTCGAGGCGCAGCCAGCCGCCGATCAACGGGACCGCCGCGATGG
Source organism: Amycolatopsis sp. NPDC102389 (assembly GCF_044765885.1). Classification (NCBI taxonomy): domain Bacteria; kingdom Bacillati; phylum Actinomycetota; class Actinomycetes; order Pseudonocardiales; family Pseudonocardiaceae; genus Amycolatopsis; species Amycolatopsis sp. NPDC102389. The sequence goes on from NZ_JBIWKX010000056.1 coordinate 7,939, forward strand.
CGAGCCCGCCGTAAAAGGTGACCAGCGCGACCGCGGTCGCGACGTCGGAGTCTTCGCGTTTCACCACGCCTTCCATGGCGGCGATGGCGGACGCGCCGCAGATCGAAAAACCGGTCGCGACCAGCATCGCCAGGCCACGAGGCACGCCCAGGAGCCTGCCGAGACCGATGGTGCCGAGGAAGGTGACGCCGACCGTCAGCACCACGGCGAGCAGGGTTCCGGGGCCCAGCGCCAGGACGGCCGGGAGCGAGAGCTGCAGGCCGAGCAGGACGACACCGGCGCGCAGCAGCTTCTTGGTGATCCCGGCGATGGCCTTCCGGGTCTCCTCCGACACCGACGACAGCGAGCCGGTGAGGATGCCGAGCACGACGGCGATGGTGAGCGCGCTGACGACCGGGAAAGCGGTGCCGACCAGGTACGCGGCGGCGACTCCGGCGCCGGTGACGGCCAACGCGGTCAGATAGGGCTTCGTCGGCCTCGCGTGCGTGGTGCTCATGGTCCGAGCCTCGCCCGGACGGGGGTACCTCGGTAGCCGGGAATACGAGGGGTAGGTCATACACTTGGGCTATGACCACACCCGACCTGGACTCCCTGCGCCTCCTGGTGCTCGTGGACGAGCTCGGCAGTATCGGGCAGGCCGCGGCCAGCCTCGGGATCGCGCAGCCGTCGGCGAGCAAACGACTGTCCACAGTCGAGCGACGGCTGGGGCTGGTGCTGGTCGACCGTACGCGGCGCGGCTCCGCGCTCACCCCCGACGGCCGGATCATCGCGGGCTGGGCGCAGCGCGTGCTGTCCGAACTCGACGGTCTGCTCGACGGCGCCGAAGCGCTGCGCACCCAGCACGAGGCGCATCTGCGGGTCGCCGCGAGCATGACACTGGCCGAATACCTCGTGCCCGGCTGGATCGGCGAGCTCAAACGCCGCGACCCAGGGCTGTACCTCGGGCTGGAGGTCACCAACTCCGATCAGGCCGCCGAACTGGCGCGGGAGGGCAAGGTCGATCTCGGGTTCGTCGAGTCGCCTGGTTCACTGCCCGGTCTCTCGTCCCGGCGGGTGGCCACCGATCGCTTGGTCCTCGTCGTGCCCGCGAATCATCCGTGGGCGCGCAAGCGGCGGCCCGTGACCGCGGCCGAACTGGCGATCACGCCGCTCGTGGTCCGCGAACCGGGTTCCGGGACCAGGGAGACCGTGGACGCCGCGTTGCGCAAGGCCGGTGTCGGTCCGGCGAAACCGTTGCTGGAACTGGGTTCCGCCTCCGCGGTCGGCAACGCGGTGATCGCGGGCGCGGGTCCGGCGGTGATCAGCGAACTCGCCATCGTCCGGGACGTCGCCGAAGGCAGGCTCATCCCGGTCGCGGTGGACGGCGTCGACTTCGGCCGGGAGCTGCGCGCGGTGTGGCCCGTCGGACGGCGGCTCGCCGGGCCCGCCGCGGAACTGTTGAGCATCGCGGTCCGGAATGCGAAAGCCCGCTGAACCCTTTCATGTTTCCGCGCGTGATACCGAAAGTCCCGTCGGCGTGCTACCGACGATAGGACGAATCATCATCGATTTCCGGAAATAGGTACGGACCGCTGATTCCGGTGGTCCGAGGAAAGTGGAATGGTGAACTCCGGGTAACAGGCGGATGGCGTATCGCTCGTTGGGACACCTGGTCGTTGACTGTTCTTTCCTGTAGGGGAACGGAAAACCCGGCTTCCCGGATGTCCCGTGTGTATCCGGAACGCTAAATTCTCGCTACGGGCCTCGCTTTTCGCAGGTCGACGTACCGCCATCCGGTTCCTGTGAGCGGAAACCCTACTGTCGAGTATTGACGTGAAGGCTCGCCTGCGTTTAAGTACGCCCGGTAACCAAGTCACTCTTCCGTGTGCCGGAGGCTTCCCGTGGGTAAGTCGATTCTTGGCGCCGATGCCTCAATGTTGACCGGTACGGCGGATCTGCTCATCGCGGTGCACCCATTCGGTGTGCCGTCCGCGCGGTTCGCCGCGGCGGCGGCGCGGGCCGGCGTTCTCGGTGTAGTGGATCTGACGAGCGGAAACCGGGCGGCTCGCGAAGAACTCGACCTGGCCGCGGACTGGGTCGCGACCGGTTTCGGTGTCCGCGTCGCGGGGCCGGTCGAGCTTCCCGCGGCGGCCCATACGGTTCTGCTCGCGGCGGGCGCGCCTTTGTCCACTGTGGACTTCGAGGGGCGCCGGGTGCTCGCGGAGGTCACGAGCCGGGACGAAGCCGTGCGAGCGGTCGCCGCCGGGGCGGCCGGGCTCGTCGCCCGAGGTCACGAGGCGGGCGGCAGGATCGGCGAACTCGGCAGCTTCGTGTTCCTGCAGCAGTTGCTGGCCGATCCGGCGATCGGTGTCCCGGTCTGGGCGTACGGCGGGATCGGTGCGCACACCGCGGCCGCCGCCGTAGCCGGAGGGGCCGCCGGTGTCGTCCTCGACACGGCGTTCGCGCTGCTCCCCGAAGCGGAACTGCCGTCGGATCTCACGATGGCGCTGGAAGGCCTCGACGGATCCGAGACCATTGTGGACGGGGACGTACGGCGACTTCGCCGACGGCCGCTGGAAGCCGGGCAGGACGCCTTCCTGCCCGAGCGGTTCCGCTACCGCTGGGGAACGCTCCCGGCCGCGATCCACGGCGTTCGCGCGTCGATCACCGAGGGCGTCAGCGCTTCCGGCGGCCCGATGCCGCTCGCGCAGGGCCCGATGACCAGGGTCAGCGACCAGCCCGAATTCGCGCGGGCCGTCGCCGCCGGGGGAGCGTTGCCGTTCCTGGCTTTGGCGTTGTCCGGAGCCGCCCAGACTCGCGAGATGCTCGAAAGGACCAAGGCCGCGTTGGGCGACGCGCCTTGGGGCGTCGGTGTGCTCGGGTTCGCGGCCGAGGAGGTCCGCGCCGCGCAACTCGAGGTGATCCGCGAGATCCGGCCGAGCCACGCGATCATCGCCGGTGGCCGCCCGGCGCAGGCGAAGGCGCTGGAAGACGTCGGAATCTCGACGTTCCTGCACGTCCCGTCGCCGGGATTGCTGCGCCAGTTCCTCGAAGCGGGGGCGCGCAAGTTCGTCTTCGAGGGCGCCGAATGCGGCGGACATGTCGGCCCGAGGGCGAGTTTTCCCTTGTGGGAAGCCCAGATCGACGTTCTCCGCGACTACGCAGCCGAGGTCGAGGTGTACTTCGCCGGTGGAATCCACGACGAGCGATCGGCCGCGATGGTCGCCGCGGCCGCCGCACCGCTGACCCGGCTCGGCGCGACAGTCGGCCTGCTGATGGGCACGGCGTACCTGTTCACCGAAGAGGCCGTCCGCGCGGGCGCCGTCCTGCCGTTGTTCCAGCGCCAGGTCGTCGAGGCCACGCGCACCGACCTGCTGGAGACGGCGCCGGGGCACGCGACGCGGTGTGTGCGTTCGGCGTTCACGGCCGAGTACGCGGAGCTCAAACGCGCGCTGAAGGACCGGGAAGTGCCGGATCGCGAGGCATGGGAGCGGCTGGAGACGCTGAACGTCGGACGGCTTCGCCTGGCGAGCAAGGGAATCGAGCGCGTCGGGGACACGCTCAGCCCGGTCGCCGAAGACCGGCAGCTCGCCGAGGGCATGTTCATGGCGGGCGACGTCGCCGTCCTGCGGTCCGAGGTCACGACGATCGCCCGGTTGCACGAGGCCGTCGGCCCAGGGGCCCAGGCGTTCCTCGCCACCCGCGCCGCCGAGCTGCTGGACCTCCCGGACGACGAGCCCGCACCGGAACCGCTCGACATCGCCATCGTGGGGATGGCCGGTGTCTTCCCCCAGGCCGCGGATCTCCCGTCGTTCTGGGCGAACATCCTGTCCGGAGTGGACTCGGTGACCGGGGTCCCCGCCCAGCGCTGGGATCCCGCGCTCTACTACGCGCCCGACGGCGACGGCGAGAAGACGCCGTCGCGCTGGGGCGGATTCCTGCCGGAGATCCCGTTCGACCCGCTCGACCACGGAATCCCGCCCGCGTCGCTCGCGAGTATCGAACCTGTCCAGCTGCTGGCACTGGAAGTGTCACGGCGGGCGCTCGCCGACGCCGGGTACGCCGAACGCGCCTTCGACCGGTCCCGCACGTCGGTGGTCTTCGGCGCGGAAGCCGGGAGCGACCTGTCCAACGCGATGACCTTGCGGACCGTGCTCCCGTCTTACCTCGGCGAACTCCCGGCCGATCTCGATCGTCAGCTGCCGCGGCTGACCGAGGACTCGTTCCCCGGCGTGCTCGCCAACGTCATCGCGGGCCGGGTCGCGAACCGGCTCGACCTCGGCGGCGCGAACTACACGGTCGACGCGGCCTGCGCCTCGTCGCTCACCGCCGTCGACGTCGCCTGCAAGGAACTCGTCACCGGCACCAGCGACCTCGTCCTGTGCGGCGGCGCCGACCTGCACAACGGCATCAACGACTACCTGCTGTTCTCCTCGGTGCACGCGCTCTCCCCGTCCGGCCGGTCGGCCACCTTCGACAGCGACGCAGACGGGATCGCGCTGGGCGAGGGCGTCGCGTGCGTCGTCCTGAAGCGGCTGGCGGACGCCGAACGCGACGGTGACCGCGTCTACGCCGTCATCAAGGGGGTCGGCAGCGCCAGCGACGGACGGGCACTCGGGCTCACCGCGCCCCGGCCGGAGGGCCAGCACAACGCGCTGACCAGGGCGTACCGCAACGCCGGGATCTCGCCGTCGCGGGTCGGGCTGGTCGAAGCGCACGGCACCGGCACCGTCGTCGGCGACCGCACCGAGCTCGCCACCCTGACCAAGGTGTTCACCGAAGCGGGTGCCGAACCCGGCCGGTGCGCGCTCGGTTCGGTGAAATCCCAGATCGGGCACACGAAATGCGCCGCCGGGCTGGCCGGGCTGATCAAGGCGAGCCTCGCGCTGCACACCGGGGTCAAACCGCCGACCCTGCACCTGGCGAAGCCGAATCCGGCGTGGGATCCGGAGACCAGCCCGTTCGCGTTCCACACCGAAGCCCGGCCGTGGGCCGGGACCGAACGCGTCGCCGGGGTGAGCGCCTTCGGGTTCGGCGGCACGAACTTCCACGTCGTCCTCACCGCGCACGACGGCGCCGTCCCGCCCGCGAAGACCCTCGACGAGTGGCCCGCCGAGCTCTTCCTGTTCGCGGGTAAGGACGACAAGGACGCCGAGGATCTACTGGCCGCCACGGGGCAGGGCTGGCGGCTGCGCGATCTGGCGCTCGCCGCGTCCCGCCGGGCGGAACGCCGGGGCGGACCGGCGAGGTTCGCGATCCTGGCGTCCACAGTGGACGAACTGGCTTCGTCGCTGCGCCGGGCCATGGCGGGGGAGCGGGACGAGACCGCGGGTATCTTCGCCGCCGACGACACGCCGCTGGGCGAGATCGCGTTCCTCTTTCCTGGGCAGGGCAGCCAGCGGCCGGGGATGTTCGCGGAACTGTTCGTCGCGTTCCCCGAGCTGCGGCGCTACCTCGCGCACGCCGGAAGCACCGTCGACGCCCTGTTCCCACCCGCCGCGTTCGACGACGCCGGACGCGAGGCGCAGCGCGCCCGGCTGACCGACACCCGGGCCGCGCAACCCGCGCTCGGGATCGTGGGACTCGCCGCGCACCACCTGCTGGGGAAGGCCGGGGTCCGGCCGTCGATGGTGGCGGGCCACAGCTACGGCGAACTGGTCGCCCTGACCGCCGCCGGCGCGCTGAGCTCGGCCTCGCTGCTGGACTGCAGCCGGGCGCGGGCGGAGGCGATCCTCGGCGCGACCGGCACCGGCGACCCGGGAACGATGGCGGCCGTCGCCGCGAACGCCGACGACGTCACCGAGATGCTCGCCGCCGAGGGCCTGGCCGGGACCGTCGTCACCGCCAACCGGAATTCGCCCAAGCAGACGGTGATCTCGGGACCGACCGACGCCGTCGGCGTGGCGGTGGACCGGCTGAGGGAGCGCGGGATCGGGGCGAAATCCCTCCCGGTCGCGTGCGCGTTCCACAGCCCGCTCGTCGCCCCGGCGGAGGCGGAGTTCGCCCGCGTGCTCAGCATTGTCCCGGTCCAGGAACCCGAGATCCCGGTGTGGGCCAACCGGACCGCCGCGACCTATCCGGCGGACCCGGACGGGATCCGCGCCGGACTGGCCGCGCAGATCGGTGCGCCGGTGCGGTTCGCGGACCAGATCGAAGCCATGTACGAGGCGGGCGCCCGGACGTTCGTCGAAGCGGGCCCAGGCTCGGTTCTCGCCCGGCTCGTCGACGCCGTGCTCGACCGCCGTCCACATCGGACGGTCACATTCGAAGGCGGCCGCCGCACCGGGATCCCCGGTTTCCTCGCGGCGTTGGCGCGGCTGGCGGTCGCGGGTGCGGAGGTCCGCACCGGCAGGTTGTTCACCGGCCGCGACTGTCTGGACGCCCTGTCCGCGCGGCCGCCGAAGAAGGCGGGCTGGACCCTCGACGGACAGCTCGTCCGCACCGCCGGCGGCGAGATCCCCGCCGCCGCCCTGCACCCCGCCCAGCGAATCCCCACGGAGGCGATCGTGACTTCCCGGCCCGGCACCGACGGCGGTGAGGCGCTCATCTCGGAGTTCCTCCGCACCAGCCGCGAGATGATCGCCGCGCAACGGGACGTCCTGCTCGGCTACCTCGGGACCGATCCCGGTGTCCGGCCACCCGCGCCCGTCGTCCTTCCCCCGGCGCCAGAGCCGATACTCGAACCCGCGCACGTCGAGGTCGCACCTGAACGTCCGGTGCTAGACGTCTTCGGCACCGTCGTCGAGGTGATCGGGGAGCGGACCGGCTATCCGGTGGACATGATCGAGCCGGACCTGGACCTGGAAGCGGATCTGAGCGTCGACTCGATCAAACGTGCCGAGATCGCCGGGGAACTCGCGACCCGGCTCGGCCTGACCGGCGGTGATCCCGAAGTGCTCGCCAAGGCCAGGACCGCGGCGGAACTCGCCGACCTGCTCGGCGGCACCCCTTCCGGCGGCCGGCCCGCCGAGGAGACCGACGCCGTCGTGGTGGCGCCGAAGCGTTATCTCATGCGGGAATTCGCCCTCGCCGACGCCGCACCCGCCGACGAGGAACTCGCCGGGCTCCGCTTCGCCGTCGTCGGTGAAGGCCAGGTCGCCGAGATGCTCACCGCCCGGCTCGCCGGGTACGGCGCCGAAGCCGAACTGGTCCAGGGGGTTCCGGAGCACGGCGCGGACGGCGTGTTCCACCTGTCACCGTCCTTCCCCGACGATTTCCCGCTGTATCGGGCGGTCTTGGCGGGCGGGCCGCGCTGGCTCATCGCGAACGGCCCCGCCGACGGTGCCCGCGGCTTCTTCCGGACGGTGGCCAGGGAGTACCCGGACACGGTCGCGCGGGTGGTCGAGCAGGCTCCCGAATCCACTGTGGACGAACAGGTGGAGACTCTGCTCGCCGAGCTGTCCGCCGGCGACTGGGAGCCGGTCGTCATCCGCCGCGGTGGCGCGCGGCGTGGGCTGCGGATGACCGAGGAAGGTCTCGGCCTGCTCGGCAGCACGGGCGCCGGTCCGGCGGGTGACGGGACCGCCGAAGCCGAAGCGCTCGGCCTGGACCGGGATTCGGTCGTCCTCCTGGTCGGCGGGGCGAAGGGCATCACCGCCCGTCTGGCCACTGCGCTGGCCTCGGCGTCGCGGTGCCGTATCGAACTGTTCGGCCGCACCGCCATGCCCATCGACGGTGAGGAACCGGAGATCGCGACCGCGACGACGACGGAAGAGCTGCGGGCCGCCCTGATCGGGAGCGGGCTGGCCAAACCGGCCGAGATCGAGCGGACCATCCGGATCATCGAGTCCGAACGCGAGGTCCGCGGAACGCTGCGGCGGATCGCCGACCTCGGCAGCCCGGTGCGCTATCACTCGGTGGACATGCTCGACGCGGAGGCCGTGCACCGCGCGGTCAAGGAGATCCACGCCGAACACGGCCGGATCGACGGCATCGTCTACGCGGCGGGCGTCATCGAGGACAAGCTGATCGCCGACAAGGACCCGGCGTCCTTCGACCGGGTCTTCGCCACCAAGGTCGAAGGCGCGAGCACCCTGCTCGCGGCGGCCGGTGAACTGCCGGAGGCACCGAAATTCGCCGTCCTGTTCGGCAGTATCGCCGCGACTCTGGGAAATCGCGGCCAGTCGGATTACTCGGCCGCGAACGACGCGCTGGAGGCGCTCGGCCACCGCTGGTCCACTGTGTACGGACGTCGCGGGCTCACCGTCCACTGGGGACCGTGGGCGCCGACCGGGGTCAACAACGGGATGGTCACCCCGGAACTGATGCGGGACTACGCCCGGCGCGGGATCGAGCTGATCGACCCCGAGGAAGGCACCTTGGCCCTGCTGCGCGAACTGGCGTGGGGAGACGAGGGCCTCACGGCCGTCACCTACACCGCGTCGGGGTGGTGACCGGTGGCCGAAACGCCCCCGATCGCGATCGTCGGGATGTCGGTGCTGTTCCCCGGCGCCCCCGATCTGGAGACCTATTGGCGCAACATCGTCGACGGCGTCGACGCGATCACCGAGGTCCCGGCCGACCGCTGGGATCCGGGTTTCTACCAGCCCGACGCGGAACCACGGGCGGACCGGATCTACTGCCACCGCGGCGGATTCGTCGGTGAACTGGCCGATGTGGACGTCACCGGCTTCGGCGTGATGCCGTCGTCGGTTCCCGGTACCGAACCCGATCAGCTGATCGCGCTGCGGGTGGCCGCGCAGGCCATCGCCGACGCGGGCGGCGAGCACCGGCTGCCCGCCGACCGGCAGCGGGCCGGCGTCATCCTCGGCCGCGGCGGCTATCTGACGCCCGGTCTGGTCCGGCTCGACCAGCGGGTCCGCACGGTCACCCAGGTCGTCCGCACCCTCGGCGAACTGATGCCCGAACTCGGCGGTGAGCGGCTGGAGGAACTCCGGCGGGCCTTCACCGAGCGGCTCGGCCCCGAAGCCCCCGACGCCGCGATCGGGCTCGTGCCCAACCTCGCCGCCTCGCGGCTGGCGAACCGGCTCGACCTGCGCGGACCCGCGTACACGGTGGACGCCGCCTGCGCCTCCTCGCTCGTCGCCGTCGACCACGCCGTCCGCGAACTGGCGACCGGGCGGTGCGACGTCGTGCTGGCCGGCGGCGTGCACCACTGCCACGACGTCACGTTCTGGAGCGTCTTCTCCCAGCTCGGCGCGTTGTCGCGGAGCCAGCGGATCCGGCCGTTCCACCAGGACGCGGACGGGGTGCTGATCGGCGAGGGCACCGGGGTCGTCGTGCTGAAGCGGCTCGCGGACGCCGAACGCGACGGCGACCGGGTCTACGCCGTCGTCACCGGCACCGGGGTGGCCAGTGACGGCCGGACCGCCGGACTGTCCACTCCGGACACCGCCGGGCAGGTCCGCGCGGTGCGGCAGGCGTGGACCGCGGCGGGGATCGAGCCCGCCACGATCGGTCTGCTCGAAGCGCACGGGACCGCCACCCCGGCGGGCGACGCCGCCGAACTCGCTACGATCGCGGAGGTCTTCGGGCGGGCGGACGAGCCGACGGCGGTGCTCGGCTCGGTCAAGTCGATGATCGGGCACACCATGCCCGCGGCGGGTGTCGCCGGGCTCGTCAAAGCGGCTTTGGCCGTGTACCACGGGGTTCTCCCGCCGACCCTGCACTGCGAGACCCCACATCCGGCGCTGGCGGCGACCCGGTTCGAGACGCTCGGCGCCGCGAAGGTCTGGGAGACCGACGACCGGCGGCCGGTGCGGCGGGCTGGGGTCAACGCGTTCGGCTTCGGCGGGATCAACGCCCACGTGGTCCTGGAGCAGGCCGCGACCCGGCCGTCCGTCGAGGTCTCCGAGCCCGAACGGGTCCTGCGGCTCTCGGCGCCGACCGTCGCCGAGATGGGTTGCCTGCTCGACCGCGACGACGTCCTGAGCACGGGTGACACCGGCCGCGGCCGGGTCCGGCTCGGCCTCGTCGACCCGACGCCCAAACGGTTGAACCTGGCCAGGAAAGTGGTCGCGAAGGGCAGACCCTGGCGCGGCCGCAACGACCTCTGGTTCGTTCCGGAACCGCTGCTCGGCGCGGGCGGGGGCAAGCTCGCGTTCGTCTTCCCGGGGCTGGAGAACGAATTCGAGGCCCACGCCGACGACATCGCCCGGCATTTCGGCGTCCGCTGGGAATCGCCGGACGTCGCCGTCGGCGACGTCGGCAGGCACGGCAAGGGTGTCTTCCAGCTGGGCAGGCTGCTCGACACGGCGTTGCGCGCTCTGCGCGTGACCCCGGACGCGCTCGCCGGGCACAGCCTGGGGGAGTGGACCGCCATGGCCGTCGCCGGGATCCACACCGACACCGATGTGGACGCGTTCCTGGCGGGTTTCGATCCCGACGCGCTCCAGGTGCCGGGGCTGGCGTTCGCGGTGATCGGCGCGGCCGCGTCCGCGGTCACCGAGGTCCTCAAAGGACAGTCCGAAGTGGTCCTTTCCCACGACAACGCGCCCAACCAGTCGATGATCTGCGGGCCCGAAGAGGCCGTCGACGGCTTCGTCCGCGGATTCCGCGCGGATGGCGTGATCTCCCAGGTGCTGCCGTTCCGCTCCGGTTTCCACACCCCGATGCTCGCCCCGTACCTCGGCCCGATCCGCGAGGCCGCCGAGCGCTACACCCTGCATCCGGCGAAACTTCCCGTCTGGTCGGCCACGACGGGAAAGCATTACCCGTCGGCGGATGCCGGAGTGCGGGAACTGTTCGTCCGGCATCTGCTGGAGCCGGTGCGGTTCCGCACGCTCATCGAGAACATGTACGCGGCCGGATTCCGCGCGTTCGTCCAGACGGGCGCCGGGCAGCTCGGGTCGCTGATCGGGAACACCCTGCACGACCGCGAACATCTCGTCGTCGCCGCGCATTCCGCGCACCGCCCCGGACTTCCGCAACTGTTGCGGACCGCGACGGCCTTGTGGGCCGACGGCGCCGATCCGGCGTTCGAACTCCTGCCGGGCCAAGGCGGTGCGAAACGCGGCCGCACGATCCGGCTCGACCTCGGCGGCGCGCTGGTGTCGCTCGACGAGGGTGTCCGGCGCGCCTTCCGCCCGCCGGCGGTTAAGGCGTCCACTTTGGACCGAATCGGGGAACGGAACCCGCTGGCAGCCGAGTTCTCCGGGTTGCTGGCCGACACCGCCGGTCTGGCGGCGGAACTGTTCGCCGCCAGACCGGCGCCCCGGATCCGGCCGTTGCGCACCGAGCTCCGCGTTTCCGTCGAGACCATGCCGTATCTGCTCGACCACTGCTTCTTCAAGCAGCCACCCGGCGCGGAACCCGCCGACTCGTGGCCGGTCGTGCCCGCCACGACGGTGATCGGGCATCTGATGGACTTCGCCGAACAGGCCGCGCCGGGCAGACGCGCGGTCGGGCTGGAAGACGTCCGGCTGAACCAGTGGATCGCCGCGACGCCCGCGCTCGACGTGCCGGTGACCGTGGTGCCGCAAGGTTCTTCCCGGGCTGGTGTCTCCCTCGGCGACTACTCCAGGGCCGTGATCGATCTGGACGCCGGGTTTCCCGCCGACCCGCCCGGACCGTGGACGTTCCCGGCCGAACGCGAACGGACGCCAGACCTACGCGCCGAGCAGCTCTACACCGATCGCTGGATGTTCCACGGGCCGAGGTTCCAGGGTGTCGATGAACTGGTCGCGGTGGGGGATCGCCACGTGCGCGGGGTGTTGCGGACCCCGGAGGCGCCGGGGGCGCTGCTGGACAACGCCGGGCAGCTCCTCGGGTACTGGATCATGTCCCGGCTGCCCGCCCGGACCACGGTGTTCCCGGTGGGGATGCGGCGGATCAGGTTCTACGGCGAACATCCCGTTCCGGGAGAACGGCTTGACTGCGTCGTCCGCATAGTTTCAGTGACCGACGCGGAACTCGAAGCGGACGTCCAGCTGATCCGCGGCGGCCGGGTCTGGGCCGAGGTCGAGGGCTGGCGCGATCGCCGGTTCGACAGCAACCCGGTGATCCGCGCGATGGACCGGCGGCCCGAGCGCGCCACGCTGTCCGAAGAACGCCACGGCGGCTGGGCGCTGGTCCGCGAGCAGTGGCCCGATCTGGCCACGCGCGAGCTGATCATGCGGAACGTGCTGGCGGGGGAGGAAAGACAGGCGTACGCCGCCCAGGCTCCCCGTCGGAAACGGGCTTGGCTGCTCGGCCGCATCGCGGCGAAGGACGCCGTGCGGCGTCTCTTGTGGACAGACGGTGAAGGCGACATCTTCCCCGCCGAACTCCGGGTCGGGAACGACGCTTCGGGCGCGCCGACCGTTTCGGGTGCCTACGGAAGAAGGCTGCCGGAGCTCACCGTCTCGATCGCCCATCGGGACGCGCTCGGCGTCGCCATCGCCCGCCGAGGTCCTTGCGGGATCGACATCGAGGCGGTGGAAGACCGGCCGGAGAGCACGGTCGCCGCTGCTCTCGGCGAGGCGGAGAGAACCCTCCTCGGCCCGCCGGAAGCGTTGTGGTTCACCAGATTCTGGGCCGCGAAGGAGGCCGTCGCGAAACGGCTCCGCACCGGCTTGCGCGGTGACCCGCGCGCTTTCGCCGTCGTCGGCGCGGACGACGGGCGGCTCACCGTCGAGGTGGGCGGTACCCGGTATCCGGTGTGGCACACCACGATCACCACACCGGCGAAGGATTACGTCGTGGCTTGGACGGAGAACGAAGAATGACCACTGAAACCGTGGCGGCCGGGGCCGTCTTGGCCGACATCACCGCGATGCTGCGCGAACTCCTCGAGGAATACGGGCTGGACGACGCCGAGATCGGCCGGGAGACGAAATTCCACGACGACCTCGAACTGGAAAGCATCGACCTCGTGACGCTGTCCGGGCGGCTGCGCGACCACTACGGCGACAAGGTCAACTTCGCCGAGTTCATCGCGGAACGCGAACTGGACGAGATCATCGCGCTGACCGTCGGCGAACTCGTCGACCACGTGGTCGCGTCCCTGGCGGGGAAGGCCTGAGCATGGCGAAGGTCAAGGTCGGCGACCTCGACGTCCATGTCCAGCGGCTCGGTCCGTCGGATGGCGCGGCGCCGGTCGTGGTGTTCGTCCACGGCCTCCTCACCGACAGCCTGGCGAGCTACTACTTCACGCTCGGGCCCGCCTTCGCCGCCCAAGCCATCGACGTCGTCATGTACGACCTTCGCGGGCACGGTCGCACGACGCGGCCCGCCACCGGCTACCGGCTGGAGGAGTTCGTCACCGATCTCGACGGTCTGCTCACCGAGCTTGGGATCGACCAACCGGTGCACGTGGCCGGGAACTCGTTCGGCGGCTCCGTGGCCTTCGGTCTCGCGGCTTCGCGTCCTGAACGCGTTGCCAGTGTCGTCGCCATCGAAGCGGAGCCACCGGTACGGGCGTGGGTAGGGCACATGGCCGAAGGGCTCGCCGACGCGAAGAACCGGCTCGCGCACGACGAGGTGATCGGCTGGATCGCCGAAAACCACGGCGCGCACACCGCCAGGCTGTCGAAATCGGCGTACAAGATCCTCGCGGCCACCACGCTGGCGGAGGACATCCCGCTGAGCCGGACGATCGACGACGACCTCGGGGCGATCCGCTGCCCGGTGTTCGCGCTGTTCGGCGATTTGTCCGGGCTTTCGGCGCAGGTCCCGGACCTGGAGGCGAAACTGGACTACTGCCGCACCGTTGTCCTGCCGGACCAGGGACATTCGGTGCTCGTCGAGCGCACCGAGGAGACGTCGGCGCTGATCCTGGACTGGATCCGCGAACACTCGCGCGAAACGGTGGCTTGAGTGGGCAGATTCCTCTTCGTCACCCCGCCGCTGACCGGGCACGTGAACCCCGCCGTCGGGGTCGCGGCCGCCCTCACCGCGCGCGGACACCAGGTCGCCTGGGCGGGGCGGCCGGAGGTCATCCGGCGGCTCGCGGGCGACGGTGCCGACGTGTTCCCGTGCGCCGTCCCGCGCCACCTGCCCGAACGCGACGCGGGCCTCAAGGGGCCGGCGGCGTTCCGGTTCCTGTGGGAGGAGTTCCTGATCCCGCTGGCCGAGGCGATGGCGCCCGGGGTCCGCGCCGCGATCGGCCGGTTCCGTCCGCAGGTGGTGGTCGCCGACCAGCAGGCCATCGCGGGCGGGCTCGTCGCCGACGGGCTCGGTCTGCCGTGGGTCACCTCCGCGACGACGTCCGCGGAACTCGTCGACCCGCTGGCCGGGATGCCGAAGGTGGCGGCCTGGCTCGACGACCTCCTCGACGGCCTGCGCGCGCGGATCGACGGCGGTCCCAGCGACCCCAGGATGTCGCCGCACGGCGTGCTCGCGTTCACCACCCGCGAACTGTTCGGCCCGGCCACGCTGCCGGACCGGGTCCGGCTGGTCGGGCCGTCCATCGGCGGGCGCGCACCCACCGGCGGCTTCCCGTGGGACCGGCTCGATCCGGCGATGCCGACGGTGTTCGTCACCCTCGGCACCGCGAACGCCGACGCCGCCGGGGACTTCCTCCGCGCGGCCGCCCGCGGACTGTCCGGGGTCGACGGTATCCGGACCGTCATCGCCGATCCCGGCGGTGCCGTGGGGCCGGTGGGGGACACGGTGCTCGTGGTGCCACAGGTGCCCCAGATGGCGCTCCTGGCCCGCGTGGACGCCGTCGTCTGCCACGGCGGGCACAACACCGTCTGCGAAAGCCTGTGGCACGGGGTGCCGCTCGTGGTCGCCCCGATCCGGGACGACCAGCCGATCATCGCCGGACAGGTCGTCGACGCGGGTGCCGGTGTCCGGCTGCGGTTCGGCCGCGTGAAACCGGACCGGATCGCGGCCGCGGTGACCAGGGTGCTGGACGATCCGGGGTACCGATCGGCCGCCGAAAAGGTGGGCGCTTCGTTCCGGGAGGCGGGCGGGGCCGCCACGGCGGCGGACCACCTGGAGTCTCTACTCGCCTAGCCCTTGAAAAGCCCGTGTGTAGGGACTCTCCTGGAGGGGTACCAGCCTTCAGAAGGTGTGTCCTCGTGCTGGGAGTCGCCATGACCGCCGTGAAGCCCTCTCCGCGACCGGAGGCCGTCCGCTTCGGCGGGAGGATCCGTGCCCCCAAAGGGAGTGTCTTCCTCAGCGTCGTCCGCACCACCGACCACAAGACGATCGGTCTGCTCTACCTGTGCACGTCGTTCGGGTTCTTCCTGGCCGGCGGCTTCATGGCGCTGCTGATGCGCGGTGAGCTGGCCAGGCCGGGGATGCAGTTCCTGTCGCAGGAGCAGTACAACCAGCTGTTCACCATGCACGGCCTCATCATGCTGCTGCTGTACGCGACACCGAATCTCTTCGCCTTCGCCAACTACATCCTGCCGCTGCAGATCGGGTCCCCGGACGTCGCCTTCCCGAGGCTCAACGCGTTCTCCTACTGGCTTTACCTCTTCGGCGGGCTGATGGTGCTCAGCTCGTTCGTGACGCCGAGCGGCGCACCCGACTTCGGGTGGACGATGTACACGCCGCTGTCCAGCGGCGCGCACACCCCGGGCGTCGGCGCCGATCTGGTGATCATGGGCCTGATCGTCTCCGGGCTCGGGACGATCCTCGGTGCGGTCAACATGGTCACCACCATCCTCTGCCTGCGCGCGCCCGGGATGACCATGTGGCGGCTGCCGCTGTTCACCTGGAACATCCTGTTCACCACCATCCTGATCCTGGCGGTCTTCCCGATCCTCACCGCGGCTCTGTTCGGGCTGGAGGCGGACCGGCGGCTCGGCGCGCACGTGTTCGATCCGGCCAACGGCGGGGCGATCCTGTTCCAGCACCTGTTCTGGTTCTTCGGGCATCCCGAGGTGTACATCGTCGCGTTGCCGTATTTCGGCATCATCACCGAGATCGTCCCGGTGTTCAGCCGGAAACCGTTGTTCGGCTACAAACTCATGGTGTTCGCGACGATCGCGATCACCGCGTTGTCCTTCGCCGTCTGGGCACACCACATGTTCGCGACCGGTGCGGTGCTGCTGCCGTTCTTCTCCATCATGACCTTCCTGATCGCGGTGCCGACCGGGATCAAGTTCTTCAACTGGATCGGCACCATGTGGAAGGGGCAGCTCACCTTCGAGTCGCCGATGCTGTGGTCGATCGGGTTCATGGTGACGTTCCTGCTCGGCGGGCTGACCGGGATCATCCTCGCCGCGCCACCGCTGGACTTCCACATCCACGACACCTATTTCGTGGTGGCGCACTTCCACTACGTGCTGTTCGGCACCATCGTGTTCGCGACCTTCGCCGGCATCTACTTCTGGTTCCCGAAGATGACCGGGCGGATGCTCGACGAGCGGCTCGCGAAGCTCCATTTCTGGACCACGTTCATCGGGTTCCACCTGACGTTCCTCGTCCAGCACTGGCTCGGTAACCAAGGAATGCCGCGCCGCTACGCCGATTACCTGAGTACGGACGGCTTCACCCTGCTGCACACCATTTCCACGATCGGCGCGTTCCTGCTGGGCGCGTCGGTGCTGCCGTTCCTCTGGAACGTCGTCCGCAGCTACCGGTTCGGGGAGGTCGTCGAAGCCGACGACCCGTGGGGACACGGGAACTCCCTGGAATGGGCGACGACCTGCCCGCCGCCTCGGCACAACTTCTTCGACCTGCCGAGGATCCGCTCGGAACGCCCGGCGTTCGAACTCCACTACCCGCATATGGTCGCTCGGCTGCGCGCCGAGGGGCATACGACCCCGTTCCAGCGCCGCGACCAGCCCGCCCCGTCGGAAGTGGTGGCGAGCAAGGCACTGAAGGACGACGACACCGCCTGACCCGAGGGAATGAGGTACCGCGCATGATTTCGATGGACGTCGAGGGGATGGCAGTCCTGGCTCCGGAAGCGGCACCGGTGATGCTGCTGCGGGAACGGGAGGGCGAACGCCGCTGGCTGGCGATCACGATCGGCGGCCCCGAGGCGAGCGCGGTGGCGCTCGCGCAGGAACAGATCCGGCTGCCCCGGCCCGGCACGATCGAACTGATCGGCCAGGTGGTCGAGTCGTTCGGGCACCGGGTCACCGGGGTCCAGGTCACCGCGCTGCGGGACGGCATCTTCTTCGCCGACCTGGTACTCGATTCCGGTATCCGCGTCTCGGCCCGGCCGAGTGACGCGGTCGCGATCGGTTTGCGGGCCGGGGTCGGGATCGAGGTGGCGGACGCGGTACTGGAAGTCGCTTCGGTGCGGGTCGAGATCGTGGGATCCGGGCCCGACGCGGAACTGCCGACGGTGCCGCCCGATCCGGTCGCGCAGGAACGGGAGGTCGAGGAGTTCCGGGCGGCGCTGGACAAGATCGTGCCCGAGGATTTCGGGGACCTGCCGCCCGACCCGTGAGCTGAAGGGGCCTTTCATCGCGAAATTCGCGATGAAAGGCCCCTTCAGCTCACTATGGGAGTGGCCGCTACTGCTTCGCCAGGCCCGCTTCGATCGCCTCGATGATGCGCGGCCGCATCTCGGCGGCGCTGATGATCGCGTCCACCGAACCGACCTTCACCGCGCGCTCGATGCTGTGCACGCCGTCGAACTCGGCCGCGACCGCGCCCAGCTTCTCGGCCCGCACCGACGACTGGACCTCGGCCAGTTCCGCGGCCAGCGCGGCCCGTTCGGCACCGGCGGCCCCGCTGAGCTTCTCGGTGAGCGACCGCACCCGCTGATCCGCCGCGGTCCGCGCGTTGACCTCACCGGCGAACACGACCGCCGCGGCGGGCGCCCCGCCGAGCACGGAGGCGAACGAGCCTTCCAGCGCCAGCACCGTCATGTTCGGGTTCAGCGCCTTCGAGAAGACCACGAACGCGCCGCCGTGGTACCGCGAGATCACGGTGAACACGATCGGGCCCTCGAAGTTGACGATCGCCCGGCCGATCTCCGCGCCGTACTCCAGCTGCAGCTTCCGCATCGACTCCGGCGAACCGTCGAAGCCGGACAGGTTCGCCAGCACCACCAGCGGCCGGTTGCCGCTGGCCGCGTTGATCGCCCGCGCCGCCTTCTTCGACGACCGCGGGAACAGCGTGCCCGCGGTGTAGGTGTCCGGGCCGTCGGTGGGCGGGAAGCCGCGGCGCGGCACCGAACGCGACTCGATGCCGAGCAGGCACACCGGCCGCCCGCCGAGGTGCACGTCCTGCACGGCCGCGGTCTCCGCGTCGGCCATGCCCGGCCAGCGCTCCAGCACCGGGTGGTCCTGATCCGACAGCGCGCGCATCACGGTGCGGATGTCGAACGGCTTCTTGCGGTCCGGGTTGGCCTCCCGCGAGAAGATCTGGCCGACCGTGGTGAAGTCGCTGTCGACGGCCGCGTGCGGGAACGACGAGATGTCCCGGTCGATCGGGTCGTTCGTGACCGCCTTGCGCGGGCCGGACTCGTCCGGCGCCACGTAGGTGTGGTCGTAGTGCGACATCAGCACGTCCCGCGCCGCGGCGAGGTTCGGTGCCCAGTACTGCGCCTGGCCGTTCGGGCCCATGACGCGGTCGTAGCCGCCGATGCCGAAGTTGTCCTCGGCCGAGACGCCACCGGAGAAGTCGAGGGACTGCTTACCGGTCAGCACCATCGCGGAATCCGGCGTCATCACCAGGATTCCCTTGGTGTGCATGAGCATCGTCGCTTCGGCGTTCCAGTACGGCTGGGCGCCGACGTTGATCCCGGCGACGACGATGTTGATCTCGCCGCCGTCCTGGGTGAAGTGCACGATCCGCTTGAGCGCGGCCGCGACCCAGTCCATGTTCTCGGTACCGGACTCCATCGAGATCCGGGCACCCGCCGAAAGCGCGTACCACTCCAGCGGAACCCGCAGCCGCTCGGCGAGGTCCAGCGCCGCGATCACCCGCGAACATTCCGGCTCCGACAGCGCGCCAAGGGCCTTCGTCGGATCGCCCAGCAGCACGACGCGCTTGACGCCCTCCGGGTGGCGTTCGGTCGGCGTGGTGACCACACCGGCGACGATCGCCGCCTTGTTGCGGCCCTTCTTCCGGTCGACCGGAACGAGCGTGTTCGTGTCGTCCATGTCGTACTCGGTGAACGAGCCGAGCATCTCGGTCAGCTCGTACGGGTACACCGTGTCGCGGCGACGGGCGCGCAGGACGTTCTGGCGGTAGTCGTCGAGCGGCAGGATCGGCTCGGTCGTGGGCTCGGACAACGACATCTGCACGCCGCCGCTGACGTCGTAGCCGATCCGCACGGCGACCTCTTTGACCTCGCCGGTCGCGCGGTCACGCTGCCTGCCGAGGAACTGGACCTCTTCGAGGCCCGCGCCCGCGGTCGACGGCTGCACACGCTGCGCGACCGTGTTCAGCTCCTCGCCGGTGAGCTCACTGGTCGGCCAGACATACAGCATGATCCTGTTGGTGTCGAAGCGCTTCTTCGGCGGAAGCTTCGCCTGCACCTCGCGGATCGCGTCGAGGCAGCCGGCCAGCGTGCCCTCGACCGCCGGCAGGGCCAGCAGCTTGCCGTCGTTGTCCCGCAACGGGGTCAGGTCACGGACCTGGGCGAGCGCGACCAGCCGCTGATCCGACGGGTTCATCGGCGAGACGCACTTGAACAGGTAGACGTCCTCGTCGCCCGACGGCAGTCGCGTGAGGTCGAAGTTCGCCAGCCGCTGCAACTGCATCCGCTGGGCGATCAGCGGGTGCAGGCCGCGGATCAGCCGCTCTTCGCTGAACCCGGTCGAGGACGGGCGGAAGGTGAAGTGGTGGTGCATCACCGCGCCGCCGTGCCCGGCGACCGTGGTGGTGATCCGCCGGATCCGGCTCGGCAACGACCCGGCCGTGAGAACCTCGCGCAGCCCCGCGGCCATCGCGTCGTCGTCGGCCGACTCGTCGTCCCACGTCAGGTACAGGTCCGCCTCGACGTCGGTGTCGGCGGGCAGCTGGGCCGCGAGAGCGGCGACCGCCTTGATCGCCCCGGGCAGCCCGGCGCGGTCGACGGCGGTGGTGGCCATGTGGAACCGCTCGTTCGCGTCGGCGTAGTCACCGGTGACGAAGGTGCAGCCACCGACGGTGACCTGGCCGACGCCGGTGAGCGCGCGGTTGCCGTAGTAGCGGCGGCTCAGCACTTCCAGCAGCGGGGTGTGATCGGTGCCGGGGCGCCCGATCCGCTGGCCGAGCAGGCGGACCAGCGGCTGCGCGCTGGCCAGCATGCTCGCGATCCGCTCGGCGCGGTCCGGCGAATCCGGGTGCAGGTCGAGGTGACGCAGGTGTTTGCGGACCTCGCTGTACACCTCGGCGCGAGTGCGGCGGAGCAGCGGCTGGGCGAACCAGCGGAACACCACGCTGCGCGCCAGGTCGCCCACTACCGGGAAACGGAGCTGGGTGGCGGCGATGAGCGCCTCCAGCGCCTTGCCCGCCGGCTCGCGCATCGACTCGAACGGCTGCGGCTCGGTGAGCCATTGCCGCAGCAGCGCGGTGACGACCGCGACGTCGGACGAGGTCCGCTGCTGGGCGAGGAAGATGCGGAAGACCGCCTCTTCCAGCTCCGGCGTCCGCTCCAGGTCCTGGATGCCGTAGTGCGCCAGCACCTTCTTCAGCTTGTTCTGGAACGACTCCGACAGCCCGGCCCGCTCGACGTCGAGGCTCTGCAGGTAGGTGTGGAAGAACTCGCGGGAGCTGTGCACCCGGGTGTCCGCCTTGGCGTCCTCGCGGGCCGGCTTGTTGCGCATCAGCTCGGACAGGTCGGCGAACACGGTCAGCAGCTCGACCTCGCCCTCCAGCGGGCGGTCACCGTTGCCCTCCAGTTCGTCGCGGGCGGCGAGGTACGCGCTGAGCGTGCGGCGCTCGTCGTGGGGGTCGACGTCGAAGCCGAGCAGGAGGCTGCGCAGATCCTGTTGTCCCCGCGCGATCCGCTGCGCCGCCGACGTGCCGTCCGGCTCCGCGGGCAGCTCGATCTCGACGCTGCCGGTGTCCTCGGCGACCTCTTCGCCCTCGTCCGCCAGCGGTTCGAGCCGCAGCAGGGGAGCGCCGGTCTCGACCTGGCTGCCGACCGAGACGACGCACTCGCGCAGTTTCGCGCGGAAGGGCGCGCGGAGCACCGTCTCCATCTTCATGCTTTCCAGCACCAGCACGGGCGCGCCCGCCTCGACTTCGGCGCCGACCTCCAGCGGGGTCGCGACGACGAGCGCGGGCGCGGGGGAGCGGACGACGCCGCCCTCGTCCCGGCTGACGCGGTGGGTGACGCCGTCGACCTCGATGAGGTGGATCGGCCCGTGGGTGCCGGTGACCAGGCGGAACCGGGTGCCGTTGACGGTGATCTGGCCGGTGTGCTCGTCGAACCGGTCGACCTCGACGTCGGCGGGGTGGATGTCGCCGCCCGCGGAGACGCCGACGCGGAACCGGCGGTGGCCGATCCTGGCGACGCTCACGCGGTACGCGGCGCCGCGCAGTTTGAGGTCGAGCGGACGGCCGCTCTCGTGCTGAACCTGCGGGCGGCCACCGTGCGCGGTGGAGAGAAGCCGTTGGCGTTCAACGGCTTCCTCGTCCTCGTAGGCCTCGATCGCGGCGGCGGCGAGTGCGATCGCCGAGTGGCGGTGGGTGACCAGCTTGCCCTCACCGCGGACGCGGTCGATCCAGCCGGTGTCGGCGCTGCCGTCGATCACCTCGGGCTGGTCGAGCAGGTCCAGGACGAAGCTCTTGTTGGTCGCGCCGCCCTCGATGATGACCGTGGTCTGCGCCATCGCGCGGCGCAGCCGGCCGAGCGCCTCGTCACGGTCGCGGCCGTAGGCGATGATCTTCGCGATCATCGAGTCGAAGTCGGCGGGGATCGTGTCGCCTTCGCTGACCCCGGTGTCGACCCGGATACCGGGGCCGGCGGGCAGGTCCAGGCGCGCGATGCGGCCGGGCGACGGGGCGAAGTCGCGGTCCGGGTCCTCGGCGTTGAGCCGCGCCTCGACGGCGTGACCGAATTCGGCGGGCTGGACACCTTCGAGCTTGCCACCGGCCGCGACGTGCAGCTGGGCCTTGACCAGGTCCATGCCGGTGGTCAGCTCGGTGATCGGGTGCTCGACCTGCAGGCGGGTGTTGACCTCGAGGAACGCGAACAGCTTGTCGCCGGGGTGGTAGAGGAACTCGACCGTTCCGGCGCCGCGGTACTCGACCGCGAGCGCGAGCCGCTCGGCGGACCGCTTGAGCTCGTCGGCCTGCTCGGGGCTCAGCACCGGGGAGGCGGACTCCTCGATGATCTTCTGGTTGCGGCGCTGCACCGAACAGTCGCGGACGCCGAGCGCCCACGCGGTGCCCTGGCCGTCGGCGATGACCTGGACCTCGACGTGCCGGGCGCCGGTGACCAGGCGCTCCAGGAAGACGACGCCGCTGCCGAAGGCGCGCTCGGCCTCCAGACTGGTGCGCTCGTAGGCGTCTTCGAGCTCGTCGGCGGAGGTGATGACGCGGATACCGCGGCCGCCACCGCCGGCGGTCGCCTTGAGCATCAGCGGGTAGCCGATCTCGGCGGCGGCCTTGATGGCGGCGTCGAGATCCGCGACGGCGCCGCGGCTCCACGGCGCGACGGGCACACCGACCTCTTCGGCGATCAGCTTCGCGCCGATCTTGTCGCCGAGCTTGCGCATCGCGTCCGCGCTCGGCCCGATGAAGGTGACGCCCAGCCGCTCACACAGCTCGGCGAAGGCCGGATCCTCGGCGACGAACCCCCAACCGACCCAGGCCGCGTCGGCCCCGGTCTCGGTCAACGCCCGCTCCAGCACGGCGAAGTCGAGATAGGGACGCGCCGACGCGGGCCCGAGGTTGTAGCTGATGTCGGCTTCCCGGACGAACGTCGCCGACCGGTCCGCGTCCGTGAAGAGCGCGACGGTCTCGATCCGCCGTCCGGTCTCCGCCGAAAGCTCGCGGACGGCATGGATGAGCCGCATCGCGGCTTCTCCGCGGTTGACGATGGCGACACGACTGAACACCGACTGAGCCTCCCAAGCGCGCGACACTGTCCCGCCGGATCACGCGCGGGACAGTCTTCTGTACCTGTCTAACAGCCTGCCGCTTACCGGCCGGTACGAGAATGTCGCCGGTGGCGCATGCCGAGGGCCGGGGATTGTAGGAACCCGCCAAAAAGTGGCCTGGAACACCTAGCGGAGGGGCCGGAAGACGTCATGAAGTGGACAACTGGCGGCTCGGCTTGGTAGCCGGGTTCGCGAGGTGTCACCGGGTGTTCACGCCGGTTTCATCGGGTGGGTGGGCGGTTGTCGCGGCTGCTGTGGGGGTGTGGCCGGTTTTCGGCGAGGTGCTGGCGGGCGGCTCGTTGTTGTGGTGGGTCTTGGCGGTTGGGTGATTGTGGCCGGTTTTCGGCTACGGGCGTTTGGCCGGGGTTGGTGGTTGTCGTGGCGATTGGCTGGGCACTTTCGGGACGGGTTGGTTGGCTCGGCGGGGCCTTGGGTGGAGGTTGGCGGGGCTTTGTCGTTTTTCGGCGACGGTGGGAGTTGGGTCGGCGTCGGTCCTCGATCGAGACGCGGCCGTTGTTCGATGACGGCTGCCCGTGGTGGTGTCGGTCTGGTGGTGGGCGCCCAGCGGGGTTGCCGTTTTTCGGCAATGGAGATCGAAGGGTTCTCGGGTAGAGGCGAGGCGGCGGTCGGGTTGGTGACGCCGCGGGAGCGTGGTCGTTTTCGGCGACGGTGGGGTGGGGTCGAAGTTGATTGCTGTCGTGGCGATTGGCTGGCACTTTTGGGGTGGCTCGTGGAGAGGCGGCGGTGTGGTGGCGGTCCTCGATCGAGCTGTGGTCGCTTTTTGGCGACGGCCGGCCGGGCAGTAGTGCGTGACGGTGTCGGCCTGGTGGGTGAGCGCCCAGCGGGGGTTGCTGTTTTTCGACGATGGAGATCGGAGGGTTTTCGGGTAGGGGAGAAGCGCCGTGTGGTCGTTTTTCGGCGACGGCCAGAGCCTGTCGAGAAGCTGCGTCGTCATGGGCGGCTCAGGCGATCCTGAGCATGGTGGGGATTCCCCAGGCGGCGGCCGGTTCGCGGAGTGACGGCGCTCTTCAAGCGAGCCGTGGCCGTATTTCGGCAACGAAGCCAGAACAGCGGCGTTCCTCCGAGGCGCAACACCGCGCGGCTGTTGCCGTTTTCTGGCGACGGCTCAGAACGGTGGTGGTTCGTCCGCTCGGGGTTCGTGCAGTGGCGGTGGTGTGCTGTCGTAGGCCTGCCCCGTAGGCGCGGTGATCGTGAGAGTCCCATCGGAAGCAAGCCGGTAGTTCCAGCCGGGTTCATCTTTCAACCGGTGGTCACGGCGGCAGAGGTCGACCAGCTCGGTGTCGGCGGTATGGCCGCCGTGCTGCCAGGGCAGCGCATGGTCGAGATCGCACGCCTGCGCCACACGGTGGCAGCCGGGTCTTCGGCACTCACGGTCCCGGACCCGCACGAACTCGTCCAACCCCGCCGTGGGTCGATACCGGTCGCGGCCCAGGTCGAGAACCTGCCCCGACAACGGGTCGGTGATGATCCGCCGCAACACCGTGTTCGGCCCGGATGCGATGTGCCGGACCAACGGAGCCGGAATGTGCCCGTGCCCGGCCAACTCGGCCGGATCGTCGTTCAATCCGAGATAGGTGTGCAGGTCCATGTACAGGAACACTTCACACCGTTCGCTCTTCCCACCCTGACCACCCAGCAAAAGATCCAACGCGACGTCGGCACGCAACTGGTCCAGGGTCCGAGCCTCGCCGCCGGTCTTCAGGGCGCGTGCTTCACGGTCGATCCGCGTGTAGGCGGCGGCGACCTTCTCCACCGGACCGTCTTCGACCTCGATCGACGCCACCCCTGTCTCGCCTTGCCGCAGCGACAACCGACGTCCGGCGCGGTGCCGTTCCGCGCGTCGGGCGGCGCCGTCACGGTCGGCCATCATCGCCGCATGGTTCGCCGCTTTCCGGATCTGATCGGCGTTCCTACCCGATAGCCGGTCCTCCAGCACCGCGTCCACCGCACGGGCGTCGTCGTCGGAGAGCCAGGCGGTGGCTGTGGCGACTTTCATCGCCCCGAACCCACCCACCTGCCCGCGGTCCAACAGCCCGAGTGTGCGGGGCAGGCGGGTGGTCAACGCCTGAGCGGTCGACACCAGCCCGGCCGCGTGACCGTCCACAACGGACAGAGCCAACGCCACCTCCTGCACCACACTGACAGCACCGTCACGATGACGGCTCAGCTGCGACAGAGCACGGAACCGCACCGCCTCCAACCGCGCGATCCCTTCCGACGCCGCGACCGCCGCGGCGACGGCATCGTTGTCCCCCAACGAATCCAGCGAAGCATTGACCTCCTTCAAAGCATCGGACTCGGTGATTTCCTTGAGTAGCGCCACAGTGGCGTTGAGAGTGTCCACAACGCAGAACGTACAACCGACCACCGACAGTTTCCGGACTCCAAGGCAGCGGCCGGCTCAGTAGTAATGCCGCAACTCGCCCCACAGCGCGGACCAAGGCCGCGAAGTCCCCGTACACAAGGAAATCCGCACTCCCTGCTCGTCGTTCTCCACTCCGAGACCGTTGTCGTGCACGGCCGCCTCGCGGCATCCGGTGAACCAATCCGGAAGATACGGCCCCACGACGACCACGGGACCGACGGCGTCGGAAGGAGGAGGCCCCCAGTCCGCATAGGACATATGGCCCGAGTACACCGACGGCAGCCCGTAGTGTTCCAAAGCTCCCGCCTGCCCGTAGTTCCGCGTGAAGATCACCGCGGTCGAGCGCTGCTCCGGCGGGATCTGTTCCCAGACCCGGGTGACCGTGGAAGCCAGCTCAGGCCAGCCCGACTGCTCGCCTTGTTCCTTGTTCACCACCAGGATCGGCGCCAGCACGGACACCGGAAGCAGAGGCAGCCCGACGACGAGCGAGACCGCGGCGCCCAGCACGGCCATTACCGCCGCCCCAACGCGACGCGAGACGCGATCCAGTGATCGCAGACAAGGCTCGGCCCCGGCGGCCGCGAGCAGCAACAGAAACGGCGCCGAGTAGTACGGTTTTCCGCCCAGCACCAGCAAAATCACGCACAACACCAGATAAGCCGGCGTCAGGGAGCGAGCCCAGCGGAGGTCCGGATCGCGCCACAACCGAAGCGCGCCGGCGACCCAGACCGGTACGACCACGGGCGAAAGATAGAGCAGCTGCATCGGCACGAACAGGATCCGGTTCTCCGCGCCGTCCTCGTCACTGATACCGGAAGCCACGGTCAGCAAAGGGAAATCGTGCGCCGCCTGCCAGATCAGGCCCGGTGCGGCCAGGACGAGCGCGAGCAGGATCCCGGCGGCGAGCCAGCCGCTGCGGAACACCGTCCGGGGGCCGACGGCGAGGACCGCCAGGCCGATCGACGCGACCATCAGGAGGACGAGCCATTTGCCCTCCAGCCCGATACCGACGACGGCGCCGACAGCGAGCCACCACCGTCCGTCCCCGGTGCGGAGCAGGCGCAGGACCACCAGGCCCAGCGCGCTCCAGATCAGCAGGTCGACGGTGGCCGTCGACAGCATGTGCCCGTCGACCACGACGAACGCCGCCAGCGCGGTCATCGCGGCGGTGAGGACCTGGGCGCCGCGGCCACCGCCGAATTCGCGGGCGACCAGCGTTAGCAGGACCACCGTCGCGGCGGCGCACACCGTCGCGGCCACGCGCAGTCCGGCGGGCGTGGCGCCGAAGACGTCGGTGGAGAGCCTCGCGAGCAAGGGGGTCAGGGGTGGCTGATCGACATAACCCCAGGCGAGCCGTTTCCCCGCGGCGAGGAAGTACAGCTCGTCCCGATGGAAGCCGTAGCGCCCCGACAGCAACGTCAGCACCAAGACCTGGATCGCGACCACCAGACCGACCGGACCTCGAGCGAATCGCTCCATCGCGCCTCCCCGGACGCGGCGAATCCTACTGCGCGGGCGGTGCCAGTTCGACCCTGTTGCGGCCACCCTGCTTCGCGCGGTAGAGCGCGGTGTCGGTGGCGACGAGGAGGTCGTCGACGCTGGTGATGTTGGCCGCCGGGTACAGCGCCCCGCCGATCGACACCGTCAGGTCGGTCAGCACGGTGTCGCGATCGGGCAGCGCGACCGAGACCACCGCCACCTGGTGCCGGATCCGTTCGGCCACCTGGCGCAGCGTCTCCTCGCCGTGGATGTCCGGGATGACGATCGCGAACTCCTCGCCGCCCCACCGCCCGCAGATGTCCTGTTCGCGGATTTCGGCGAGCAGCGCGTCGCCTACCGCGCGCAGGACGAGGTCGCCGTTGGGGTGGCCGTAGGTGTCGTTGATCGTCTTGAAATTGTCGAGGTCGAGGAACAGCACGCCGAGTTTGCGGCCGGCGCGCGTGCGGCCCAGCTGTTCTTCGGCCAGCTGACGCCAGCGGCGTTTCGTGACGAGACCGGTGGTGGCGTCGGTGTGCGCGTCGCGCCGGTACTGCGTCAGCAGGAGTCCGCGGTGCAGGGCGACCAGCGCGATGACGACCCCGACCAGCACCAGCGGGTTGGCCTGCACGAGGACGACGGCCGTCACGAGGCCGAGGCCGAGCGCGCCCGCCTCGAGGATCTGGTCGCCGAACCCGGAGAACAGTTCGCCGATCGACTTCGGCGGCGACGAGAGCGCGATCGCGACCATCACCAGCACGGTGTTGATGGCCCAGCGCAAGGCCGCGGCCACGATGATGACGGCGAGGTCGCCCAGCCCGGCGAGCAGCCCGGAGTCGGGCGAGCCGGGGTAGTGGCGCATGCCGAGACTGAGGACGACGACGGCGGCCTGCGTGCCGCAGAGCACCGTCGCGGCGGAAAAGATCCACCGATGGGGGAGGACCGGCCGTTGGTGTGGCCAGATCCGCAGCCATGCGATCGTGTAGGTCACCACGACCATCGCGGCGGCGAGCACCGGAGGCAGCGCGATGACGGCGGCGACGCTCCAGACCGCCTTGGTGTCGACGTAGGCGACCGACGGGGCTCTGTCGTACTCACGTTGGCGTTCGATCTGCCGGGTGCCCTCGATCGCGATGGCCGCGCACAGGGTCAAGACGCCGAACCGGACCAGGTCGGTACCGGTCACCGGGACCAGCCGGGCCGTGGCGGCGGTCGAGAGGACCGCGATGAGATTCACGACCAGGACGTAGGAACGCACAGGTCGCGGCAGGCTCCACAGGTGCCAGGCCCTGAGCCGCCGCCGCGCGCCGCCGAGTCGTCCGTCCACGCACCCTCTTCCGTCGGTGATCTACACCGTAATCGAACCGGGACGGCGACGACCGTCGTTGTCCGGACGATAAGACACACGGCGCCGAATTCGCCCGGACAGCCCAACCAAATGGTGGGAGGTGCACCGATGCAGGACAACAACTGGTGAATGTTTTGCCGGATGGATCGCTATTTCGAGGGAGGTGAACGGCATGCGGGACAACAACTGGACCACTCGGCGTGACAACAACTGGACGTGAGTGATGTCGCCCACGAACGCGCGGCTTTCGCGAAGGGAGGTGAACGTAGTGCGTGACAACAACTGGACGACCCGTCGTGACAACAACTGGACGTGATGTGTCAGGAACCGTGCTCGCCAACGGGTGTCGTCCCGCCGGCCGGACTCAGGGGATCTTCGGATTCCTCCGGGCCGCGGCGGGACGACACCGCACGTGACCAGCCGGCTCCGGCGATCCCGGCCACCACCACACCCGCGCCCGCCGCGACGGTGACCACGGTGGTCGGCGCGACGACCTGGGCCAGCAGCCCGGCCGCCGCGATCCCCACCGCCTGAGCCGCCCGCAACGCCGCGATCGCGACCCCGATCACCTGCCCGCGATGGGCGGGCGGTGCGGCGAGGCTGTACTGCGTCTGCGTGATCATGTCGTGCGCGGAGAACACGCCCGAGATCGTCCACAGCACGACGATCGTGACCAGGCCGGGGGCCCAGCCGGTCGGGATCAGCACCAGGCTGCTCGCCACCGTCAGCGCGCCCAGCACCCGGATCTGCCGTTCGCGCGGGATCCGGCTCAGCAGGAGCCCGCCGAGCACCGAACCGACCGGGTTCGCGGCCAGCAGCCACGGCAGTGCGCCCGCGCCGCCCAGTTCGGCGGCGACCGGGACGGCGAGGCCCTCGGGCACGACGTAGAAGCCGCAGCAGCAGGCGATGAGCAGCAGCCAGCGCAGCTTGCGGTCGCGCGCCACCAGGCGGCAGCCCGCGATCAGGGACGGGCGTTCGTGGTGGGCGGGCGCCGAGGGCGGGAAGCGTTCGAGCCCGAAGCGCAGCATCAGCGCCGACAGCGCGAACGTTCCCGCGTCGATCAGCAGCGCCCCGGGTACGCCGAGGCCGGTGACGACGGCGGCGCCCGCGCCGAAGCCCACCACGAGCCCGGCCTGGTACGTGGACGAGATGACGGCCTGGCCGACGACCAGCCGGTCCGGGTCGAGCAGATCCGGCAGCATCGCCTGGCGGGCCGCGTGGAACGGCCCGGCCATGAGCTGAACGAGGAACAGCAGCGCGGCGGCGGCGGGGAGTGGGAGGCCGGGCACCGCCATGAGCGCGATCAGGACCGCGCGGCCGACGTCGGTCACCACCATCACGGTGCGTCGCGAGAACCGGTCCGCGACGCCGCCCAGCGCGCCGCCGAGGAGGTCGGGCACGAAGGTCAGCGCGTACGCCGCCGAAGCCCAGCCCGCCGAAGACGTCCGGTCGAACACCAGCACCGTGAGCGCGACCCTGGCCAGCTGGTCACCGGCGACCGAGAGCAGATGCGCGAGCCAGATCCGGCGGAATCCGGCGACCGCGAAGACGCTGCGGAACGACGCCGCTCGAGCTGGCATGCGTTTCAGGCTGTCGTGCGGCGGCCACTTCGCGCAACCCCGGGAAAATATCCGCCGCCGTGTCGAACCGGCGAGGGCCCGTTCGACGTGTCGGTAAGAGAAGGAACGGAGAATCCGATGTCGCATTCACTGGGCCCGCTGGCGAACAACCTCGCCGCCTACGCCATCTACTCGACCGCGCAGACCGAGATGCGTCACGCCTACAAGCTGATCGAGGCGGGGGACTACCTCGGCGCCGCCGCGGAGATCGATTCCGCCGCGCACGCCGCCGAGGTGCTCGCCCGTGCCACCTCCGATCTGGACGCCGAGCGTTCGGAACGATGGCTCAGAGTCGTCGTCGCGCGGAGGCGGTTCGCCGACCAGGCCCGGGCACGGGCTTCGGACACCGTCGTGTCGCTGGCCGCTTAACGGAAAGCGCGTCGATAGGTACCTGGGCTGACGCCGGTCGTGCGTTTGAACCGGTCGCGGAACGAGGTGGGCGAACCGAAACCGACTTCGGATCCGATCCGCTCGACGGCGTGCTGGGTGGTCTCCAGCAGATGCTGTGCCTGCCGGACCCGGGTCCGGTGCAGCCATTGCAACGGCGTCGTCCCGGTCTGCTCCCGGAAATGCCGGATCAGCGTGCGCGTGCTCATCCCGGCGTGCATGGCGATGTCGGCCAATGTGAGCTCGCGCCCGAGATTTTCCTGCATCCACAGCAGAGTCGGCTCCAGCGTCGCGCCGCGGGGAGCGGGTGGATGCCGCAACGCGATGAACTGCGCCTGGCCGCCCTCACGTTCGAGCGCCATGACCGAGAGGCGGGCGGCGTCGGCCGCGATCGCGGAGCCGTGGTCCCGCCGGATCAGGTGCAGGCACAGATCCAGGCCCGCGGCGGCGCCCGCGGACGTCAGGATCTGCCCGTTGTCGACATAGAGCACGTCCGGGTCGACATCGACCTCCGGGTACGCCGCGGCCAGTGCGTCGGCGGCGACCCAGTGAGTGGTGGCGCGAAGGCCGTCGAGCAGGCCCGCGGCGGCGAGAACGAAGGTGCCGGAACAGATCGAGGCGATCCGCGTGCCCCTCGCGACGGCCGCGGTCAGCGCGTCGTGGACGGATTCCGGCAACGGCCGGGCCGGATCGGCGGTGCCGGGGACGATGATCGTGCCCGCCTCGCGCAGCGCGTCCAGCCCCCGCGGCGCGCGCAGGGTGAAGTGCCCGGCGTCGACTTCCGGGTGTTCCGCGCAGACGACCACCCGGTAGCCCGCGCTTCCGTCGGCGAGCCGGGTCCTGGTGAAGACCTCGATCGGTGTCGAGAGGTCGAACGGGATCACCTTGTCCAGCGCGAGGACGGCGACGGTGTGCATGAACGGCAACGTACCCGCCCGATGGCGAGATCCCGTTGGAAGGCGTCGTTCACGCCACTGGGAGCGGGTCCGGCCCGGTTCTAGCGTCGAGCCATGATGATCATCGCGCCGATTCTGGTCGGCCTCGTCTACGTCGTGCTGATGTCGCTGATCCACGAACCGCACCGCCGCCGCTTCAACGCGGTCATGGTGGCGGGCGCCGGCGCCGCCTACCTGAGCGGCGGCGGCCTCGGGATCTGGGAGTTCGCGTTCACCGTGGTCGTGACCTACGTGGCGTACCGCGGCCTCGAGTCCTGGACGTTCATCGGCATCGCCTGGCTCCTGCACACCGGCTGGGACGTCGTGCACCACCTCAAAGGCGCCCCGATCATCCCGTTCGCCGAGCATTCCTCGTTCGGCTGCGCGATCTGCGACCCGGTGATCGCGATCTGGTGTTTCGCCGGCGGGCGATCGGTGACGGATTTCGTCCGCGCCCGTGTCGTTTCCCGACGTCCGCGTTCGTCGGTCTAATGAACCGACCGGACGAAGGGAGCCTGAAATGACGGTGATCGTGGCGGGGAAGGTGTACGTCGACCCGGAGGAGCGGGACCGGTACGTCGAGGGACACCAGGTGATCGTCGAAAAGGCTCGGGCCCATCCCGGCTGCCTCGACGTGGTGATCTCGGCGGACACGCTCGAACCGGGCCGGGTGAACATCTTCGAGAGCTGGGAGTCGGAGGAGGTGCTGAACGCCTGGCGCGCGATCTCGCCGAGGCCGACGTACTCCGCCGAGATCCGGGACGGCGAGGTGTTCAAGCACCAGGTCTCCCACTCCGGGCCCCCGTTCGACTGACCGCGGTGGAGCGCCGAACTTGACCTTGACATCGTGACAAGGTCTTCACTGGAGCGCAGGAGGTGATCCCCATCAACACGACACAGAGGACTTCACCGGACCTGCGCGTGCTCGACGCGTTGAGCTCCGAGAGCTCGTCGACGCGGCTCAAGGCGGCACTGGCGGCCGGGACGAATCCGGACGTGCGGTTCGTCGACCCGCTCGTGACGCGGTGCGCGATCGAGCCGGACTTCTACGTCCGGGACATGCTGACCTGGGCGTTGACGCGGCTACCCGCCGAGAGCACGGTGCCGGTGCTGCTGGAGGAGCTCGGTTCGGAGGTCGCCCAGGCCCGGAGCCAGGCGTTGCACACGCTGTCCAAGATCGGGGACCGCGCCGCGTGGCCCGCGATCACCCGGTCGCTGCTGCACGACGCCGACGACGAGGTCGCCCGGAGCGCGTGGCGGGCCGCCGTCGTCCTCGTCCCCGACGGGGAGCGGGCCCGGCTGGCGCGTGACCTGGCCGACCAGCTCGGCCGGGGCGACCGGACGGTGCGGCTGAGTCTCAGCAGGGCGCTCGTCGCGCTCGGACCCGTGATCGAGCCCGTCTTGCTGGCGGGCTCGGCGAGTACCGACCCGGAGGTGTGCGCGCACGCCCGCGCCACGGAGCGCCTCCTGCGCGACCCGGACGCCGGTTTCGACGAGTCGAAGCGGATCGTCGCGCTCGGGCCGGAACGAGCGGAGGGAGCCTGATGCTGATCGGTGAGGTGGCGCGCCGCTCGGGGGTGAGCAGCCGGATGCTCCGGCACTACGACACCCTCGGGCTGGTGCGGCCGACGGGCCGCACCTTCGGCGGCTACCGCGAGTACTCCGACGAGGACATCCGGCGGATCTTCCACGTGGAGAGCCTGCGGTCCCTCGGCTTGTCGCTGCGCGAGATCGGCCGCGCGTTGGAGGATCCGGCCTTCGAGCCGTCCGATCTCGTCGGCGACCTCATCCGGCGGACCGAGGAGCGCCTGAACCGGGAGCAGGAGCTGCTCGACCGGCTCCGCGCGGTCGATGGTTCGGCGCCTGCCGGCTGGGAAGGGGTCCTGCGCATAGTCGAGCTGTTGCGCGGGCTCAACTCGCCTCACGCGGCTCGGCGGCAGCAGACCGCCCTGGCCCCGGCCGAGGTTCCCGCCGAGCTGCTGGCCGGGGCGGTCCTCGCCGAAGCCGATCCGAACGTCGCCGGGGCCCTGCGATGGGCCCTCGCGAGGGCGGGCGGTGACGGCGTGGCGAGCCTGGCGTCCGGCGCGCGTTCGGAGGACGTCGACGTCCGGAGGCGCGCGATCCTCGCGCTCGCCGGGATGCCCGGTGACGAGGCGACCGCAGCGCTGACGGAGGCACTCGGCGACCCGGATCCCGCGGTCCGCGCCCGCGCCGCGACGGCCCTGGGGTCGCGTGGTGAGAGCGCGGCCGTGCCGGAACTCGTCCGCATGGTGGTCGAGGGCACGTCCGACGTCGAGGCGGCCGAGGTTCTCGGCGCCTTGGCGCGCGACGCCGGAGCCGCGGACCGGATCATGAGCGCGTTGACCGGCGAGCTCGCCACCGCGGACCCCGCGGCGCGGATCCGTCTCACCCAGGCCCTCGTCGAGATGCCGCGCGCCCTCGCGCTGGACGCGCTGGGGAACCTGGCCGAAGACGACGATCGCACCGTCGCTCGCCTCGCGTCGGCCCTGGCGGGAGCGCTCGGCTCCCCTGGGTGAGGCGGCTTGGCCGGCGGGCCGTTTGATGCGAACATATGTTCTATGCCGCCCGAGGGTCCCATCCTGCACGCCGACCTGGACTCGTTCTACGCGTCGGTCGAGCAGCGTGACGACCCGAGGCTGCGGGGACGGCCGGTCATCGTCGGCGGCGGTGTCGTGCTCGCGGCCAGCTACGAGGCGAAGGCGTATGGCGTCCGCACGGCGATGGGCGGCGGCCAGGCGCGGCGGCTGTGCCCGGACGCGATCGTGGTCCCGCCCCGGATGCGCGCGTATTCGGCGGCGAGCAAGGCGGTGTTCGAGGTCTTCGGCAACACGACACCGCTCGTGGAAGGCCTTTCGATCGACGAGGCCTTCCTCGACGTCGGCGGGCTGCTGAAGATCGCGGGCACGCCGAGCCGGATCGCCGCGAAACTGCGGAAGGACGTCCTCGACCAGGTCGGCCTGCCGATCACCGTCGGCGTGGCCAGGACGAAGTTCCTCGCGAAGGTGGCCAGCGGGGTCGCGAAACCCGACGGCCTACTCGTCGTGCCGCACGACAAGGAACTAGAGTTCCTGCATCCGCTCCCGGTCGAACGGCTGTGGGGCGTGGGCAAGGTGACGGCGCAGAAGCTCCGCGAGCGCGGGGTGACGACGGTCGGGCAGATGGAGGGGTTCGGGGAGAAGGAACTCGTCCGGATGCTCGGCCGCGGCGTCGGCACCCATCTGCACGCCTTGTCCCACAACGACGACCCGCGCCGCGTGCAGACCGGCCGTCGTCGCCGGTCGATCGGGGCGCAGCGCGCGCTCGGCAGCAGGCCGCGTTCGCCCGCCGAGCTCGACGCGACGCTGCTGACCCTGGCCGATCGCCTCGCCCGCCGACTGCGCGCGGCGCACCGGGTATGCCGCACCGTCGTGCTGCGGATGCGGTTCGCCGATTTCACCAAGGCGACCCGTTCGCACACCCTCCTGGAGGCGACCGAGCAGACCGGCGCGATCGTCGCGGCCGCGCGTGACCTGCTCGCCACGGCGAGACCGCTGATCGACGAACGCGGCCTCACGCTGATCGGGCTCGCGCTCACGAACCTGTCGAAGGACGACGCGATCCAGCTGGCCCTGCCGTTCGGGGCGAAGCCGAGGGACGCGCTCGATTCGACGCTCGACACCGTCCGGGACCGCTTCGGTTCGAAGTCCATCACGCGCGCGGTGCATCTGGGTCAGGTCGAGGAGCCGTGGGTGCCGCTCCTGCCGGACTGAACCCCGTCGCTAGGGTGTCCCGGTGGCGGAAGTCGAGATCTACACCGATGGCGCGTGCAGCGGGAATCCCGGTCCCGGCGGCTGGGGCGCGGTGCTGCGGTACGGCACGGTCGAAAAGGAGATCTACGGCGGGGATGCCGGGCCGACCACGAACAACCGGATGGAGCTGACCGCGCCCATCGAGGCGCTGGAAAGCCTGAAGCGCCGGGTCACGGTGGACATCTACACCGACAGCACCTACGTCCGGAACGGCATCACCAGCTGGGTGCGGAACTGGAAGAACAACGGCTGGATGACCTCGGCCAAGACGCCGGTCAAGAACGCCGATCTGTGGCGCCGTCTCGACGAAGCCGCTTCGCGGCACGACGTCGAATGGCATTGGGTCAAGGGCCACGCCGGACATCCGGAGAACGAGCGAGCGGACCGGCTCGCCGTCAAAGGCGTGGAAGAGGTCGTGGGGCGACCCGTGATCCAGCCCGGCGAGCGGTCCGCTCGGACTCGCTAACAGCTGACGTTGACCTTCGCGCTCTTGGCGAACGAGACGTGGACGTGGTCCATGTGGTTGGCGGTCGCGCCGCCGCGGTCCTCCATGGTGTCCCAGCCGCTGCCGTCGTTGTAGCGCTGGCGCCAGATGACGTAGGTGACGCCGAAGTCCTTCTGGTTGGCCAGGATGTAGTCGGCGATGGCGTTGCCGGTGGCGGTGTCCACCATGAAGTCCAGCGCGAGGCCGGAGGGGTGGTCGCTGGCGTTCGCCCGGCCGGCGACACCGCCGACGTTCTTGACGCCGAACTTCGCCTTCACGTGGTTACCGACCTGGGCGACGTGCGGTTTCGTCCCGGCGAGGCTGGTCGAACACGCCGTCGCGGCGGGCACGGTCGTCTTCACCGGGGCGGGGGCCTTGGTCGACGTCGTCGGCTTCGGGGGAGCCGAGGAGGCCGACGGAGGCTGGGTGGTCGTGCTGGAGGGCGGGGTGCTGCTGGTCGACGGCGAGGGAGTCACGCTGGAGACCGGGGGAGCCTTCAGTGCGAGCGCGGCACTGGCCGCTTCGACGTCGGGGGAACCCGCGGTGGTCAGCCACATCGACGCCGGGAGCGCCGTGGCGACCGCTGCCGCGATACCCGCGGGGAGCTTCCACTGCGGAGCCTTGTTCTTGCGATGTCTGCCGGCCATTTCTCTGATCACTCACCACTTCGGGGACGGGAACTCGCGTCGGGGGCCGCGAGCTCCGGGCAACATTACGAAAAGGACACGGCAATGTCACGCCCGAGTGTGTTCGCCCACAGTTACCTTGATCGTTGAACCAAAAGAGGCTCATGCCCGTACAGATACGAGAAGCGCTTTTATGTGACCACCGTGAGTGACGACTTCAGTCCGCTTTGCAGGACTGGAAGTACATGTCCCCGTCCGGCGAGGTCACGTTCACTCCCGGAGAGCGCGGAATCCGCGTGGTCGCCGCCGTGGCCGCCATCGTGGTGCAGACCAGCTGGTTGATGGCCTGGTTGGACAGCTTGCGCATGCTGAACGGCAGCACGATGGCGGTCGGGTCACCCGCGTACACCTCGACCCGCCCCACCTCCGCCGGGACGAAACTGGTGAGCCCTTGCGCGGCTTCCCGCTCCGTCGGCCCCTTCAGCAGCAACGTGAGCGCGCCTTCGGGGGAGATGAAGCCTTCGGTGGGCCGCGTCACCGGGATGACCCGGCCGTCGGAGACGAAGTACAGCGTCAGCCCGCCGAGGACGTTCGGCCCAGTCGTGGCGCGGATCGACGGCCCCGGCCCGGCCGGGACGACGCCGGTCGGCTGGACACCGCAGGCCGCCACCAGCGCCGCGGCCGCGAGAGCGAGCAGCACCCTGGTCCTCCTCATCGCGTCGCTCCTTCGGTGCGGTGCGGCAGGCGCAGCACGAACCGGGCGCCGTGCCCGGTGTCGGCGGCGGTGATGTCGCCGCCGTGCAGACGGGCGTTCTCCAGCGCGATCGCCAGGCCCAGCCCGCTGCCTTCGGAGCGGGCGCGGGAGGTGTCGGCCTTGGTGAACCGGTCGAACACGTGCGGCAGGACCTCGGGATCGATCCCCGGTCCGTGATCCTCCACCTCCAGGGTGACTTCGCCGCCGCCGTCGCGTAGCCGGACCTCGACCGGGGCAGTGCCGTGCCGGAACGCGTTGCCGACGAGGTTGGCCACGATCAGGTCGAGTCGCCGCCGGTCGACCCGGGCCAGGACGCCCTCCGGCAGATCGGTGACCAGGTCTTCGCCGTCGCGCCAGCCGCGCGCGTCGAGACTGTCCCGGATCGCCGTCGCGAGATCCCATTCGTCGAGCACGAGTTCGGCGCGGCCCGCGTCGAACCGGGAGATCTCGACCAGATCCTGCACCAGCCGGGTCAGCCTCCGGGTCTCACCCGAGACCAGCCGCGCCGCGACGGCGGTGTCCGGCGGCAGCGTCTCGGCGTCTTCGTCGAGGACGTCGGTGACCGCGTTCATCGCCGCGAGCGGCGTGCGGAGTTCGTGCGAGACGTCGGCGACGAAGCGGCGGGCGTCGGCCTCCATGGCTCTCAGCTCACCGACCGTGCGCTCCAGTTCGGCGGCGGTGTTGTTGAAGGTCGTGACCAGTTCGGCCAGCTCGTCGGACCCTTTGGCGGGCAGCCGGACGTCGAGCCTGCCCTCGCCGAGCTGGGCGGCGGCGGTGTTGAGCGCCCGGACCGGTCTCAGCACCTGTCTCGCCGCGAGCAGGGCGAGCGCGGCGGCCAGCGGCAGGACGAGCGCGGCCGTCTGCCAGGCGGATTTCGCGAGTTCGTCGATGGCTTGTTGCTGCTGGACGAGCGACGTGAGCGAGTACACCTGGACGCCGCTGGCCCCCATCGACCCGTCGGGCTGCCGCACCAGCACCGGCAGGCCGACCAGCAGTTCAGGGACGGTTTCGCGGTCCACGCGCTGGAACTGGATGCGGGTGTCGTTCGCGACGGTCTGCCGCAGTTCGGGCGAGAACGTGGTCAGGTCCGGGCCGTTCACCGACCGCAGGTTCTTGTAGACCGCGACGGCGTTCAACCGCAGGCTGCCCGCGAAGTCGTTGAGCTGTTCCTGGGTCGGCGGCGTGGACAGCGGGCGGCCGTAGGTGCTGACCCGGTCCTTCAGCTGGTTCATCGCCGCGTTCTGCACCGCCTCGAGGATCGCGTTCCGGGCCGAGACGTAACTGGCCCCCGCCGCGGCCGCCGCCCCGATGATGGTCATCGCCGCGAAGGCCAGGATGAGCCGGGGCCGCAACCCGGAGAGCAGCCTCATGAACGGCCGAACCGGTACCCGAAGCCGCGGACGGTCTGGACGTGTTCGGGTTTCGCGGGGACGTCTTCGATCTTCGCGCGCAGCCGCTGGACACAGGCGTCGACCAGCCGGGAGTCGCCGAGGTAGTCGTGATCCCAGACGGCGGAGAGGATCTGCTGGCGGCTGTAGACCTGTCCCGGCGTGCGCGACAGCTCCAGCAGCAGCTTCAGCTCGGTGGGGGTCAGCGAGACCGGTTCGCCGTTCTTCGTGACCACCAGCCCGGCCCGGTCGATGACCAGGCGGCCGTGCCTTTCCCCGGCGGCGTCGTTCTCGTTCGCCGGCTTCTCGCTCACCGCTCGACGCAGCACCGCCCGGATGCGGGCGTCGAGCACGCGCGGCTCGATCGGCTTGGTCACGTAGTCGTCGGCGCCCGCCTCCAGGCCGGCCACGATGTCGAAGTCGTCGCTGCGGGCGGTGAGCATGATGATCGGCACGTCGCCCGCCGAGCGGATGCGGCGGCAGGTCTCGAAGCCGTCGATGCCGGGGAGCATCAGGTCCAGCACGACGATGTCGGGCTGGAACACCCGCAGTTTCTCCAGCCCGAGCTCACCGCTCTCGGCGGTGTGGACGGTATGCGCCTGCCGGCGCAGCGCGAGTTCCAGCCCCTCCCGCACGGACGCGTCGTCTTCGATCAAAAGGACACTTGCCACGCCGCCATTATTCGGATGTCGCCGCACGTGTGCGACTCGGCTCGATCTTGTAGCAGAACCATGACATTGTCCGGACCTCACGGCGAAACGGCGTGGGGACAGTGAGACGCATGGCCCTACTCACCCACGAAGCGAAGCCGACCCCCGCCCGCCGTCCGCTGCCGGGACGGCACGCCGAGACCAGGCGCACCCTGTCCAGGGCCGTGTTCCAGCTCGCCACCGGGCTGGGACTGGCCGCCGCGTTCGTCGTGACCTACGTGCTGTTCGTGCACACGTCGGCCGGGCAGCTCGCGGAGAACGGCGTCGTCCGGAGCGCACAGTCCGGCCAGTGGTCCACAATGGACTGGGCGGGACCGCTGCGCGACCAGGACATGGTGCTCGTGATCGGCGCCGCCGGGATCGGGCTCGTCGTCCTGGCGCTGCTCCGCCGCAAACCTGGCCTCTTGATCCCCGCGCTGAGCGTCCTCGTGTTCCCGCTCGTCGCGGCGCAGCTGCTCAAGCTCTACGTCCTCGTCCGTCCCGAACTGCCCGACGGCGGTCGCGGGCCGGGGCACAACAGTTTCCCCAGCGGTCACGTCAGTGCCGCCATCGCCATCCTGATGGCCCTCGCTTTCGTTCTGCCCCAACGTTTTCGTCCGGCGGTCATCGGCATCGGCGGCGTCGCCGTCGCCTGGGTCGCGTCGTCGACCATCGCGCTGGGCTGGCACCGGCTCAGCGACACGGCGGGTGCCTGCCTGCTCGGGGCGTCGTTCGCCTGCCTGCTCGCCGCCTGGCTGACCACCCGGCGCCGCGACCTGCGCCGCACGCCCGCGTTCCTGGTGGGGCTGGCCACGGTGCTGCCGACCGGGATCGTCCTGATCGGCTTCGCGGTGCTGAGCACGGCGACCGACGGCGCCGCCCAGTTCGTCGCCGCGCTGGTGCTGGCCGCGCTGTCCGCGGTGGGTGTCGTGCTGGTCGCGCTGTGGCCGCTGCGCGGGTCCGCGTTCGAACGGCGGACCGGCGTGGAGACCCGGGTGGTCGACGACCTGCTCGAAACCCGTCTCGTGACCCGTCGCTGACGCGTCAGTCCACCCGGCTCAACGGCGACGTCGGGGCCCGTGGCGACGGCGGAATCGCGGAGGGCGCCACGACCACCCGGTTCCGCCCGCTCCGTTTCGCTTGGTACATGGCCGCGTCCGCCGCGCGGAAGAGCTCGCCGTAGTCCGTCGAATGCTCGGGCGACAGTCCGACGCCGATCGACACGGTGCAGCCGAGGACCGGCCCCACCGCGCGGGGTTCGTTGGTGGCGTGCCCGCTGGCGAGTTCGGTCAGGCCGGTGATCGCGGTCTTCGCGACGGCCACCCGGATCCGCTCGGCGATCCGGATCGCCTCCTCGCGGGCGGTGTCGGGCAGCAGTACCGAGAACTCCTCGCCGCCCCACCGCCCGACGACGTCCGTGGAGCGGGTGTTCTGCCGCAGCACGGCGCTCACACAGCCGAGCACGATGTCGCCGCCGGAATGCCCGTACTTGTCGTTCCACTGCTTGAAGTGGTCGAGGTCCAGCATCAGGAACGCCGTCGGCCGCCGCCCGGTCTGGTCTTCGAGCAGCCGCAAGGCGGCCGGGGCGTGGAACGAGTCTTCGGTCAGCAGCCCGGTCTTCCGGTCACGCTGGCTGCGCGCGATCGTGTCCGCCAGCGCCTGCGAAAGCCGGGTCGAGCGCAGCGCGACCCCGATCATCACCAGCGGCACCAGCGCGATGTTGACCGCGCCGAGGATCGTCGTGCACGCGGCGAGCTGCAGCGCGTAGACGAAGTCCGCGTTGTCGGCCCAGCTGCCGATCAGCTTCTGCCGCCGCCAGCCGCCCCACGCCAGGCCGCGCGCGATGCTGATCAGCAGCGTCTGCGACGCGAAGTACCAGAGCGCGGCGCCCAGCAGCGCGAAGGCGGCGACCGCGATGTCGCCCGGCCGCTGGGGGAGCGTGCCCGATTCGAGCCAGGTGTGCAGTGACGTCAGCTGGGTGATCGTGTGCACGCCGAGGATGGAGGCGGCGTGCGCGGCGGTGGTGAAGAGGAAGGTCGTCATCGCCTTGTGCGCGATGGAGTAGCGCTGCACGCGGACCATCAGCAACAGAATGAGCGACAAGGTGGGCGGCAGCAGGACGGCCGCGCCGCCCAGCCAGACGGCGGTCTGGTCGATGTGCTCGCCGCGGCGGTCGTCGGCCCGGCGCTGCTCCTCGGGGTGCTGTGTCTGCACGAGATACCAGATCGTGCAGCCCGCGATCACGCCGAAGCGAACGAGGTCCGTGGTCGTGAGGGAAGCACCGACTTGCGATTTCAAGGCCCAGATCGCGACCGCGATCTCCGTGCCGAGCATCCAGAAGACCGCCGCGGGCGGCAGGCGCCACAGCTCCCACCCGGCCGGATGCCGCAGGGTGTTCCAGGCACGGCCACGCAGCCGCCAGACGCGGGCGGCGGCGAGGCCGACGGTGTCGGCGAACACCCGGAGCGAACCGCGCGGCCGCTCCGAGATCGCGTCACGGTCGTGCTCGGTGAACTCGCTGACGAGGGTCACCTCCATCCGTCACACACCGCACCCGCTCGATCTTGCTGGGTCACCACGAGGGGTGACAGGGGGACCGCGTTGACGATCGCGTGAGACAGGCCGATACCTGCGTTCGCCGGACGCGATACCGCCACAAGCTGGCATGGTGACTCGTATGCTTGATGCCGCATACGACGACGCCGCGGTGCCCGTGATGTTCGGTCCGGACTTCGACAGGAATCCTTCGCCCGCCTACGAATGGCTTCGGAGCAACGCGCCGGCGTTCCGGCTCCCGCTTCCCGGCGACACCTGGACCTGGTTGCTGACGCGGCACGCGGACGTCGTTTCCGCGATGGCCGATCCGCGGTTGTCCAAATGCCCGTCCGTCGCCGCGGAGCACTGGCGCAAGGCCAATCTCGGGCTCCCCGCCGACCATCGGCCGACGCTCATCGGGCATATGAACAACTTCGAAGGCGAGGAGCACGCGCGGCTGCGCAAAGCCTGTGCCGGCGCGTTCGGCCCGCGGCGGCTGCAGCATATGCGCGACCGCACGCATCAGCTCGCGAACGAACTGCTCGACCCGATCCTGGACCGGGGCGAAGGCGACCTCGTCGAGGATTTCGCGTACCCGCTGGGAATCCGGTCGATCTGCGAGCTGATCGGCATCCCGGACAGCCTGCTCGACGAGGTCC
This sequence comes from Amycolatopsis sp. NPDC102389, assembly GCF_044765885.1. Lineage (NCBI taxonomy): Bacteria > Bacillati > Actinomycetota > Actinomycetes > Pseudonocardiales > Pseudonocardiaceae > Amycolatopsis > Amycolatopsis sp. NPDC102389. The sequence continues at coordinate 49,902 of NZ_JBIWKX010000056.1, forward strand.
GCCCGCCCGCGCTGGTGGTCGCCGCCGGGGACGTCACGGACATGGCTTCGATGCTCAAGGCGACCGACGACCTCGACGCGCTGCTCGGCGACGTCGTCGCCCGCAAACGCGCCGAACCGGGGGCGGACCTGATCAGCGACCTGCTCACTCAGGAGGCCGCCGGGAAGCTGACCGACGACGAGGTCACCGCGACGGCGTTCCTGTCCCTGATCGCCGGGCACGAGACGACGATCAGCCTCATCGCGTCCACCGCGCTGACCCTCATCACGCATCCGGAGGAGGCGGCCCGCGCCCGCGCCGACGGATCGCACCTGACTCTCGTCATCGAAGAGGTGCTGCGCCGCGACACCCCGCTGCAGAACACCAGCTGGCGTTTCGTCACCGAACCGATGGAACTCGCCGGGCAGCGGATGGAAGCGGGCGATCCGATCCTGTTGTCGTTGCTGGCGGCCAATCGCGATCCGGCGGTGCACCCCGAACCGCTCGCCTTCCGCCCGGGCGAGCGGCCGGTGCGGCACGTGGCCTTCGGTGTCGGCCCGCATATCTGCATCGGTGCCGCGCTCGCGCGGATGCAGGCGTCCGCGGCACTGGAGACGTTGTTCGGCCGCGCGCCGTCGATGACGCTGACCGTGCCGGAGGACCGGCTCGTGTGGTGGCCGAGTGCGATCACCCGGGGCCTGCACAACCTGCCGGTGAAGCTCTAGCGTGGGCTGAAAGCGTCCTTCACCGCATCGGACGCGGTGAAAGCGCCCTTCACCGCGTCGCATGCGGTGAAAGTCCCCTTCAGCTCGTTCTATACGCCGTCCCTTGAGTGTCCACAAAGGACGCGCGGTGGCTGCATAGCCTCCGTTTGAGGGGTATATGTACGGTTTCAGTGGGGTCGTGAGTGGCAAGTAGGGTTATTGAGGGGTAAGGCAAACGTGTCCGGTGAGATGGGCGGCCCGCTCGTGACCCGTCGGACTTCGTGTCGCGAAAGCCACTTTCGGGACATCAGACGTCGCGAAAGTGGCTTTCGCGACACGCCACATTTGCCTTACCCCTCAATAGAACCCCACTTGCCACTCACGACTACCGCGCGAAGATGCGCAAAGTCCGCAAATCGGTCACTTTAGGCCGAAAAAGTGTCCTTTGTGGACGCGAGGGACCGCGTCGATCCTCTTCGGTAAGCTCGCTCCTGCCACCCAGGCCATCACGCCACCTTTGGCTTACCCCTCAAAATAGAACGCTCTTTGTCACTCGCGACCCCCATCGCGAAACGCCCGAGCAGGGCTGATCGGGCAACGTTCGCTCGAGGGCGGGCCTTTGTGGACAGTGGGGTCGGATGGCGGCTTCCCGCAAGTGGTCGTGCAGCCGGAGCCTGTCGCCGAATACCCAAAATAGGGCGTTGTTATGAGAAAAAATTCGTTTTAGGAGCAAATGTGTGGGGTGACACACCC
>NZ_JBIWKX010000057.1:0-50125 GCF_044765885.1 Amycolatopsis sp. NPDC102389
CCACCGGCGGGCGCGGGCTGGGGGGGGCTTTTTCGGGGGGGGGGGGGGGGGGGCGTTTTTCACACACCCCCCCCAACCACCACCCCCCCCCCCCCCCCACGCCCGCGCAAACCGTTCATATGGGTATCGACCGGACATTTGACCGCTCGAAAGTGTCCCCTGTGGGCACTCAAGACGCGGCCGGCTCTTGTGGTCAGTCCAGAGCTACGCAACGGAAGCCTTCTGCCTGCCTTGAAGCGATCGAAGAAGCCCTTCATCGGGGCAGGGGTGTGGTAGCGAAGAGGGGTCTTCGCTGAGCCGGTGCTGTCGCTGAAACCCATGGTCGGGATGCGTCGCGAAAGCCACTTTCGCGACGCCCGAGGTCCCGAAAGTGGCTTTCGCGACACGGCCTTCCCGCGGCCGCGAGCGAATCCCGCGACCAGACACCTTGCCTCGCCCTCAAGAACAGAGGGCTCGCTAGAACACGAATCGCCACGCGGGACCCTCGCGGTATTACGCGACCTCTTCCGTGTTCAGGGTGAAGTCGGCGGAAGTGACGCCCGCGTTCGCCATCACCTCTTCGGTCGTCTGCCCCATGAAGTGGATGATCGTTTCGTGATTCGTGGAGCGGACGACATCGTCCGCCCCCACGCGGTAGTACAGGTCCACGACGGTCGGGACGGGGGAGAGGCGGGGTGTCTCACCCCTGCGCAAAGTGCCGAGTATCCCCGGAATGTCATACCGCAGCTTGACCTCTTTGAGGACGTAGTACTCACCGCAGCGCACCGACACCCGTTGCGGCCGCGGATCGTCAGAATCCGCCGTCACCGGCTGAGTCAGCAGATCGAAATCGAAGATCGCCTGAAGCAGGGATCGATGGCCATCCGGCACCCGGGGAAGGATACTCTCCGTCCACCAAGCACGCAGCAGCTGCTTGGTCGCCTTGTCCGTGTAGAACAACGTGATCGCCGTTTCCAGATCGCCGGCGCCGCCGATGGTGGGCCTCGCCGCGACACGGAGGGGCTCGGCGGCGGGATTGTCGGTGGTGAGCAGCCATTCGTCGAAGTCGAGGAGTGCCTCGGATTGGGTTATCGAGGTCAGCCCGCGGAGCCCGACCCAAGTGTGGCGCAGTACGCACATCTCCGCCACGACCCGCGCCCAGTACAGGAAGCGTGCCATCTTCTGGTTCTGGGCGAAGGACACCGATCTGTTGGCGAGAACGTATTCGAAGTCGTCGTTGTCCCCGCGCACTGTCACCAGCCCGTGCAGCTCCTTCTTTTCGGTGTAATCGGTGTTGGGGAGCAGCAGCATCGGGTAGCAGGCGATGCGTGACACTTTCGCCGAAAGCCGGTCGTAGCCTGCCATGAAGGATTCGATCGTTTCGCCGGGAGCTCCCCAGATCAGCTCGGCGTAGCAGTCCAGCCCTTCGGCCGCCAGCCAGGCGACCAGTTCCTCCCAGTCGTTGACCTTCATGTTCCGCCGGTTCATCAGGTCGAGCGCGTCGTCGTCCAGAGTCTGGAGCGCCAGGGTGAACGAACTGCGCATGCCCGTCTCCTTCATGCGACGGACTATCCGGAAGAAGGTCTTGGACTTGTTCTTCGCCCAAGAGGCCTCTATCGCGCGGGGGAAACCATAACGCTCCCGGAGCTCGATGACGTCTTCGACGAACTGTTCGTCGCCGGGCAACATCCCGAAGTTGGCGTCGCAGAGGACGATTGTGTGCACCTCGAGTTTGGCGAACACTTCCAGTTCGGCGCGGAGGCGTTCCCGTGAGAACGCGCGCACCTTCTGGCCGGTCGCGCCTCCCCAGTAGCAGAACGCGCATTTGTAGGGGCAGCCGCGGTTCGTCTCCATGAGGGCGACGTCGTAACGGAAACGGCCGTTCCCGTCGGTGAGCTCGATCGCGCCGGTAAGGAAGGGTGACGGCACATCGTCGAGGTTCGTGATGCGTGGCCGGGCGTCGGTGCTGACGACGCTGCCTTGCCGGTCACGGTAGGTCAGCCCGGCGAGGTCGCCCAGGTCGTCGGGCTGCCGTCGGCCCAGGACCGCGTGCAGGAGCTCGGGAAAGACGAATTCTCCCTCGCCGTCGACGACCACGTCGACCGCGGGGAACATGCGGAAGGTCCGCTCGCCCTGGTGCGCGACGTGCGTGCCGCCGAAAATCACCCAACCCTGGGGATTGAGCTGCTTGAAGGTCTCGGCCAAGGCGCCGAACTGGCGGAAGTTCCAGCCGCATACCGAGAAGGCCAGGACATCCGGAACGGCGTCGCCGAAGAGGTCGTTCGCCATACCGGACGTCGTCACCCTCCCGCGATAGTTGCGGATGGAGACCGCGGTTTCCCGGTTGAGCCTCTCGTCCGCGAGAGCGGACGCCTTGAGGTATCCGCTCGCCAGGGGCATCGATTCCAGTTCCGAGTCCCAGACGCCTTGCTGCACGAGAACGACGGACAGCTTTCCGGACGCGTCCATGTCTTTCCCTTCTGACGAGCACATTTCGTTGGCGTCCGTCGCTGCGGGAGACGGCCGTCAGCCGACCTTCACGGACGGTTCCTGCCCAAAACGTATTCCAGTGGAATTTCCAGTGCGGTTCCGTCGCTCAGGCGATCGGTGGACGGCATCAGTGTCGTGCCGTGCTCCACTGTTTCGATCCCGGCCTTGTCGAGGATCTCGGCTATTTCGCCGTCGGCCAGATTGGCTCCGATCACATCGTAACTGATGTTCCGGCGCACCTTGGGAAGTGAATCCTCGCTTTGGTTCAGTCCTGCCTCGAACACCGGGCCCGCGGAGTGCGGCATTTCCAGGATGAGGATGTGTCCGGTGCTTCCGAGAAGCCGGGCCAGGTTGGCCGCCGCGGCGAGTTGTTCGTCCTTGGGGAAGACATGCAGTAGCGTTCGGACGTAGATGTTGCAATCGCCGAGTTCGTCGTGCAGTGTCGCCGTTGCCGGATCGCTCAGAATGTCGAACTGGCGGAATTCCAGGCCAGGGTGCCGGTGTGTCTCGCTGGCGGCCTCGACCGCGGATTCGGAGATCTCGAGGCCGAGGACCCGTTCGTATTTCCCGGTCAGGTGGGCCGTCTGCGTGCCGTTCCCGCACCCGATGTCGAGGACGGGCAGGGACTTTTCGAAATACGGTTCCATCCATGACATATGGGTGCCGACGTTGCTCGCCGCGGGGGTGTCCCAGACGGCGACGCCCTCTCCGGGTGGAAGTTCTCGCCAGTACCGGTCCCATTTCTTGAGACGTTCCGCTTCCCGGGTCTCGAAAACCGATGACATCATTGCCTCCTGCTGGTGTTGCTCTGGCTGTCGGTTGTGCTCAGACTCCGTTTTCCGGATAGCCGCGCTGGGGCCTGGACACCAGGCTGAGACTGGAGAGTGTGTCCTCGGGAAGGGTGAAGTTCTTGGTGGCGGCCGCGAGGGAATCTTGGAGCTGAGCCGAGTTCCGCGCGCCCACGAGTGCGACGGTCACCCACGGTTGTCGCCATAGCCAGGAAAGGGCGATGTCCACCATGCCGACACCCAGTGTGTCCGCCGCCTCGGCGACCGCCGCGACGATTCGCGTCGAGTGTTCGTCCAGGCGCTGACCGACATAGGCCTGGAAGGGTTTGCTCTTCAACCGTCGCTCCGGGACGCCGTTGCGGTACTTGCCCGTCAGTACCCCGCGGCCCAAGGACGCCCAGCAGAGAATCCCGAGGTTCTGATCCTGGACCGCGGGAACGACCTCGCGCTCGATACCCCGTTCCAGCAGGGAATACTCGACCTGCGTCGAAGCCAGCGGAGGCCGGCCCTGTGCCTTCTGGATCCCGGTCGCCTTCATCGTCTGCCAACCCGAGTAGTTGCAGATCCCCGCGTGGCGGACACGGCCGCTCGACACGGCGACGTCGATCGCCTCCATGGTCTCTTCCAGCGGGACCGTGGAGTCCCAAGCGTGCATTTGCCACAGGTCGAGATGGTCGGTGCCGAGCCTGCGCAATGAGGCGTCGAGTGCTTCGAGGAGATGCCGCTTCGAAGCGTCCGACCTCGGCCGCGGTCCTCCGTCCAGCACACCGACAGCTTTGCTCGCGAGCACGATGTCCTCCCGGGCGACGACACCGCCGAGCAACTTGCCGATCGTCTCTTCGGCCCGGCCGCCGGCGTAGACGTCGGCGGTGTCGAGGAAGTTCCCACCCGCCTCGATGAAAGCCTTCAGCTGTTCGGCCGCGGCCTCCTCGTCGGTCACTCCGCCCCAGGTCATCGTGCCAAGGCCGAGCCTCGATACGACGAGGTCGGTCGCGCCCAGCTCAAGTCGTTCCACAACGGATCACCTTTCGGAGCAAGCGAGTTCGGTGAGTACCACGGGCAAGGCCTGCAGGCGTCGCATGAACATGCCGGGACGCCAGACCACTTCGTCGGCCGGGACGGCGAGCCTGATTGAGAATCGGCTCAGCAATCGGGTCAACGCGGTTTCCATCTCCAGCCACCCCAGTTGGGCGCCGAGACAACGATGAGTACCTCGGCCGAATCCGAGATGTCCTCGTGCGTCGCGGGTTATGTCGAACTCGTCGGGGTTTTCGAACCAACGTGGGTCGCGGTTCGCCGCCGCGACGGACACGAGGATGAGTTCGTTGGCCGGGATCGTCGTGTCGCCGAGCTTCATCGGGCATTCGGAGTACCGGGGCGTGAGCATCCTGAACGGGCTCTCGTAGCGCAGGATCTCGTTGATGCAGCCGGTCAGCAAACCGGGATCTCCGGCGAGAGCGCTCAGTTGCGCGGGGTGCCGGAGCAGCGTGAACAGGCCATTCGAGAGCGCGCTTCCCGGTTCCATTCCCGCGATGAGCATCAACGTGACCATCGAGATCAGCTCGACGTCGTCGAGTGCACCGTTGCGGTGGTCTTCGACGAGCCCGCTGATCAGATCCGGCCCTGGGTCGAGTTTCTTCGCCGCGAGGAGGCTTTCCGAGAATCCGACGAGAGCCGCACCCGCTTCTTCGATCTGCGGGATGTCCGGGGCAGTCAGGATGTCGTTCTCCCAAGTGGGGAAATCCTCACGGCTTTCGGCCGGGACGCCGAGCAGATCGGCGATGATCGTCACGGCAAGCGGCCGGGTGAACTCCTCGATGAGGTCGATCGGCCTGCCCAGTGGAATGGCGTCCAGCAGGTCGGTCACCAAGCGCTCGACCTTGGGCTTCATCTGCTCGACTTTGGCCGAGGTGAAGGATTTCGCGAGCAGGCTTCGCAGACGGGTGTGGTCCGGCTCGTCGCGATCGAGCATGTTCCGCCTGATGGCGTGGGGTAGCCGCGGACGGCGCTCCGGGCGTACGAGGGACTGTTCCAGGATCTCCTTGCGTTTGACCACCAGGTCTTTCTTGAGACTGGAGTCGGCAAGGAGTGCGCGCGCGTCGTCGTAGCGGCCGACCACCCACATGCGCATGCCGTTGTTCTCGATGGGTGTCGCGGCCTCTGTTTCCCGTACTTTCGCGAGATCGTCGTAGGGATCCTGCATGAAGCGTCGGTTGATCAGCTTCACCAGGGCGGGAAAGACATCCGTGTGCTGCGTGTCCGGCATACGGACCTCACTTCGTTCGGACGCGCAGCGAGACGAGCCCACGCGTGATCACACTGGGATTCCATCGAGCCTCTTCACTCGGCTCGGCCGGCCGTAGCTCCGGGAATTTCCGTACCAGGGAACCGATCGCCGTCTGGACTTCCAACCGGCCGAGCGGCGCACCCAGGCAGTAGTGTCTGCCCCAGCCGAAGCCGAGGTGCTGCTTGGCGGTCCGGCCGACGTCGAGATCGTCGGCGTCCTCGAAGCGTTCCGGGTCACGGCCGGTGGACAGCAGCGAGAACAGGATCGGCTCGCCCGCGGGTATCGTGACACCGGAGAGGGTGATCGGTTCGTCCGCGCTCCGGTAGATGGCCAGCCCCAAAGGCGCCTCGAAGCGAAGAAATTCCTCGACGGCTGTCTCGATCAACTCCGGCCGGGCACGCAGGCGAGCGAGTTCCCGTGGGTGGGTCAGCAGGAGATGGATGCCGGTGCCGATCATGTTCGCGGGGCCCTCACGGCCCGCGATGAGCAGAAGGTTGATCATCGACGCGAGCTCTTCCCAGCTCAGTTCGTCGCTGTCGTGCGCCAGCACGAGCCTGCTGAGCAGATCGTCCTGGGGTTCCCGGCGTTTGTGGTCGATCAGCCGGCTGCCGAAATCGTGCATGTCGGCCGCCGGCCGCAAAAGTTCGTCGTCGTTGTTCTTCTTGAGGATCGTCGAAGCGATTTCGTTGCCCCACTGGTGGAACGGCTGGCTGTACTCCGCGGGAATGCCCAGCAGCGCAGCGGTGGCACGGGTGGCGAACACCCCTGCGTAGTCCGAGACGACGTCGACGATCTCTCGTGTCGCCAGCTCTTCCAGCAGTTGGTCGCAGATGCGTTGGAGTGTCCCCCGCATGGCGTTGGCCTTCTGCTGTGTGAATGCTTCGGCGATGACGGAGCGGAGACGGGTATGCACCGGCGGATCGACGTTCAGCATGTCGGTGGTGAGCGCCGATTCGACCTTCGACGGGAGCGCGGCGAACGGCCGCTGGATCTTCAGCCGCGTCTGATCGTTCGACAACCGTGAATCCGCGAGTCCTTGCCGGACGTCGTCGTACCGGGTGACCAGCCAAACCTGTTCACCACTCGGCATCACCACCTGCTGTACCGGTGCTTCCCGGCGGAGATGGTCGTAGGTGGGGTGGGGGTCGGACAGAAAAGCCGGGCTGAACGGCTGGACGGGACATCCGGAAGCCGCCCGGGTCATCTGTCCACACCAGACATCGCGACGTCGTCGAGTACGTCGGCGGCCCGCCGCACATCCTCGTGGAGAGGGCGGTCCGGATCGATCGGGGCGATCTCGTCGACCAGCCTGTCCATCACCTCGGCGCAGGCAGGGGCGGTCGGCCTGCGCGCACCGACATGGACCGCCTGGCGCAGGGCGAGGGCCAAGGAACCATGCAACAGCCGCAGCGACCGTACTTGATCGAAGGCGTTCAACGCGGCCTGTGTCCCGAACGGAACGATGTCCTGGTTGTGCAGGTTGGTGGGCAGACTCTGCAGCGAGGCAGGCATGGCCGTACGGCGCATGTCGGCGACGATCGCCGTCGTGGCGATCTGAACCCCCTGTACCCCGTGCTGTCGCCCGGGTTCGGTGGCCAATACCGGGGGAAGGCCACCGTTGCGGTGAGGGTCGACGAGGAGGTCGAGCTGGCGTTCGGCGAGGTTACCGGTCTGCACGACGGCCATGGTCATCGTGTCGGCGGCGAAAGCGACAGGCTGGCCGAAGAAGTTACCGCCGTGGAGAACGAGATCGTGCTCCGGGAAGAACAACGGGTTGTCGCTGATGCCGTTCAGGTCCTGCAGGATCACTTCCCGCGCTTGGCGCATGCTCGTCCGCACCGCGCCGAGGAGCTGAGGAACGCAACGGATGGTGTAGGGCTCTTGCAGCGGCCGGTCTCCGGTCGGCCGGGTGCCTGCCAGGTGTGCCCGCAGGTCAGCGGCCTCCTCGACGACTTCGGGATGCCCGAAGGCATCGAGGAGGTGGTGATGGCTGAAGTCGGTGCCGCACCCGAGTTGGTCGGCGAGCAGTGCGGTCAAGAGTCCGGCGATCCGGTGCGAGCGGGTGAACTGGGCCATGGCCAGTCCGGCCGCCGCGGCGGTCAGGGAGACGCCGTTCACCAGGCCCAGCGCGTCCCGGCCGTCGAGTTCGAGAGGCCGCAGGCCGCAGGATGCGAGCGCGTCACCCGCCTCCATCCGAACGCCACCGGCATAGGCGTGCCCCCGGCCTTTCAAGGCCTGTGTCATGTGTGCGAGCGGAACCAGGTCGCCACTGGCACCGACCGAACCGAGCCGGGGTACGGCTGGAGCGAAGCTCGTCCCCAGCATTTCCGCCAGAGCCTCGAGCACGGTCACCGAAACGCCCGACCGTCCCCGCGCGAGCGATGACAGCCGGGCGAGCACGGCCGCGCGGACGATGGACTCCGGCAGATCGGGACCTTGCCCCGCGGTGAGGTGGGAGAGCAGGTTCTCGCACTGGTCGGCGTCCGCGTCCCGTCCGGAAAAGCCGACCAACGGTCCGAAACCTGTTGTCGCACCGTAGACAGGACGCCCTTCGGCGAGGCACCGCATGACGAACTTCCGTCCCTCGTCCACCCGGTTCCTGGTGTCCGGGTCGAGCGTCACCTCGATGGCGCCGCCGGCGGCCTCGAGATCGGCCAGCGTGCGTGATTCGGCGACGGAAATGACGGGAACGTAAGGCGGCGTCTGGATCAAGGTCACGCTAGGCACATCCTCTCGGCACGGTCCTGTGCGGCTCGCGGATCTACCTGGTGCCGTGGCTCGATACACACCACGACCTTTTCGGCATCACCGAAATGAAGTGCTCGTTGGCTTTCGTCGGACCGGTGTGACGAACCGACCATCATGCTATGTAGATCACTCGGTGGCGACAACGGCCGTTCCGTCGGGTGGAACGACGGAGGAGGGCTTGTGGCACAAGGACGAACGTCCCGCGCGTGTCCACTTGGGACGAGTCACCGAGCTACCTCTTGGGCTTCTTCGTCCTCTACCAGTTCTGTGTACTGGTAGGCGGAAAGGTCGTTGGTGCCGAGGATATAAATGACGGGACGGCAGCTCTCGGCCAGACCGAGGAGGGTGACCATCCGAAACCGGGGCTCGTTCCCGCGCCGAGTACGACGGCGTCCTCGGCAAGGACCGGTCCCCAGGCGGAGGGTACGTGGGCGGGCCGCGCGCGCCTTACCCAGCGGTTGCCGCCTCCGAGGACCACTCCTGGCAGGGCGTGCCGGATCCGCATTTCCTTGGCGAGTTCCGCGAGAGCCAACTCGTCGTGCGCGGCGGTCAGGAGCACACGGAAGCGTGCCCCGGCGACCACCGGCTCCAGCTCCAGCTCCTTGACCAATCCGGTGAACAGCCCCGCGTACGGGTGGACGGCTCCGTCCTCACGCGCGCCACGGGAAGGGCGATGCCGTAGGTTCCCAGTCCCTTGGCCGCCCCTGGCGATCAGGAAACAGGCGTCGTGCAGCCGGAGTGCGGAGGCCGGAGCGGATTCCCGAGCCGGCCAGCCGTCCCACGGTTCCAGTGTCGCGAACACGCGCACGTGCCGGTAGGACCGCTCGGTCAACGTCGCGAGAAGCTCCTCGCCGTCGTCCACCCGTCGCCTGCCGAGCCGCCAGCCCGTGTCGTCGAACCGGAGTAAGGCCGCGTCATCCGGCAACCCCTCCGGCACTGACGCGCCATCACCGAGGACCACCGGCGTGTCTGCGGGGAACAGTGGCCCGGCCGGTAGCTCGGGCTTGCCTTTTCCGGTTGCCAGGACAGTTCGTACCGTTGCAGCACGGTCGAGGGCGTGGCAGGGAGACTGGCTCGCATTCGGGCCGTACGGCCATCCGACTCGAGGGTGACGACCTGTTCAGGCAGCTTGCCGGTCAGGACTTCGCGCAGTTCACGCGCCCCGTCGGCGCCGAGGAGATGCGGTGAAACGACGCCATCCGGGATGCTCGTGCCTACTCCAAAGCAATATGCGTCACGGTTCGTCACAGTGACAGGGCGAATGAGTGCCCCGTCCGGAGGACGCGCTTTGCCCCGAGAAGGTCATTCGGGAAGCATTTTCGGTCGAACGGGCACTCCGGCCATCGACGCCTGGTGTCCTACAAAATGGGAACTATGATGGAACGTAGTTCGCTTCGTCCGGAGATCGCGAGCTTGCGATACGTATTCGAGAGATGAAACTCCACGGTCGAGATCGTCAAGCGTAAACGCTTGGCGATCTCTCCGTTGCTCAACCCGGCTTGAGCGAGGTTCGCGACTTTACGTTCCCTCGAAGACACTCTCTGGGTGGCGTCGGCTGCCGTCCAGCGTCGCATCGCGTCGTCAGCGCGGAGTTCCCAGGCCTTGTTGCCTAGCGAAATCGCTGTTTCGCGGGAGTCTCTGAGGGCGGACTGGACCTCCTCGTGTCGTCCCTCGAGCTTCAGCTTCACCGCGAGTTCGTACTGGGCTTCCATCAAGGTGTTCCGCGCATTACTGCGGGCCAGCAGTTCGACCGCCTTCTTCAAGAGCTCGATGTCCCGGCCCCCGGTGGACACCAGGCCGACCGCCCGCAAGGCCGTACCGACCGCGCGGGCGGTACCCCATCGCCTCGCGTGGCTGAGCTCCTCCTCGGCAAGGGGGAGTGCGAGGGTCTCGCGTCCCGTCGCGGCGGCGCAGAGCGCCGCGCGTGACCGCCAAGGGATGACGGCGGGATTGGTGACCCCCCATTCGGCGAGCTCCCGGCCGCAGGCGATGAAGTCCTCGTAGGCCGACTCCGGCTGCCCGATCGCCCGTTTCAGGAGACCGCGCGCCGCCAGGACTTCGGCGCGATCGACGACGGCGTCCAGGTTGCCGCTGAAAGCGTGGGCGCGCATCAAATCGTCCGCGCGATCGAAATCGCCGAGATCGACCAGGGCTTCGATGGCCCAGGCCACCGCGACCTCGGTGAATTGATCCCCGACGCCGTCGGCGATGAGAGGAAGGAATAGCCGGACAGCGGTGACCGAGTCTCCGCTGAGAGTCGCGACGCGGGCTCGGAGCACTGTCAACGTGGACGAGGTCGCCCAACCCGCACGTGCCATGGCACGCTCGCAATAGTACTGGGCGCTGTCGCCGTCGTCGACGTAGACGAACGACAGAACAGAGTACCAGAAGCTGCCGACATCCCGCCAGTTGAACGACTTCAGGGCCCGGTGGGCCAGTTCGGCCGCTTCGAGCGGTTGGTTCCCGTGGTTCACCAGCAACATCGCTTGCGTCGCGCTCAGGCGCTCCGGCGGAACAGGATGCCCGTGCCGACCACTGGTCTGAGGTCCAGGCCGGGGACTGCCCGCCACGTAGACCAGGCCACCCAAGTCTGGTCCGACGATATCGGGGGCGCCGACCGAGAGGACTTGGCGCAAGGTGCTCAATGCGGCTTCGTCGGCCTCGGACCACCGGCCCAGCTTGCTCAACCGCGCCCGTTCCTTACGTGCGGCCTCGAGTGCTTCGAGCGCGGCCGCGGTGTCGTCCGGCTTGCCCCGTTCAGTCATGCCTTTCCCCGTCCCGCCTACCTGTTCGGTCGCCGATCGGCCCGGCCACGCCGGATCGAGTCGCGAAAAACGCCTTCGCGGGTCGTTTTTCCCCACCTGGGTGGGGGCCATCTTCGCTTATCGTACTTCGGCCGGCGCAGTTGGCCATCCTCCCCGGTGGGGCCTTGCCGCTTCCTGGGGCGGTCGTGAGTGGTGTTTCAGGCTGATGACGGTACGGTGAACGTGGTGTAAGCGGGAATCGGGAGCCTGGCATGTCCCCAATGTCGCATGGGAGACGGTCAGCGTCCCCGATGCCTCATGGGGGACATCAGGCCGCGGCGCGAGCCGACGGCGCACGCAACACGGCCGTGCTTCGAATGCCCACAAGAGACACTTTCCTGGTGGCTGAGTCACCCCTCTCGAAGTACATGATGGCCCCCTTCCTTTCGCCAGGCGCAAGGAAGGGGGCCATCATGTACTGGGGAAGGTGTGAAGGGCGGGTTCAGACCCGGCCCAGGACTTGCTCTTCCACGTTCTCGGTACTGTCACTGACGGCCGTGGCGTCAGCGGCGGCGGGGTTCGCGTCCTGCGGAGAACGAGGCCCGACCACGGCGAGGTCGTCCTTCCGTCGCCGAATGCCGGCCATCTTCGCCTGGTCGTCCGGCGACACGCGTGACCAGATGTACCGGTCCACCGCGGTGAGGTAGTCGTCGGCGGCGATCGGCGCGCGCAACAGTTCGGGTGAGAGGTTGAATCCCTCGACCAGCAGGGCGGAGAAGGGCACCAGGGCCTCGGCCGCCTCGTCGATGAGCCCGGGGATCCGCTTGAACTGCGCGGGAGTCAGCGCGCCCTCCGCGAGGTACCAGGCGGCTTCCCGGTTGATCTCGATCAAGCCGTACAGCGAGCACAACAGGCGCAGGGCCTCGCCGACACGCTCTTCCCGCGCGTCCGCCGCGGCGGCGGTGAACTGTTCCATCGCGATGCGCACGCCACGACTGCGGGCCATCGCCACCGCCGTGGTGATGTTGTCGTTCCACAGCGACGTGAAGGGGTCCTCTCCTTGATAGGAGGCCAATCCCCGCATGTTCTTGCGGAAGGTTTCCCGCAGGTGCGTCTCGCGGTACCGCATCAAGTCCAGCTGCAGCGAGCTGTCCGCCATGTCACCTTCGGCGGTCTCGGGGGGCTGTGGCAGGGGGACCCTGGGCGTCTGGTGCAGCAGCTCCAACGCGGTGGTGGCGATCCTGGGCAGTGCGTCGCCTTCCGCCGTCACGACACCCTGTGCCATACCGACGTAGTCGGCGATCCGGTTCACCGAGAACACGCCTTGGGCACCGAGTCGTTCACGGCAGGTATGGATGACCTCGGACATCTCCCAGCTCGTCAGTGCTTTGACGATGTTGACGAGGGAGGTCACGTCGCCGGCGTCCGCACCATGGGTTTCGGCGAAGCGCCGCTTGGTGTGGTTCACCAGGACGGTCATCGCGTAGACCTTCGCCAGCGCGCCGAGCACCGCGACCTGATGCGTGCGGTATCCCATGATCGGCATTTCGCGACCGTGGCCCGGTGCGGCCGTCTGACGGTTGAGCGAATACGTGACGCTGATGTAGGTACTCGCCCTGCCCGCTGCGACGATGGACGCGGCGAGGCTGACGCGGCCGGGATTCACCCTGTCCAGTGCCTCGGTCAACCGCCTGCGGCGGCTGCGGATGTCGCTGTGGAAGGTGCCGTCGAGGGCCAGGCGTCCCATCTTCCCGGACAGCAGGTTCCGGTGCGGCAGCCGGACGTGATCGAACCAGGTGGTCCCGTTGTCGAGGGCGAGACCGGGATTCTCCGGGCAGGGCGCGGCGTGCACGCCGCGCAGCAGTCCTTTGTGGTCACTGAGAGGAACGATGAAGGGGAAGATGCCATGGTCGGTCCCGGCCACCTTCAGCCGGGCCATGACGATGGCGATCTTGGGGATGTTCCGGATCCCCGTGTACGGCATGAACTTCTGTGCTCCGGCGTGCGGGGTGTTGAGCACGAACTCCTCGGTGGCGGGGTCGTACACCGCCTCCGTGGCGAGGTTCGCGACGTTGTTCCCGTAGCCGAGTTCCGTGACCATCAGCATACCGACCGAGGACATGGTGCTGAGCTCTTCGATGTAGTCCGCCAGATCCGTGCGGCCCGCACCGTGCTGCAGGATCGCGCCGAGGCACAGGTTGTAGTGACTGTTCAGAAGAGCGGTCGTCGTGGTGTCCAGCAGGCTGGACCACTCGGTCGCCGCGAACATCCGCATCGGATCGGCGACCAGATCGACCGCGGAGCCCAAACCGCGTTGCATGCGGAATGTCCGGTCGTAGGACAAGCGACCGGCTTCGTGTTTGGTCAGGTTTTCCCTGGGGTCGAATACCGGGTCCTTCAACACAGTGCGCAGGGCGCGGTGAATCCTGTCGAACTCGCCGTCGTAGACGATCCGGGCAAGGTCCTCCTGGCAGCGGTCGGTGGGCGTGTTCTTCGGCGTTGCTGCGGTCATACGGTTTTCCTTGTCAAGAGGCGAGGACGAGTACGGCGTTCGCGCCGCCGAACCCGAAGGAATTGCTCATGGCGACCCGGTACGCGCCACCGCGAGGCGAGCCGACCAGGTCGAGATCGATCTCGGGGTCCGGGTTGACGAGGTTGGCGGTGGGGGGCACCACGCCATGTTCGAGCGCCAGGACCGAGTAGATGGCCTCGATCGCCCCGGCCGCGCCCAGGGTGTGACCGATCGCCCCCTTCGTCGAGCTCACCGCGGGCCCGGTTCCGAAGATCCGGTTGATCGTCGACGCCTCCACCGAGTCGTTGAGTCGTGTCGACGTGCCGTGGGCATTGATGTACTCGACATCGGAGGCCGCCACGTCGCCGTCCGCGAGCGCCGTGCGGATCGCCTGCTCGGCACCTCCCCCCTGGGGATGCGGGGAGGTGACGTGATGTGCGTCCGCCGACGCCCCGTATCCGATGACCTTTCCCCGTACCCGCGCTCCGCGAGCGCGGGCGTGGTCTTCGGTCTCCAGCACGACCATGCCCGCGCCCTCCGCGATGACGAACCCGTCACGATCGGCGTCGAAGGGACGCGAGGCGGTGCGAGGATCCGACCTCCTCGTCGACAGAGCGTTCATCTTCGCGAACGCCGCCACGGTCATGGGCGTGACGCCCGCGTCGGCGCCTCCCGCGACGACCACGTCGGCCGCGCCGGAGCGCAGAAGGTCCCTCGCCACGCCGATCGCCGTCGCACCGGACGCGCAGGCGGTCGACACGGTCAGATTGGGACCGCGGGCGCCGAGTTCGATCGCGAGCTGACCCGCGGCCATGTTGATCAGGAACATCGGCAGGGTCAGCGCGGACACCTTGCCCGCGCCCTTTTCCCGCATGGCCGAATGCTGTGATTCGAGGGTCGACATCCCACCCAAACCCGTTCCGACGACCACACCCACGCGAGCGCCGTTCCAGTCATCGGTGACCAGCCCCGCGTCTTCGACCGCTTGCCGAGCCGCCGCGATCGACAGCATCTGCACCCGATCCATCCGCCACGATTGTTTCGGACCGACCACGGCGACCGGGTCGAAACCGGGCACCCGGCACGAGAAATCGACGGGCAGGTCCGCCAATTCCGGGTCGGGCGCCGCGACGGACTCGCCCTTCAACACGTAGTTCCAGCTTTCGCTAACGCCGATACCGGCAGGGGTCACGAGGCCGATGCCGGTCACTGCCGCCGCGAAAGGTGGAGTCATACAGTCGCCGCCTGCGCCTCGAGCAGATCGATCAGCTCACCGAGGTTCTCCAGCTCGAAGAATTTGTCGGCGTCGAGTTCGAAGCCGAAACTCTCGGAAAGAACCTCGCTGAACTCGACCTGTGCCAGTGAGTCCAGGTCCATCTGGTCGAAGGTCGCCTCCCGTGAAACGGCCCCTGGCTCGACGCCGAAGGCTTTGGTCAGCATTGCTTCGACGCGTTCGTAAACCGTCATGGCGATCTCCTTCGTTTTCTTTATTTGCTTACCCACTCGGGAACCGGTCACAGGGGAGCTTCGGCCGAAAGGGCGGGCCACACCAACGTGGTCCCTCCCCAGGAAAGACCCGCGCCGAAGGCGCTCAGCAGGACGCGGTCCCCGGATCGGAGCTCGCCCTGCGAAGCGGCATCGGTGAGGGCGAGCGGGATGGAGGCGGCCAGGGTGTTCCCCACCCGGTCGATGTTGACGAAAAGTCGTTCTTCCGGAACCTCGAGGCGTTTGGCGACGGCGGTGAGGATGCGCAAGTTGGCTTGGTGGCCGACGAAACGATCCACTGTGTCCACTGGCCAGCCGGCGAGTTCCAGAGCCGTACGGGAAGCCTCCGTCATACGTGCGACGGCGTGCTGGTAGAGATTTCTGCCCGCCATCTGCAAATACCAGGAGGAGGTCTCCAGTTCGCGCCCGAGGCCGCTCGCCGACCTTTGGCGAGATCCCCCTGAAGGGATGTAGAGCAGGTCCGCGAGAGACCCATCGGTGCCCAGGGTCACCGGGCCGATCGCACCCGGCTCGTCCGCGGTTCCCGCGCGCAATACCACAGCACCGGCACCGTCCCCGAAAATCACGGCCGTGCCACGGTCTTCCGGATCGACGAGCGTGGAGAACGCTTCGGCGCCGATCAACAGGACGGATTCCGCGATCCCCGAGGCGATGAGCCCCTGACAGGTGCCGAGACCGAACAGGAACCCGCTGCAAGCGGACGTCAGGTCGAAAGCCGGCACGACCCCCAGGCCGAGGCGGTGAGCCACTTCGGGAGCACCCGCGGGGCAGATCCGATCCGGCGACGTGGTGGCAAGGACCACCGCGTCGACCGCGGCCGCCCCGGCGGACTTCAAGGCCTTTTGCCCCGCCGTCACCGCGAGGTCGACGGTGGACTCACCATCGCTGACCATCCGCCGCTCCTCGATACCGGTGCGGGAGGTGATCCACTCGGACGAGGTGTCCAGTCGCGTCGAGAAGTCAGCGTTCGTGACCGTTTTCGACGGCACGCACGCACCGACACCGGCAAGTACGGCCGCAGGGGCGCCGTTCCCGGCCCGAACTGTCATCGAATGTCCTCGGTTCTTGTGTCGCATCCGCGCGCAAACGAACTGGGCAAGTCGAGCGTCGTGGGAAAGGGATCCCGGAGAACTCCGCGCAGCCCAGTTCGTGGATCAAGGAACTACCGGCTGTGACTTCGTTCACTCCGTCAGGTTAGGCACACCAGCGGCCGCCGGAGCCCGTCCTTGTCCTTTGAGGGCAGTCAACCTGGCAGTAATTCCCTGGTTCCGGCTCGGCGGGGTGCCGGAGGCCTACCGTTGACAAACTTGTGCCCGCAGCATCGGTGGCCGGGCTCTTGACCAGGGAGAGGAGCGCCGCCGGGACGACGCGGCGACGACGCGATCTTCGCGGCGTGTCCCGTCCATGGCCTTGCACCCGTGTTCAGGGACACCACCGGCCCTCCAGGTCCGAAAGGGAGGGCTTTCCCTCACGGGGGCGGCGGCGGGGCATGGCGCAAGAGGCGATTCTGTCCGACATGTTGCCCGAAGGTCCCCTGCGCGGCCTTAATCCCGTGTTCTTGCTCGAAGATCTGCCCATCTTTGAATGAAGATTTCGTTGAGCCCTTTTTGGTGTGCTCAAGTCCCGGACTTGGGTGCCGGGACAGGTGATGGACGAGAAAGGGAGCTGGAACGTGGGCCAAAACGTCATCATGGTCACGCAGACGCCTGGGCACGGTTACCGGCGCATCGGTGACGCGGTGGCCGGTGCGCCCGAAGGCGCTCTGATCGTGGTGGCTCCCGGCCGGTACAGCGAGAACCTCGTGTTGTCCAGGCCGGTGACCATCACCGCCGAGGACGGGATCGGGACGGTGACGGTCCTGACCGGCTCGGGGGTCGCGGTCTCGGTGGCCACGTCGTCCGCAGCCTTGTCGGGTATCTCGGTCGTGTCCACGGACAAGGACAATCCCGCCGTTTTCGTGGCGCAGGGGCAGTTGAGCCTGACGGAGTGTTCCTTGGAGGGGACAGGGTGGTCTTCGGTCTTCGCGTCCGGTGACGGCAAGGTCCTGATGCGCGATTGCGAGGTCCGCAACGGTGTCGGGGCCGGCGTCGTGGTCACCGCCAGCGACGGGGGAGTGCTCGAGTCCTGCCGGTTCACCGACTTGGGGACCTCCGCGGTGGTCGTCGCCGACGATGGCGCGCTGATGATGCGTTCCTGCACTGTCGACAAGGCCGCGGGCAACGGCATCTGCCTCAACGGCCGCGGTGCGCTGACCGTCGAAGACACGACCATCACCGGCACGGGTAAGCCCGCGGTCGCCGTCGAGCAGCAAGCGGCGATGAAGGCCAGGCGATTGTCCGTCTCCGCCGGAGACGGGATCGGGTTCTACCTGGCCAGCACCGGCAACGTCGTCCTCGACGACTGCTCTGTCGAGCGCGTCGGCGCCGAGGGCATCTTCGTGGGCGAGGGCTGCAAGCCGGAACTGCGCGGCTGCCGAGTCCGGGCCACCGGCTTCCGTGGGGTGCATTTCGCCGCCCGCTCGGGCGGCAAGTTCACCAACTGCGAGGTCGCGGAGGTGGACGGGATCGGCGTCCACGTGACCGAGCGCTCCACGCCGGAGTTCGATCAGCTCTCGGTCGCCGGGAGCAAGCGCTCCGGCGTACGGGTGTCCGAAGCCGCTGATCCGTTCTTCCGCCGGTTGCGGGTGCTCGGCTCGGACGGCGCCGGAATCGAGGTCGACGAGGGCGGCCGCGGCACGATGGAGAACGTCGAGATCGAGGGCGGTGAAGTGGGGCTGCGCGTGCTCGGCGGCTCCCGGATGACGGCGAGCGGGCTGAGCGTTCGGAACACCCGGGCCGCGGGGGTCGAGGTCGTCGACGCCGCGCTGGCGCTGGCGGACAGCGCGATCACCGGGTCAGGTGGGGACGGCATCCACGCCGGCGCCGGCGCCAACCTGTCGGTCGCCCGTAGCCGCGTACACAGCAGCGGCGGTATGGGCTGCGAGTTCGCCGAAGGCGCGTCGGGCAGCGTCACCGATTCCGAGTTCTCCGGCGGCAGGGCCGATGGCATCCGGCTCGAGACGAGGGAGGCCGTGCGGGTCTCCTCGTGCACCGTGCGGGACAACCATGGCAGTGGCGTGCGGCAGACACGGCCCGGCACTTCGATCGAAGTGATCGACCTGATCACCAGCGGAAACCTTCGGCCTGACGCTTTCGGGACGTCTGCCTCGGCCGAGGCGGCGAGCCCCGCGCCCGCCGTCGCGCCCGCCCGTCCCGCGGCTGCCAAAGATCCGTTGGTGGAAATGCAGGCGCTCGTCGGGCTGGACGGAGTCAAACGTGAGGTGACGTCGCTGATCAACCTCAACAAGATGGCCAAGCGGCGGCAGGACGCGGGGTTGTCGGCTCCGCCGATGGCCCGCCACCTGGTGTTCGCGGGCGCTCCGGGCACCGGCAAGACCACGGTCGCGCGCCTCTACGGGCAGGTGCTCGCTCAGCTCGGTGTGCTGCGCGAGGGGCATCTGGTCGAGGTGGCCAGGGCCGATCTGGTCGCGCAGATCATCGGTGGCACGGCGATCAAGACCACAGAGGCCTTCACCACCGCACTCGGCGGCGTCCTGTTCATCGACGAGGCGTACACCTTGAGCTCCGGTTCGGGAGGCAACGGGCCGGACTTCGGTCGCGAGGCCATCGACACGCTGGTCAAACTGATGGAAGACCACCGCGACGACGTCGTCGTGATCGCCGCCGGCTACTCGAACGAGATGGCGAGATTCCTCGAATCCAACCCCGGTATGGAGTCGAGGTTCAGCCGCACGATCGAGTTCGCCAACTACACGGCGGACGAACTCGTCACCATCGTCCGGACCCAGTGCGCCAAGCACGACTACCGCCTCGACGAAAAGGCGGCGGGCAACCTGCTCGACTACTTCGAAGCGATTCCGAAGGACGGCACCTTCGGTAACGGCCGCACCGCGCGGCGGGTGTTCGAGCGGATGACCGACAGGCAGGCATCCCGTCTCGCGGAGTCCCAAGAGGTGACCGCGGCCGACCTGACACTGCTGACGGCGGACGACCTCGAAATCGGTGTGCGATGACCAGCACGCTCGAGGGATCGGTTTCGTCCATTCGCACTGCCCGAGCAGGAGGCAAGATGAACCGCGACACCGTGGATCAACGAGCCGGTGACTTCCTAGTCGAACGGCGCGGTGCCCACGTGCTGATCCGCCGGATCGGTGAAGCCGACACTCAAGCCGGCCTCATCGGCTGGCCGGAACCCGTCGACGGTCACGTTTTCGTCCTGGTTTCCCCAGGCGCGGCGAAAGATGGCTCGCTCATCACCGCGTTGCCCGCCCTGTTGCACCGCTCCGTGGTGACGAAGGACGTCGATGCCGTGCGGATCGCCTTGCCGGGACTCGGCCGGGATCCCTTCGTCCCGCAGGCTTTGGCCGACGCGCTCGACATCGAAATCTTCGCCCCGGACGGCGCCTTCATCGCCGAACCGGGGGCACTCCTTTACGCGGGCCACGGGACCGGCGGCACCGGATGGCTGCGGTTCCGTCCGGGAGTGCCCGCTTGTCCCGATGGACGACGGTATCCGGTTCCCGCCTGGGAAGCCGCGGTGCCGGCCACGCCGTTCGGCGTGCCGGGCGCGATCGTCGAACCAGTGCCGGCCGCGATTCTCGAACCGGTGCCTGCCGGTCTGCTGGTACGGCGTCCGGACTCACCTCCGGCGGCTCTCGGCGACGTGGCCTTTTCGGTGCCCGCCGACTCGTCCGTCGCCAAGATCGTCGTCGGAGGGGAAGGTGCCGCGCCGGCCGCCGGGCTCGTGTCCACAGTGGTCGGCCGGCTCCCGCTCGTATCGACGAGGTTGGTCTCGCTGTCCACGACGACCAGTGCCCACGCCTGGCTGAGCGAGTTCGCGAAGTCGCTCAGCCGGAACGTCGTCGTCGAAATCTCCCCTACGGACGTGAAGAAGCGCTATCGGCCGTTCGTGACGAAACTGCTACAGCGCGCGGACGGAGGCCAGCAGGTACTCGAAGCCGTTGTCCCGCCCCGGGGATGGCAGCGGCGCGACGCCTTCGGATATCGGCGCGGGCTGGTCATGGCCGACGTCGTCCCGTCAGGGCTCGCGCTGCGGACCGGAGCCGGTGATTCCGTGGCCTCGGCGGCGCCGTTCGACCCCGAAGGGTGGACGCTGTACCTCGGAACGCCCGGTGAGCCGATCGGGCCGGAGCTGCTTTCCGGCGCGGAGGCGCTGCTCGGCGAACTCGCCCCGGAAACCCGCAAGGTCGCCCGTCTCGAGTTGCTGGGCTTGCTCGACGACAAGACGCGGAACCTGATCGATCGCACGCCGGCCATCGCCACCCGGCCGGGTCCCCCTGCCGGAACCAAACGAGCCGAACCGGTTCAGCGCCGGGAGGAACAAGCCAGGCCCTCCACTCCGGTGGCGGCACCCCAGGCAGGCGCGGGGAAAGCGGCTCGCCCGGTCGCCGAGACATCGAGTCCGCAGGGCGCGCCCGTCATGCCGGCCGCGTTGATGGTGTCTTCGGCACCGGTACCGACGGTGTCCGGCTCGGCGTTCGCCGCCACCGCGCACGAGGCGGTCGCGGAAGCTCCGCAGATGCCACCGGCTCCGGCAGTCCCGATGTCCGTTACGCGGCAAGAAGCACCGGCCGAGGCGGAACAGAAAGAACTCCCCGAAGCCGCGAGCGTTGCCGACGCCCGCTCGGAGGACACCGCTCCGGCTCCCATGCCGGTGGTGGAGGAGACCCGCACGGAGGTCTTGGCCCACGCCGCGGCCGGCGCGCGAGAGCCGGTCGCACCGGCCGAGTCCCGGGTGATGCCGGGGACCGCGCTCGTCGTCGCCGACCGCGCCAGTACGACGGCTGAGCAAACTCGGTTCAGCGCCGCGGCAGGGGACGAGTACGGCGAAGCGCTCGCCACGGTGAACGCCGCTTTGGCGACCTGGCCGTCCATGCGTGGCCAGACTGATTCCGGGGTCAAGGCCGACTACGTCGCGGTCTGCCTCTACCTGGGCCGTGGCCGCGGCGGTTTCGCAGACCTGAACACCGCCGTGCGCGGCGGAGTCGCGGGGGAGATCGACGGACAGGTCAGCTGTCTCGCCTCGGGGCTGCGGCGGCTGCCCACCCACCGGCGTGCGGTGCTCCGACAGAGCAAGGACGCACAAGGGCTCGAAGGCACGATCGCACCGGGATCGATCTTGACCGAGCCGGGATTCCTCGTCGGCAGCATGGATCTCGATGTGACCGTTCCGGACGCGGATCTCGATGTCCTCATCTGGCCCGCGTCCGCGCGCCGTACGTCGGAGCTGTTGATCGGGCAGCCGGTGAACGAGGTCGTTTTCTTCGCGGGAGCGCGGTTCAAGGCTTTGGCCCTCCGGGCGACCGAGCCGGTCGACGGCGAGCCGAGCGACGAACCGGCCGCGCCCCGGGTGGCGGCACTGTTCCGGGAACTCGCGCCGGACGAAACCGTTGCGGCTTCCGGTGAACTGGACGAACACGATCTGGCCGTGCTGGCGAAGCTCGACCGGGCGCTCGAGCGCAGGCGTCGCGGTGCGTTGCGGTTGATCGAAGAGCCCGGCCTGCTGGGCCG
Source organism: Amycolatopsis sp. NPDC102389 (assembly GCF_044765885.1). Classification (NCBI taxonomy): domain Bacteria; kingdom Bacillati; phylum Actinomycetota; class Actinomycetes; order Pseudonocardiales; family Pseudonocardiaceae; genus Amycolatopsis; species Amycolatopsis sp. NPDC102389. The sequence continues at coordinate 21,645 of NZ_JBIWKX010000057.1, forward strand.
TATGACGAGTTCCCTCTACGAGTGGCGCGAAGATGTGTCGTCTTCGTCCGCCAAGGGGCAGACAGTAACGCTGGCTTCATAACAGGTCCGGCCAAAAGTTGTTCGCGACGTGACATTGCTTTTTCGAAAGGATGAGAACGATGGCGGAAGAGTTTCGTCTGGATACCACGGGAATGCGGGAGATGGTGGCCAGGCTTCGTTCTGGTAACACCGATTTCGCGGCCGCGGTGTCGGCGTTGAACCAGACTTTGAACAGGTATGACGGGTGCTGGGGTGATGACAAGGCTGGAAAGAAGTTCGCCGAGGGGTATGTGAAGAACGCGAATGATGTCCGGGAAGGGCTGGGTGAGCTGTCCAACGGAGTGGTCGACCTGTCCGACGGGGTGACCACGACGGTGACTGATTTCGGCGATCTGGACGAGGCGAACGCGAAGACCTTCGATCACCGGTTGGCCGAGGCTTTGCAGCAGCAGAAGGATGCCAAGGATTAATTGATGCGGTAGGCGTGGGTTTGTGTTCTGTGTTGCCGTGACTTTTCTGCGAAAGGGGGTGGGTGGTGTTCGAGTCTGGTGATGGTCCTGCGAAGCCGCCCAAGGCCCTGCAGAATTTTCTGAAGGTCATGGTGGGGATGGAGTGGCCTGAGGGCAATGTCCGGAGTATGCGGGCTATGTCGCAGGCGTGGGCGGATTTTGTTCCGGTGGCAGAGGATTTCGCGGCGGATGTGCGGGCGCGGGCGGCCGAGCTGGATCGGTCGATGGATGGTGAGTACGCGGAGGCGATGACGGAGTATTTGCGGGGGACTGTCGCGAAGGCTTTGGGGCAGTTGGCGTCGTATTCGAGGGATTTGTCGAAAACGACGAGGACGGCCGCGGCGAATGTGGAGAAAGCGCAGATTCTGTTGATCGCGGCCGCGGTGTTCGCGGTGGCGCAGATCGCGTTTCTGGCGGCTTCGTTGATCTTTTCGTGGATGATCCCGGCGGTGAAGGCCGCGACACAGTTGACGATGCGGATGATCGTTCAGCAGTTGCTGGCGAAGTTGTCGACGTTGGGGCTGGAGAAGTTGTCGTGGGAGGGGTTGAAGCAGGCTCTGGTGCGGATCGCGCCGTTCGCGCAGCAGGCGGCGATCGACGTGGGGGTGTCCGCGGCGGTGGGCGCGGGGTTGATGACGTCGATCGATTACTTCACCCAGCTGGGGCAGATGAACAACCATCAGCGGGATGAGATCGATGGCAAGGCGGTGTGGCAGGCGACGGTGGGCGGCGCGATCGGTGGCGCGGCGTCGGGGTTGATGACGGGTGGTGCGCGGGTTGTCGTGTATACGGCGCAGTCGGCGGCGCGGGATCTGGGGAAGAAGATCCCGCGGGGGATGGTGATCTGGGGGCAGCTGGGGTATGCGGGTAGTCAGGTGGCGTCGGTGTTGTGGAGTACGCCGATCATCAACGCGGTGCTGAACAATCCGGAGGCGTTCTGGGGTGGGGCGTTGGGGGCGTTGTCGGGGTTCGGCCGGCCGCGGAGGCCGGATGGGGCGGGTGGCGAGGACGGGATGAAGGTCGATGTCGACGACCTCGGTCTGGATTTGCCGGATGCGCCGGAGAAGCCCGCACCGGATGGGTCGGAGAAACCGGGTGCGTCCGGTGATGCGGAGTCGGTGTCGTCGCGGCCATCGTCCGATGCGGACTCCGAGGCGACGCTGCGGAATTCCGTGGATTCTGGGGAGACGTTGCGGGATTCCGAGGGTCAGGGGACGTCGGGCTCGGGCGAGAAGAATAGTGCGAAGCCGGCGCTGGTGATTCCGGGCGCCAAGAGTGCCATCGGGGCCCTGGTCGTTGCGGTCACCGAGTCGCTGGGTGGGCAGAGTGAGGGCAGGGGAACCGTTGGCGCGCCAGGGTCGGGCACCGGGACCGGGAACACGCAGACTCCGGGAACCCAGGCCGGGACCGATGGGCGGGCCGATGTCGTGCAGCAGCCGGTCACCAGCAGTGGCGGCAGCCCGGTCGGCCAGCTGTTCACCACCAGCCCCGCCATCACCACCGGCTTGCCGGGCGCCGACTCGGCGGGCAGCCCGGCGTCCTCGGCCACCGGTGGCTCGGTGTCGTCCAACTCGGCGCAGTCGGTAACAGGGACGACCGGTGGACCGGTGTCGGGAACCGGCACGGCGCAACCGGCCGCGGGTATGGGCAACGGCCAGGTCTCGGCGGGTGGCGATGCTCGCCCCGCCACCACCGGCGGCCAGCAGGTGTCCACAGCGGGCCAGCCTGGGTCGAACACGAACGGACAATCGGTCACCGCCGGTGCCCAGGCCCCGGCCGCTACCGGGACGCCCTCTCAGCCTTCGTCGGTTCAGCCGCCCGCTACTACCGCAGGCGGTCCGGCGCAGCCGGGCACAGGAACGTCGGGTCAGCCGAGTGCGGGCACGTCCGGTGGACCCGTGCAGCAGGGCACCGGGACATCGGCTCAGCCGGCTCCGGGTACGCAGGGTCCGGTGGGTGCGGGCGAGAAGCCCACGGTGGGCCAGCCATCCGCCACCACCGCTGGCGGTCCGGCACAGCCGGTTACCGGGGCGCAGAACCAGGCGGGCCAGCCTGCGGCGAGCCAGCCGCCCGCGACCACGGCCGGTGGGCAGGCGCAACCGGGAACGGGAACCGCCGGTCAGCCTGGCGCGGGCGAGAACGGACGCCCCGCCGCGGCCGGGCAGTCCGCGCCGACCCAGGCGCCCGCGACGACGGCCGGCGGTCCGGCGCAGCCGGGCACGGCGAAGGCCGGGGAGACCGGTTCTTCCGAGGGACAGCCGCAGGTGGGGCGCCCGGCCGAGGGCACGAATCAGCCGTCCGCTCCGAAGGCCGATGCCCCGGTCCAGACCGGCACGCCGAAGCCCGACGGTTCCCCGCAGCTGCCGACACCCAAGACCGATGGCCCGGCGCCCAAGGCCGGGGACACCGGGCCTGCCAAGGACCAGCCCACTGTGGACCACCCGGCTTCCGGCAAGGTGGGCGATCGCGCGCGTCCCGATCCCGATCAACCCGTGGTGGTGGACAACGGCCGGCCGCCGCCTGCCTCCGGTCAGCCGGGGCCGGGTCAGGCCGGGCGTGCCGATGCCGCCGGGACCCAGCCGGGGGCGAACGACGCCGCGCGGCCGGCCTCCGGGCAGGGGTCTGGTGCGGACCGGGTCCCGGGGCGTGACGGGTCGGCAGCGCAGCAGTTCTTGCGTGGTGAGCCTGCCCGGACGGAGGCCGGTCCCGCGGCGCAGCCGCCGAAGGGTGGCGGCGATGGGTCGCTGCCTGCTCGGACGGAGACGGTGCCCGCGGCGAAGGGTGATGGGCCACTGGCCGCCCGGACGGAGACGGCGCCGCCGGTGAAGGGTGAGGGTGTCCGGTCTGGTGCGGAGTCGGTCGCGGATCGGCGTGGGTCGCAGGCTCCGGGTGAGGCACCGCATGTGGTGGGAGCGCCGGAGAGCCGGCCGGCCGGTAAGCCAGGTGATCCCGTGTCGCGTAGGGATTCGGGTGTGGACGCCGAGGATGTGCCACCGGCGCTCGTGGCGGCACAGCTGGGATCGACCCGGCCGGAGCAGGTGAGCAGGTCCACTTCGGACGGACGCTCGGATGGTCCGGTGGCGGAGTTCGTGACGGCCGCGGAGTGGGGTGCGGTGCGGGAGTCGGTGTCGCCGGCGCGGCATCGTGGCGAGCGGCGGGACCTCGCGACGTCATCGGACAAAGACACCGAGAGCGGGATGGTGCAGCTGCGGTTCGATGTGCGTCGCGGTGAGGTGGCGCCGGGCCGGTGGGTGCGGGAGTTGTCGGTGCCGGTGGAGCTGGTGTCGAAGCCGGGCGGGGTGGACGTGGCCACGCGCCGGAAGTTGGCAGACGCTGTGCAGCGGGTGCTGGACGAGCGGGTCAACGGCCGGTACCGGTTCCCTGGTGGGGATCAGCTGCATGTGGTGCTCGACGCGCGGACGCCGGACGCGCCGCCCCGTGCGGGATGGGAGCGGGACGGGAAGCGGCCGGTGCCGGTCGAGGTGGGCACCACAGCGAAGCGTGGCCAGCTGTCGTGGCTGGCCGGGGACACCGACGCGGCGGTGGGGAAACTGTTGCGGTTCATCGGGGCGGAGGGACGGACGTCGGAGCCTGCGAGGCTCGGCGGTACGGCTGAGGGGCGGAGCGCCCACCTGGACGCGAGGGATCTCGCGGGGATCGAGGCCGCGCTCCGGGACACCGCGGGCGACGCGCGGGAGACGCCGCCGCAGACGGACCCGGCACGGCCGGCGGTGGTGGCGGGTCCGTCTGCGGGGACGGTGGTGTGGCCGGAGCGGGTGTGGGGGCTGGGGACGTCGTGGTTGCGGGGTGAGGACGGCTGGTATGGGGCAGAGGGTGCGGGGGTGGTCCAGAGCGGTGATGGACCGGTGGTGGTGCCGAAGGGCGCGCGGGCGGTGTTCGACGCGGGTGGTGAGGCACGGTTTGTGGAGCTGGGGGAAGGGGTCAGTGTCGACCGGGGTCTGGACGGCCAGTGGTCACCGCCGCGTTCGCGGGCCGGGGAGGTCCGGGCGCAGAAGATGACTGAGGCCGAAGTGCTCGAGGCCGGTGTGATGACCCTCGCCGACGGGTCGAGGGTGATGTTGCCGCCGGAGAGCGAGCGCGTGATCGATCACCATGGCGGCGCGGAGAAGGTGGTGGCGTACCGGCAATTGAAGGACGCCGAGGGTAACTGGCTGAGCAAGCCGCGGGTGTTCGTGCCGGATGGTGACGGTGGATGGGTGCAGCACACGACGGACGCGGTGGCGTACGAGGGCTGGCTGGCGAGCGCGAACAAGGCGTCGGAGGCGGCGCGGACATTGTGGGACATCGCGGCTCGGTCTGGGCCGGAGGTTCCACGGCACCGCCGGCTGACCGAATTGTCGGAGGCGGAGCTGAAGGAGCTGTATGGGCGGGGGCCGGAGGCGGACGCGTTCGCGGCGGTGTTCGAGCTGATCCGGCGGAACAAGGGGATCGCGTTGCGGTGGACGCAGGTGTCGGCGGTGCACGCTTTCGGTGAGGGCCGGGTGGTGAACATGGCCGCGGGGGAGGGGAAGTCCTGGCTGTTCTTCGCCCATGCGGCGGTGAACGCGATGCGGCCGGGGGTGGACGGGGTGCAGGTGACCACGACCCGGGGAATTCTGGCGGACCGGGAGTTGCCGGTTTACGTGGACTTGCTGCAGCGGCTGGGGGTGGATGTGCACCGGCTGAACCAGGACGATCCGCCGCCGGGGCCACGGGAGGGGCGGCCCACGGTGTATCTGGGTACCGCGGAGGATGTCGGGTTCACCTATCTGCGGCACGACACGTTGCCGGGGCAGCAGGCGAAGGACGATCCGGTGCTGTTGACGGTGAGTATCGACGAAATCGACGAGGCGCTGGTGTATTCGAACGCGCAATACATTCTGAGCGAGGGGGTGCAGGGGGTGGCGTCGCCGGAGGTGCTGGAACAGGTGCGGACGGCGCATGATCTGGTGCGGGACGCGATGGGCAGTGGCTGGTTGACCGAGGCCGATTTCGGGCGCCGGGACGGGCAGGCGGGTGGCCAGGCCCGGCTGACGGGCCCTGGCCAGGAGAAGGTGGAACTGCTGCTGGGGCGGACGTTGTCGGATGACGAAGTGACCCGGGTGAACATGGCCGCCGCCGCTCGCTGGGAATACAAGGAGAACGTGCACTACGTAGTGCACGACGGCAAGATCTTCATCATCGACCAGACGACACACAACGTGATGTTCAACCCGGCGACGAGTTCGGAGAGCCGGTGGAACGGTGGACTGGCTCAGGCCGTGGAGTTCAAGCACGGTCTGGAGATCCGCAGTGATTCCGCGGGGAACAAGGTCGTGACGGCGCACGAGTTGCTGGGGAAGAAGGAGTACGGGCAGAAGACGGGGGCGTCGGGGACGGCGAACGGGCACGGGGCGAAGTTCGCCGAGCAGGGGATGTCGTCGCAGGTGCAGGATGTTTCGCGGTATTACGAGCCGCGGTTGAAGATCGCCGATGACGTGGTCGCCGCCGACGAGGCCACGAAGCTGCGGCAGCTGGCTGAGGACGTCCACGCGATGCAGGGCCCCGAGGGCACCCGCCAACCGCAGCTGATCCTCGCGACCCGTAACGATCAAGTGGCGATGGTGTCGGACATGCTGACCGAGCTCGGTGTGACCCACGAGGCGATCGACGCGAAATGGCAGCTGGAGAAGGACGTCGATTTCGACGACGAGTTCAAGCGGGTCATCGACGCCGCCGGCGCGCAGGGCAAGGTCCTGGTGATCAACATGCAGGGCGCCCGCGGGGTCGACATCACCACCACGAAAGAAGCCAAAGACGCCGGGGATCTGGTGGTGCGGATCACCGCGCACTCGGAGATCTCCCGCGACATCGACATCCAGGCCCAGAACCGGGCCGGTCGCTCCGGCGGCGGCGGTGAAGTCGTGTACTACTCCTCACCCAAGGACGAGTTGTTCCAGCTGTCACAGAACCCCGACGTGCAGCTGGCGATCACCCACTACACCGACGCGGTCACCTCTGGGGACGCGCTTGCCATCACCGCCGCCCAGCAGGGTCTCCGCGATCTGGTCGGAGGAATCCAGGCCAATTCCGGGCATCCCACCATCGACCAGCACACCGCCCAGCCCAATGCCCCGCCCACCAGCCCGGGAAACCGCCCCACGACATCGGGCGACGAACCCGAAACCCCGCCGCCTGACGAACACCAGACCGACCCGGGCTTGGTCGAGGCGCTTACCGCCGCGCAGCGGACCTTCACCGACCAGCTCGGCACCTGGCGCGCCGCCCACCCTGATCTGGTCATACCCGCCTCGGTCACCGCCCGGCTCAACGAGGACTTCCTCACCGACTTCTACGCCGACTACACGATCCCGACAGGTAGCGCAGGCCACGACTGGCGAACCTTGCTCGACCACGCCGCCGCGGGCCTGCACGACACCTTCGACCAGGAAGCCACCACTCGCACCGACCCGACACCGACCCAGACGAAGCCGACCCAGACGAAGCCGACGTGGTCGATTCCGACGGACCGCGAGGAAGCGCTGGAGTGGGTGGCCAAAGGCGGTGACCTGCTCCAGCGGGAGTTCGGGAAGAGGCCTGCGCGGGATGTTGAGCCTCATATCGAGCAGGCCACGAGGATTGTGTCCCGCTATCACCGGGTGCCCGTCTGGATCGAAAACCCGGCCCCCGAACAAGCGGACGCTGTCAGGCTGAACAACGCGATCAAAGACCTCGTCGCGGGATATCTGGCCAATGGACTGTCCGAACAGGACGCCGAGGAACTGTCCGAGGAACTCTCCCTCGCACTTGGCACGTCGCGGACCTCCCCGCACAACACACCTGCCACGCGGGGCGGGGCGCAGGACGATCAGGCCGCCCTGCCGGTGACAGGTGAGTCCTCCTCGGGTGACGGTGCGGCGCGTGTCAGCGGTCCGGACTCCGCTTCTGGTGTTCCGCAGGACGTGGTGGGGTGGCGGCCTGGTACTGGTGGGGTGGGGACGCTGAGGGAATTCCTGGCGTGGCGTGTGATCGCGCAGTGGCGGCAGTGGTGGAGGACCGAGACGCCTTTGCACGATCTTCCGCCGGAGTTGCTGGACATGGTCTGGCAGCAGCTGGAGCTGGACCAAGCACCTGTGGGGTGGGTTCAGGCGTGGTTCGACTACATCGCGGATGAGAGGACTCCGCAGGGGGATTACCGCTACAGCGACGGTGCCGTGGCGGCGATGTCGGGTGGGTTGGTCAGTGCGGGGTTCGTGGAGAAATCGAGGGGGGTTGCCAGGGCGGAGTGGAAAGGGTTGCTGGACGAGTACAGCAGGTTGACGGACTTCGACACTGACGTCGTCGATTTGATGGTGGATGGGTTTGTCGATGCCGTGGTGCGGGCCCGGCCGGAGTCGTTGCCGCGGATGCGGGCAGAGTTTTTTGTAGCGGAGGGGGATCCCGGTGTTGGTGCGGAGGCACTGAGGTCGCGGGTGGCGAGGTCGGTGCGGGACCGGTTAGGGGAGTACCCGGACGATGCGCCGGAGGTGTCGGTCGAGGATTTGCTGGCACGGGTGGCTATCGGGTCGCTTGTGGTGCCGGCGGGAGACTCACGGTTCGCGACGGCGCGAGTTTCGGTGGAGGGGCAGCGCCCCCCGGGTGGGTTGTACGGCCCGGCCGCTTACGCCGACGCCGACGCCGACGATCCGGCGTGGCCGTCGGAGTTCAATCTGCAGGAAGCGCGTGACGGGTTGGAACGGCTGGACCGCGCGGACAGGGACAGGGTCGTCACGCGGGCTCGCGAGCTGGTGAACCAGTACAACTACGAGCCGCGGCGGTTCGACGGGCCCGCCCCGCTGATCCACCAGTTGTACCGGGGCCGGTACGAGGCAGCGGTCGACTTGGTCGCCTGGGGACTACACACCTTTCTCAATGACACCGGGGACTTCGAGGACGCTGAGCACGCCGCTGATGAGCTGGCTCTCTATCTGGCCGACGAGGTGGGGTGGCTTCGCTGGAGAGGTGTCCTGAGCGGCAAATGGGAGCCGTTGTGGCCGTCGATTCCGTCGGATCGTGAGGGTGCGCTGGCGTGGGTCCACAACAACGATGGTGGCCTCTCCCCGCAGGCGTTCGAGAAGAGGCCCGAGCAGGAGACTCAGCGCTCTATCGAGCAGGCCACAAGAATTGTGGCTCTGCATCACCAGGTGCCCGGCAGGAGCGAAGAACCATCTCGCGAACAAGCGGAAGCTGCCAGGGTGTACGACGCGGTCAAGGACGTTGTCGCCAGATATCTGGCCCACGGACTGTCCGAAAAGGACGCCGAGAAGCTGTCCGAAGAACTCGCCACCAAGCTCGGCACACTGCGGCCCTCGCCACAGCGTGCGGGCGCTTTGCCGGCAGGTCCCGGTCGTGGCCGGAATGCCGCGCCCGCCCCGGGGGCGTCGGGTCGTGGGGGTATGCCCGCTTTGCCGGGTGGGGCGCGGATCGATGCCCGGCCGGAGACGACAGGTGAGTCCTCGCGTGGTGTTGCTGCGGCGCCTGTCAGCGGTCCGGACTCCGGGCGGGCACAGGACTGGTTCAACAGGCTCTCGCCGGTTCAGGAAACACTGGGAAGAGACGGCAGCTCCCATGATGAGGACATGGCGCTCGATGAGTCGGTCGTGACCCAGGCCGTGGCCCCGGAGGTCGGAGCCGGATATCCGGCCTGGCGTGACGCTAACGGCGAGTTGCGGCAGGGAAGGGTGCGTCTAGCTAAGGTAAAGGACCGCTGGCGTGCCGCATGGCCGTTGTCCGAAGACAGCGTGAACAAGCTGGAGGAGCTGAAGAAACGGTTCGCGGCCAAGGTCAAGGAGGCGGTCGATGAAAAGCAGGAGATGCCGGAAGCCCGGCTGCACCTCTACCGGAAGGTAGCCCGCCGGACAGACGACGAGTATGCCGCCGCACTGTCGACTCTGGAGGATGAATTACGCGCGGCGGTCGACGTCGCCAGTCCGGGTTTCAACCAAGAGAAGCTGACCTTTGACCGCGAAGAGCACGGATCGAACAGCGGCACGGAAGTGGGGATCACCCTGCATGTCTCGCCGAACCGGCCCGAAGAGAGCTATCAGACGGGGGGTGAACTGAACCTGCCCCTGGTCACCATGAGGCAAAAGCACGTGTTGTTCGCCGCCGATGTGCGCCGTCTGCGGTTGCTGGTGGAGGGCCTTGCCCAGCGGCTGGACAACAACGACTCTCCCCACGAGCAGGTGCGTCTCGTGGTGCACCTGATGACCAGGGCCGACGCGGCCGCACGACGGATGGCGGGGGTCACGGCCGAGCTCCGCGAGGCGGTGAAGGCGGTGCGGCGAGAGTACTCGGACGAGGATGTCGAGGCGTTCATCGCCCAGCATGTAGTGATGGGTGTCACCCGGACGGCCAACCATAGCCATCCCGCTCTTTTCGTCACTCTCGCCGGACTCAAATCCGATCCGGTACCGGAGCTGCCGATCAAACTGTACGCCCGAGCCATGGACCGCGCGGATCGCGAACTCGATAGCTGGCAGGGAGAGTTGAAGGACGGAGAGCCCTTCGTGCTCGTCGAGGAGGCTCAAAAGAGGCTGAACGGCTTCATTGACGAACTCGTGACCAAAATCGAAGCGCGTGCGGGCAAGGATCAGCAACCCAACGATATCCGGTTGCACGTCTGGGGAAAGACGATCAGGTCCGGTGTCGGAGTTTTCCTCCCTGAGCATGTGGAGCTCGAAAATCTGGTAAAGGCGGAGGTTCAAAAACGTGGCCCTGATCTCAGTAAGTTTCGCTTCACTTACGTGGCTCATGCGGCCGAGAAGCAACGAGACCGTGCGGTGTCAATCGCCGTGCACGAGACACCAGAGTTCGGGAAGAAACACTATCTTGCGGCGACGTCCTTGACGGAGTTCTTCGTGCCGCTATTTGCCGTTCTGCCGGAGGCCGCCCGGCAGCGGATCACCTGGCTGTCAACGGGATTCATCCTCAAGCGCCTCAAGGGCGGGAACGAGACTCTCTCCATCGGGGTGATGTATTCCCCCAAAACCGGTGCCGACCTTCGACTGAAGGAGGTAGAGGAACTCGTCCTCGCCGCTTTCCGCGAGCAGTTGCCAGGGGCTGAAAGTGAGCAATGGGCCCGTAGGATCCTGGACGAGTCCGTCCACATCACCGCGTACCCCAAGCGTAGGAAAGAACAGCAATCCGCCGTTCTGCTGGATGTGTACGTGGACGGGAAGGGTGAGGTGTCGTCGCTCCCGCCGGATGTGCGGGACGAGTGGCAGCAGCAGGTGGAGTCGAGGCGGAGGACTTTGCGTGCGGCCCAAGAGTCCGCGGTCCTCGGGGGTGAATCCGGTGGGGTGTCCGCGGAGGTGGAGGTTGCGTGGCGTGCCGTGCTGGGGGTGGATGGTTCACCGTGGTGGTCTCCGGTGGATGAGGCTTCGCTGGTGGTTTTGGTGGACCGGATCGCGGGGAACGCTGTGGTGCTGGAGCGGGAGATGCGGGAGCCGTTGGACATCATGGTCGGGCTGACCGATACCGCTTCGCGGCGGGCGGAGTACGGGCCGGGGTTGCTCGACTCGCTGGAGGGCCGGTTGCGGGGGGCGCTGGGGGACCGAGGGTTGGACGGGGAGGCGGTGCGGTTCGCGTTCGACCGGGTGGGCAGGGAGCTGTCTGAGGGGGAGTCGCCCGGTGTCGAGGTGTTGGTGCGCCGGTCGCCGAACCGGTCTGTGCGGTATTACCGGGCCGCGAGGGCGCAGACCCTGCCTTTCCTGGAGGACGGTGTGGCGTTCTCGCAGGCTTCGTGGCGTCGGATGGGGTGGCAGCTGGAGGGATTCGTTCAGCGGGTGAACGACAGCGATGTGCTGGGGGAGCGGCCTCGTCTGGTCTTGACTTTGCTGTCCGTGCCTGGTGACACGGTTTCGGGGCGGGGGGCTGTGGCCACGGCGCAGGTGACCGCCGGGGTCTGGGCGGCGATGCCGCGGGCGTCGGAGGAGCAGGTCACCAGGTTCATCAAGGACAACATCGAGTTTCGTCAAGACATATCGGCCGAGGGGCCGGCGCTGGTGATGACCGTCGAAGGTCCGGAGCATGAGCTGGACCGGGGCCCCGACGAGCACGAGATGTTGCTGCCGTGGGGCGGGCAAGTGACTTCGACACCACTGGTCCCGTCGCAGTTGTCCGAGGAACTCGCCACCAAACGCGGCACCCGGCGGAGGTCTCCGCAGAGCACGTCTGTTTTGCCCGGTGGCGCACGCAACGACGATGCCCCGCCGAAGGCCGGTGAGTCATCTCGTAGTGGTGTGGTGCAGACCAGCGAACCGGAGTCCGCTTCTGTTGTTCCTCTGGAGGTGGTGGAGTGGCGGCCTGCGGCGGATGAGTCGGGGCCGCGGACATTGAAGGAATTTCTGCTGCGGCGTGGCATCGCGAAATGGTTGAGTGTCACCGAGCTGCGGAAATCCTCGCTGAGTGAGGAAACCAGGCTACTTCTTGAACGGACGCCGTTGGGACGGCGTCCGGTGGAGTTGCTGGACATGGTCCGGGAGCAGGTGGAGCTGGACCCCGCACCTGTGGAATGGGTTCAGGCCTGGTTCGACAACATCGTGAATGTGAGGACTCCGCAGGGGGATTACCGCTACAGCAACACTGCCGTGGCGGAGATGTCGGGCGGGTTGGTCGATGGCTGGGTCGTGGAGGAATCGCGGGGAGTCGCCCGGGCGGAGTGGGCGGGGCCGCTGAGTGAGTCCGGCGCGTTGAGGGACTTCGGCGATGACTCCGTCCGCTTGATGACGCTGGGGTTTGTCGATGCGGTGGTGCGGGTTCGGCCGGAGGTGTCGCCGCAGATGCGGGTAACGGTGTTCGTCGAGGAGGGGCAGCCCGGTACTGTCGCGGATTCGCTGAGGTCGTGGGTGGAGAGCGCGGTGAAGGCGCGGTTGGCGAATTACCCGGTGAATGTGCTGGGGGTGCAGTTCGAGGATGTGCGGGCACGGGTGGATATCGAGTCGCGTGTGGTGCCGGCGGACGACCCGCGGAGCGCGACGGTGCGGGTGTCGGTGGAGGGGCAGCGTCCTGTGGGTGGGTTGTACGGCCCGGTCGTTTACAACGACGTCGCTGATCCGGCGGGGCCGTGGTCTTCCGATCTGCGGACAGCGCGTGACGGGCTGGCAGCACTGGAGAGCACCGGCAGGGACAGGGTCCTCACGCGGGCTCGCGAGCTGATGAACAGGTACCACCACGAGCCACTGCGGTTCGACGGGACCGTCCCGCGGGTCCACGCTCTGCACCGGGCCCGGTACGAGGCAGGAATCGACATCGTCGCCTGGCGACTGCACGAGTCCCTCGCTACCAGGAGCGCTGCGGCCGCTGACCGACTCGCTGATCTGAAGGCGTTCGATCTGACCGGCCCGGTGGGGTGGCGTCGCCGGGATGGTGTCCTGGGTGGCGAGGAACGGGCACCGTTGTGGCCGCCGATTCCGACGAACCGCGAGGGTGCGCTGGAGTGGGTTCACAACGATGGTGGCCTGCTCCAGCGGGAGTTCGGGAAGAAACCCGCACACGATGTTCAACCCTACATCGCGCAAGCCACCAGAATTGTGTCTCGGTATCACCGGGTGCCCGTCTGGAACGAAAACCCGGCCCCCGAACAAGCGGACGCTGTCAGGCTGAACAACGCGATCAAAGACCTCGTCGCGGGATATCTGGCCAATGGACTGTCCGAACAGGACGCCGAGAAGCTGTCCAAGGAACTCGCCACCAAACTCGGAACCTTGCGGACCTCCCCGCGGAACACACCCGTTTTCCCCGGGAGCGCAAGGAACGATGATGATGCACTGCCGGAGGCGGGTGAGTCCTCGGGCGCCGCCGATTCGGACTCCGACGCCGCATCCGACGCGACCTTCCAGGCCGCGGACGAGCCGGTGACCGACTTCGGCTTCAGCGAAGCCGAGAATTCGGCAGCCGATTCCTACGTCGGTACGGGTGGCTCGGCAAACGAGTTCGATACGGAATCAGAGGGAACCGACCACTCGGCGGTCGAGGCCGTGGTGATCGACGACGACTCGGATTCCTCCGATTCGGAGGACGACGTCGAGGAAGTTCCCCGGGAGGGTGTCGAGTACCCGGCGACGATGAATTCGCTGGGCGCGCTCAGCCTCGCCGCCGAAGGCTCAAGCGAAGAGGCCCGGTGGCGAAGCCTGCACGAGTCGGATCTTCCGCTGATCGACTCCGAGTCGTTCAACGTCTATGTTCAGCGATCCGGATCCGGCTTCTCCCACCAGGGCCAAGTGATCGACGCGGTCGCGCTCGCAGGTCACGTGAAGGCGTCTTCTCTCTTCCCGGCCGCAGACGCCCGGCAACCCGTCCTCCTGCTCGTGTCCGACGATGGGACAGACCTGTTCGGCGAGGATGACGTCCTCTCGGTGGGTGGGGAATTCTCGGCCGCGCTGCGCGATGGCGGACCGTTCCGGCCGGTGTTCTGGATGAGCGTCAGCTTCGACGAGACCGGAGAGGTATTCCCGAACAGTGATCCGGTCCAGGTGTCGGAACTGGCTCCGGAAGACGTCGCATGGGTTCCGATCGGCGGTGGCTGGGGCAGGCAGCCGGGAGGAATGGGTTTCGTCGGAAGGGGGATCGAGGAGTTCGCGCACAAATTGGACGAGCACACTCTCCGTGTGGTGGCTGAGAAGGACGATCGTCAGTTGTCCGTCTCGGCCCGACGGGCGGCGTGGGCGTCGGCGACATCGGGAATACGGGTTCCTCCCCTCGTGGTTCCCCTGAAGCAGCGTGACGGTCAGATCAGTACACCGTTGCAGGACGGCCGGGTGAGTGGTATCTCACCGCGACAGCAAGCCAGGACCATGGCGAAGGCGAAGTGGTTCCAAGAGGCCATGACAGCGTCGGTGCGGCCACCGTTGTTGCTCTGGCTCGAAACCAGTAACTTGAACGAGGGAAACAGGGCCGCGAAACAGTTCATGACGGAGTTGCGCTCGCAGGCCGGCCCCATCCTCACTCACGAATTCGTGGGTGACTATGATTTCGGCTTCCAAGCAGAGTCGGGCGCCGAACCGAGCATGATCCTTCAAGTGCCGAAGGGCGCCAAGTTCACTGAAGGCGGCCTGCCTTCCGTGGCGGACCTGGTCCACGTCGCCTCGGGCCCGGTGTTCGGATTGGCGGGCGGCGAGCGGCAGCAGGAGGTCTTCGAGCAGTTCGCGACGTCGTTGGATTCTGACGGTGTCGCGGAGCGTCTCGGCTCTTGGGGAATCGTGGATCCCCTGGTGCTGGTCGTTAACGCGCCGGATGGCACGTTCGCCCGATACAAGCATGAATCCGGCCCGGTCGCGGAGATCGACGGGGAACAACTGGGACGGCTGTGGCTGAATGACGAGAACTTCCATTCGACGCTGCGGGCGAACGCCGGCAAACCGGTACTGATCGTCGGGAACAAAGCGGGGGCGCGCAACAATTTCGGTGGTCTGGGCTTCGATTTCGCGGGAGCCCTGCACGCCGGCGGGCTCTTCAATCCCGTCTACGCGTTCGACGGGGAGGTGACGGTCTCGCCGGACGCCATCACCACGCTCGGCCAAGATCGGCCGGTGCTGGTGTCCGGGCTGCGAGCAGGCGATCTGGCCATTGAGGTCCTGCCCGACCGATCCGGGAACACGGTCGCGCTGTTCACCCGGTTCAAGGGCGACGAGTCGTACTTCGAAGAGGTCAAGCAATGGGCGGCCGAAGCGACGGTCGACAGTATCCGCACGTATTCCGAACGGCAGGCGGACGGCTCACTGATGGAATCGCCGTCCATGTGGGGGAAAACGACGATGCCGTTGTTCCTCTTCCTCGGCCGTGGCGAGGAAGGCTTCCAGACGACTCGGATCGATGGTGTCGAGCACCCGTCGACGATGGCGGAGCTCACGCGGATCCTGCGCAACGAACCCGCGCTGCGGGCGAGGCTGGACCATCGGTTCGGCAATAATCGGAAACGTGGCCTGGTGCTGCGCTCTGTGAACGAGCAGGACCGTGGTGCGGACGCCATCGGTGAACTGCGTGCCTTCACTCAAGGACTGGTGCCCGGCGGGTTCCGCCGGAGGACGTTCGCCTTGTCGGGGCGTTTCAGCTTCAACAGCGACGGCACGCTGGGTACAGACGGTGGCAACACACTGGCCGATCTGGCTCCCTTGCCGGGTGTCGAGAATGCTCTGAGCTACCCCTTGGTCAACGAGGAACTCGGCGTATACGGCCAGGTGTTCCCGCTCGACGAAATCGGGGCGCACTCAGCGCAAATGACAGCCAAGAGCGCCACTGCAATGACGCCGCGATATTTCCTGAGCACGGGCGTCTTGAAGACGCAGTTCGGTATGGAGGAAGGCGCGGTCCCATACGTAGGGGCTTCAGTGGCCGACCGGAAGCCGTTGTGGCAGATCCAGTGGACGAGCCGGTCGGACGGATTACGTTTCGCCCTTCGGACTGATGTTCCCGACCAGATCGGTGATGATGTCGGGGACTCGGCCCATGTGGGCGCACATATCGTCCACGGCAGCGGCATCTTCCAGCAGGCCCACCCATCGGGGCAGAGCGTTTCGCTGGACCTCCTGCACTCGTCCGAACCGCTGGACCGGCGTTTCCTGGCTGGACTCCTGCGTGAGTGGCGAAAGCTGACCGGTGAGGACGCCGATGTCTACGGCTACACCGGAGCCATGGAGATGGGGGAGCGGGCGAGGCTACTGGAGGACGGGGCTACTCAGACGTCTGGCCGCTCGGAAGACGATGAACTGGCTCCGCCGATCTCGATGGAGAGTTTCGCCGTCAACAAGATCGACAACGTGATGATTCAGTTCTCGTTCGACAGCACGGAGCTGAGTTCGGTTTCCGGTGATTGGGAGACGGAAATCGATGCTCTGGTGGCGTCGGTGACGGGTGCCGGCGCGTGGCGGTTGCGCAAACGTCTGAACCAGCGGGATCTGCCGAAGATCACCGTGCTCGGCTATGGGAACGAAGGCGATTGGGCGGACGGCGGCCGGGCCGAGCAGATGGGGCTGACACGGGCCGAGGCCGTGGCCGGTCTGGTGCGCGAGAAGCTGGTGGCGGAGACGAGCCGGTTCACCCAGGCGGGACTGAAGATCAAGCCCAGGCACATCGCCATCGAGGTAAGCGGGGAAAAGGCTCGTGCCGGCCACGGCAGCAGCGTGCACGTCCAGGTCAAGCTGACGAAGCGCGAACTCGGCGAGGCGACACTCGAGCCCTTGCTCACGGGAGACTCCGCCCGTGCGATCGAGCGGTTCGAGAAGGCATTCGACGCTTTGCTGCCTGAAGACGTCGTTCGCGGTGTAGGTGCGGATGGTCTGGTGGTGCTGGGTGGGCTGGTGCCGGTGAGTGACGGTGTGGGACGTGTCCGGGCGGGGATGGTGCTGGGTGACCCGAAGTCGAAGGTGGGCGGAGCAGCGCGATGGTTGCCACACGAGCCGGGTGTGTTCGGTGTGGTGATCACGGATCACAAGGTGCCGGATTCGGTGACCGTGGTGAACGCGTTGCGTGACGCGGGGTGGAACGGCAAGGACTCGGTGCGCTTGTTCCTCTGTGCTCAGGAGGGCCTGCCGGAGCTGGCTGGGGCGCTGGCGGACCAGTTGCAGGTCAAGGTGTCCTACCCGCGTGATCAGGTGTGGTTCGGGGCGATCGACGACGAGTTGATGGACGGTCCGGCGGCGCGGGTGGGCTGGATGGACCACGTCGACGGTGTTCCGGTGCCGCGACTGGCGAAGGACGGCGAGGGATGGATCGAGAAGGAGCCGGGGGGAGCGGAGAAGCCGGGCGCGTATGTGTTGACGGCTCCTGTCCGGGCTCCCCGGCTGGGACTGAAGCGGCCGGTCCACCTGGGACCGCAGACCGGAACATCGTCCACCGTGGACTCTCGAACCCCCGTGATTCCCTCGATGGCGACCGGACTGGAAGGCCTGGGACCGCGTGACGCCGAGACACCCGTGGTGTCGCAGACACCGCCGCAGGCCGGGCTGACCGGGGCTCCGGTCACCTCGGAAACCCCAGCGCCTGTCACCGACGCCCGTGGATCTTCGATGCCGCAGGTCGTTCCCGGCACGGAAACCCGTGCGCTTCCCGGTACCGCCCGGGCGATCCCGGGATATCTCCGCGGAAGCAAGGCGCCGGGAATCGCCGCGCAGTTGAGCCGGACCGAGGAAGTGGACCGAGTGGTCGAGTCGGCCGGCTCATTCGCCTCGAAGCCGCCCACGGCGGCGGAACTCGCTCATCTCGAGCATGAGTTCGGCACCAAGGCGGGCTCCTTCGTCGGCGAAGGTCGCGTATTCACCCTGGGTGGCAGGCCTATCCGGATCAGGGTCGACAAACTCCATTGGCCGAAGCAGCAGACGGCGAGCCGGACCGGGACGACGAAGGCGGTGACCCGGGAAAGTTCCGGGAACAGCGGCGCGCGCACTGGGACGAAGACGAACCCGCAGACCACCTGGATCTTCTTCACCCCGATGGTTCCCGGTCTGTTCACCACCGGGTTCTTTTCGATGCCGACCGCCGTGTCCACCAGCCGTACGCACGGCCACGACCTGGGCGGGTCCAAGCAGATCAGTGTCTCGCTGCCGGAGCGGCCCGTGGACGGCGAGAGCGATTACCGGGGAACGCGTTCGGTCAGGGTGCCGATGACCGTGGTCATCGAGCCGGAAGAGCCCCGAAGCGACGATTCGAAGTTGAGTATCAAGCTCCCGGGTGACAGCCCGTTGTGGAAGCCGGTCGCGGCTGAGTTCAGCGTGCCCGAAGGACTGCGTGACGAGGGCCGTCCGGTGCCGATGCCCGACGCCTTGCCCCCTTCGGCCACCGAAGCCGTCACGGTGCGGCGGGGAACGCCGCGGAAGATGTTCGATCAGGTCCTCGTTCGCCTCGGCAAACTGGACAAGGACTCGCGTGAAGTGCTGAGAGAGTTCCTCGGCACGGGCTCCATCACCGAAAACCTCTCGGACATGGCGGTGACTCCACAGGCCGATGCCGAAACTGGCTGGGTCACCTCGCACTCGCTGGTCCGAGGCGGGAATCCGATCAAGCGTCTTGTCTCCTCGCGGACGCAGAAGGTGCAGATGCGGGCCGTCGCCCGCAAGGTCGCGTACTTGGAGACGATCGAGGACGCCGAGTTCCGCGAGCACGAGGCCGAGACAAGCTCGAAGACCGCGTCGAGTACCGGCAGCCGCGACTTCACCGGCTACATCGCCGGCGGTCCGGGTTTCGACTACGGCTTGGTCGCCGCAGGAGCCGGTCCCTCCCTCGGGGGCGGCTACAGCAAGAGCAGGACGGCCACGAACGGCCAGGATTCAGGTCTTTCGGTGACCCGCTCCTACACCGACAGTGTGGTCCGCTATCGCACGGTGTACGACCTGCAGGTCCGCGTGCCCGGCCGGTCGCCGCTCACCTTCGACCGGGCTGTGGAAGGGACTCAGTGGGCTCAGCTCGACGACGCACGGCAAGCCGGTCTGTTGCCCGGCGAGGTCACCGGCGCCGCGATCAACGGGTACGCCGCCCCGGGTCCCGGCACTGTGGGGAAGCCGCTGAAGCTGTCCGAAGCCAGCGCCCGCCTCAAGACGATCCTCCGCGACTCGGCGAAGACGATTCCCGGGCACAAGCGCTGGGCGTGGCGGGACGCGGGGCTCGTGACCCCGTTCGGCGACCGCAAACTGAAGAAGGGCTTGACCGGGAAACTGGAGCGCCAGCACGAACGCTGGGAAGCCATCGAAACGGCGTTGTCCGCGGACAACCTCGCCCGGCGGTTGCCGAACCTGCTCTTCGACCAGTCACAGTTCCTCGACCTGGCCCCCGAGCCGGGCCGGGGGCATGACTACCACAGCGGATTCCAGATCGACGCCCAGCTGCTGTCGCTCGGAGAGCCGCTGGGGCCGGTCAAGGGCGGTACCGGCACCACGGCGTTGACCGACGCCGAACGCGGCGGGGACACCGCCGGCGATGGCTGGAACGTCAGCGCCGGGATCCGCGAGCGGATCTACGCGGCGCTGGGGGGCAACACCGTCATGATGACCGGCACCCACAGGGTGGCGTTCACCCGGGCGAGGGCCACGGGACGAGCACGTGCCACCGAGCTGGCCGCGGGTGGGACCGTCGGCTCCGAGCTGGACGAGTCGGGCGCGGTCGTTCCGGAGCCGAAATACCGCTACGCGGCGAAGGTCGAACTGAAGGTCTCGGGTTCGTATTGGTCTCGGCACAACGACTTCGCCAGAGGACTCACCCTCGGGAAGCGAGGCAAGGACGTTCCCGAAGAACACCACCTGCCCGTCATCGACTCGCGAGCCACCGCGGACCGCCGCGCTCCCCGCACGATCGTCACCGAGGTGGTGCTCGAGCTGACGGAGGCGGAACGCGACGCTCTGCGGTCGGTGTCGGTGACCGCGGGTACCCGGCTTCCGTCGCGACCGCTGAACAAGGCCGACTACCTGCGGACCGGGACTTCCCGTGTCCTCGATGGCGTCCAAGTCCTTTCGGTGGCCGGGCTGGACCAAGTGCGCAAGCTCGTCAGGACGACCCTCAACCGCGCGTCCGGTGACCCGATCTGGAAATTCCGGGACGGCGAGAACTCCGCGTTGATCGAACAGGCGATCTCGGTCGAGGCCATGCGCTCGGACTTGCGTGTGTTCAACCGTCCGACCCGGATCGACGGCTTGCGGTGGAAGCGCCGGAAGGCGGCGCGGACCGCCGCGGTGGGAGTGTCCTACCGCCTTCGCGACCCGGAAGTGCTCGACACCGTCTGGCAGCAACCTCAGCAGGGTGTGGGAGCTTCGACGTCGACCTCGTCGGAGAAGAGCCGCAGTTGGGGGTTCTCGAACGAGGTCGAGCCTGCGGTCTTCGCTGTCAGCGAGGGGGCCGCGCACTCGTCGGGAACGGTCATGCGTGGTGTGGGCCCGATCCTCGCGGAGCTGAACCTCTGGCGCTCCACCATCAGCAAGAAGGTGAGCCGCAAGACGCGGGTGTCGACCAACAGGGCGCAGAACCTCGAGCCGCGCCGCGTCCATGTGGTCGAAGCCACGCTGGAGACGACGGTCTCTGTGGAGACGGCCAGGCGTGGTCTTCTCGATCGGTGGCACTTCCGGAAGACACGGCCCGCCAAAACGGCCGCGCACCGGTCCGAGCTGCCGAAAGCCGTGAGGGTCCTGCTGACCGACGAGCAACTGCACGAGGTGAGGATCCAGCAGGCGGCCGAAGACGCTCGCCGTGGCCACGCGAGTTCCGCGGCGCCGGCGCCCCTGTTCGCCGGACAGGTCGACGACGTCCCTAAAGGTCACAGCCTCGGCGGCTCGAACTGGGCCGATGGCGTCAGCGAGCCGGTGGACCTCAGCGGCCAGCTTTACCAAGCCGACAAGGCTGACGCGACGGGCAACCCGGCCGGCCTCCTCTCGCGCTTGGAGAGCGCTCTCACCAAGGAGAAGGCCGATCAACTGCTGAACAGCGCGGCCTCGGACACCGGACACGACAACCATCGCGCGATCGTGCGGTTCCTGTCCAACTTCCAGGCGTCGATGGTCGACTTGGCCAACGGGGGCGCCAGTGCCGGCCTGCGGCTGGAGAACAAACTCAGCGGAGAGACCTACGATCTCGTCGTCGACGTTCGGCCGACGAGCGAGCCGATGCCGGTCGGTGTCGTGCACGGAGAGCTCACCAAGACGTCAGTGGCGTCCGTGTTGGCGGCGACGACTCGCACCGCGAAGCGGAACCTCCTCGAACTGATGACGATTCCGGCCGCGGGCATGGCGTTCCAATCGGAATCCGACGTGAAGGACGCCGAGCGCGAGCCCGGCAAGCACGGTGCGCCCCTCATCACGCTCGGCTACGGCGTCGGGCACATCATCGAGTGGCTGGGCCAATTCAGGAGCCGCACCAACAGCCGCACCGCGAAGTTGATTCAGTCGGAGACGGTCAGCGGAGCGTTGGCCGAGCGCAGCGTCGATCTCAATTTCGACATCCGCATCGAACGGCACGGCGAGCGCATCGCCGAAATCTCCGCCGAGCGCACAGTGCTCACCCGGTCCGCGGTGGAAGACCAGGGAACCGGCGACGACCTGCCCCACGAAGGCACGGTCACCTGGCGTCCGGAAACCGAAGCCACCGAGGCCAGGCTCGACAAGTGGCGGAACCCTTCCGGCGCCGCGAAACTGCCGGACGACCCCGCGGACTTCCGGATCACCCACTTCGACGGCGTGGTCGAGAATCTGCGCGACGCCGCCCGAACCGCGCTGGAGGCCGCGACCGGGAAGGAACTGGACTCGCGGACGCTGGCGCTGCTGCGGGAGCAGCTCACCCCGAGCCAGCTGAACGCCTTGGCGCCGTCGCACTTCGGCGCCGGCAGCGCCTCGACCCTGCCGTCCGAAGCCGTCCTGCCGGAAACAGATGACGCCACGGGCACCGAGCTGATCCTCCCTTCGGAACTCGGCGTGAAGTTGACGCTGCACGCCATGATCGACGGGCCGGGCGCCCTCGAGAACGTGAGCGGGCGGATCAAGCTCAACGGGCACACGGATGCCACGCGGATGAAGGAGTTCAGCGGCGGCAGCGAAACCACACAGGTGGTCGCGACCCTGCCGGTCTTCGGCGCGGGGGTACCCCAGGCGCCCGGGCACACCACCTTCGAAGAGGGCCGTCAGGTCTTCGGCAGTATGCAGGCCTTGTTCTTCGGTTTCGAGCCGCACGCCGTCTTCGGCGAAGGCCACGAGCACGAGGGTGCCCAGCGGTCGGGAGGCAGGGCACTGCCGAAGCCCGGGACCCCCGCCGCGGCCGATCCCCTCACCAGCACCTGGTCCTATCCCACCCGGTTCCGCTTGGTGGCCGAACCCGTCTCCACTGGCCCGCTCACCCGGCGCACGACGCAGGTGCGAGACGTCGACTACGACAAGGGCTATCACGTTCGCCGCAACGACCAGAACCACCGGCTGCCCGTAGCGCTCAAGAACAGCGCCCTCGAACTGGCCAGGCGCGACAAGGAGTGGACCGCGGCCAGGGGGAAGGCCAGGGCGGTGGCCGCCAGGACCCCCGACGGCGCCCTCATCGAGGCCGCCTTCGAGCGACGCGCCGCCGCCAAGTTCTGGAACGCGAAACGCGACTATGACAACGCTCTGGCCGCCGCGCAGGCGGATCCGGCTCTCCACGGCGGGCGACGCGTCGTCCGGATGGAGTTCCCGGCGGACAGCTTGACCGTGCCGGTCGAACACTGGAAGCCGCTTTCCCGGCTCACTCGCGACCTTCTCGTCGCGCGTGAGGAAGGCCGCGCTCCCCGGGTGCGCTATCGCGTGATCGGGGAGCGGTTGAGGGCCGTACAGGACTTCACCAGCGTGGTAATGCCCAAGTTGGACTCCTTCGCCAACCTCGAGCAGCTCTCGGTTCCCTTGGGGCACCGTCTCGGGCGGAGCGAACTCGGCCTGGCGGCCATGCCCGAGTTCCTGCCCGGCGTCGGTGACACGATCGTCGAGATCTGGGTCGACGAGAACGCGGAACAGCTCCTGGTCGTGGATGACGTCTACGACGCCGATCTGCCCCCGATCTGGGAGGACGACGGGGAGGGCTCGGACTCCGATGGCGCGGGTACCGCTCCGGCGTTGTCGGGTGGGCAGCGTCTCCTGCGCGTCGAACTGGCGCCCGGAAACCTGGACGGGGGCGTCGAACTCAGGGACCAAGCCCGCGATGTCGCCCAGTTCCTGCTGGACAATCCGGGAGCCGAGGTACAGGCCCTTGCCTTCGGCGACGAAGCAGAGGACATCTATCAAGCATTGGTCATGCCCGCGCTGGAGACGGCTGTCCACCTGGCCCAGGTGTCGCGTCCCGGCTCCGCGCCGCGGCCCGGGCCGATCGCGCTCGGCCTGCCCGGCACCCCCGAGGTCGTCTCAGGCGTCGGAAACCCGGTCATCGAGATTTGGGCGAGGGAGAACGGCACCCCGCCTGGATCATCGCATCCGGGACCGGGGCAATACCGGCCGCTCGCCACGATCCAGGAAGAAGACGACGCGGCCGGGCCTTCGCGATCGGACGCTCAGGGCGATGGCCATGCGCCGTCCGTGGCCCCGGAAACGGGCAAGATGGGTTCGTCGTTCCGGGGGGCCCTGCCGGAGTACGCCCGCGACGGCAAGGCTCTGGGACTGGTCGTGGTGAGCGAGGTGAAGGATCGTGACCAGGTCGGCAAACGCATCACCGAGCTGCTGGCTCCCTTCGGCACCGCGGAGCCGGAGGGCATCAAGGCCATCGTCGGAAAGCTGAACCGTGCGAGGTTCGAGACCTTCCTCGGCAAGGAGCCGGGCGTGGATCGATCGTCCGGAACCGCGGAACCAGAGGCGCGCGGTGGACGGAGCTTCCAGGTCCGGGTCGGGGAGAAATGGTTCGAGGCGCACGTCGTCGCTGTGCCGGATCTCGGCGGGGCGGCGCCGGGTGAGGGCAAGCGAGAGCCCGCCAGGGCCGTCCGCGAAGTACGGGACCAGCAGGTCTTCGGCCAGTCGCAGTCCCGTGCGGACAATTCCTCTTACCGGCTGGGGCTTTCCACGATCTCGCTGATGAGCAGCGGTGTGCCGGTCATCGCCGGTGGCGGCACGGGACTGGCCAGGCCGGTCGGCGTGCGCACCTCCGACGCGTCTACGAACGCGCAGACCATCTGGCGGCCCAATTCCGAGGTGCGGAGCGCCAAGGTCCCCGTCAAGTACTACATCACCCTCACCGGCGAAGACGGCGGCATCACCGGGGGTACCACCACAGGTGAGATCACCTTGCTGCTATCGGATTCGGTCAGCAAGGTCACCAAGCCGGCCGGGGTTTCGCAGGGAAAGCCCCGTGACGGCTGGGAAAAGAGGCTCGGATTCCTCGCTGTCGACGCGGTGCTCTTCGACGAGCGCACCATGTTCGAAAAGGTTCAGCGGAAACTCCACCCGTCTGTGTCCAAATTGGGGGCTCCCGGTCGGTCCGCGTTGCGCGACTTCGTTTCCGCCGCGAACGTTCGCACCTTGTCGAGGAAGATGTGGCTGGGTGAGGCTGCGCACTCGGCGGATTTCGTGAGCCCTCACGGCGCCTACCGCGAAGCCGCCCGGATGATCTTCCGTCCGCACGACGTGGAGTTCGTCGGCGTGGTGCCCGCGGAGGGCGAGTCCCGCACGCAGGACACAGCGACGGCCGAAGAATCGGTCGCGTCGACCACGAAGGCCGGGCCGGATCTTCTCGGGGGTGTCGGCGGTGGCGCGGGCGTTCCCGGGGTCGCGGCCGGCTACGGGGGAGTGACCGGGAACATCGCCGCGAGCATTTCCGACACCGCGATCACGGGGCGGTCGACCACCACTGGAACCAGCATGTACGTCCAAGGTGACGTCGGTCTTTATCGGGTGAAGGGTGAGATCGCCGTGCAGACCACGCATGGCGATTGGGTGACGGAGCCGGCGACGAAGTACGTCCGGCTGGACCTGCACGAGGCGACGGCCGAAAACCTGCCGGTACCGCCGGGTTACGAAAAGCGCTTCATCGATGTGGGACCACGCTTCGAACCTCCTTACGTGGCCGCCGCCGCGGCCGGCGGACATATTCGGGCCGGGGCCACACCCGTCGCCGCGGGTATCCTGCCCCGGATCGAAAGCGCTTTGAGGCGAGCTCCTGGTCTGGAAGATCTGCTGCCCAAGTGGAGCAACCGTGAGGCGAAAACGTCCCGTGGTTCCGGCGACAAGGCGGAGGAACGCCTGGCTAACCAGCGGAAGCTGGCATCGGTGTTCTCCGCGACAGCCATGATGAACAGGTTGGACAGCCTGCTCGGACCGGGAATCTCGACCCAGCTCAAACGTCGTGGCCTCTTCTTCGACGAGTTCATCAGCGTGCGGGTCAAGGGCAAGCTCGACGACGGTCGTCATCTGGGGCAGGCCGACGGGCGCACAGTGGCCGGGATCCAGACCACGGGTGTCACCGTCGCCGGTGGCGCCGGCGTGGAGCGCGGCTGGGGTGGCGGGCCGGAAGCACGTGGACGGGTCGGTTTCTCCAGCGCGCTGGACGTCGGTGCGATCACCAACATCGCGGCGACGCCGGTCAAATTCGCCGACGGCCGGTCGTGGAAGAACTCCGGTGCGGCCGGCAGCGCTGTGACCGTCGAACAGGTCGGCGCCGATCTGTCCCACGTTTTCAGCCATAACATCGCCTTCGATATCGAGATCGTCAGTCACCGGCGTCCCCGCCGTTGGGTCCGGCGGCTGACCCCCGGATCGCCCTTCCGTTCCATACCTAAGGTGCGCGTCCTCGCGGGCTCCCAGCCCGGTGCCGCGGTCCCGATCCCCACCGTGACGGGGAAGACCGAGTTGTGGGTGAGCGAATCCGCGGTCCACAAGACCGACCCGTCGAAGTTCACTCCCGGGGCCACGAAGGTGGTCCACCTCGATCCCGAGCAGACGCCCGCCATCGACGAGTTGTCCGCGTCGACCACTCCCGTGCCGGAATTCCTGTATGTGGAGGCGTTCGCCCACGCCGGAGAACTCGGTGAGCTGGCTGTTGATCTGTCCAACCGCGCCACGAACGACGACGAGGTGCTGGTGCTTCCGGGAAGTAAGGGACACCAGCTCGTGCACCAATGGTTCGCCCCCGAGACGCTGCGGGCGCTGCTCAAATCCTCTTCGATACCGGCCTTCCGGCGGAACGGTCTCAGCTACGGGCGTCGCGCCACCAAAAGGATCGGCGCCCTCGGCATGCGGCTGGAACTGACCGATCCGCTGGTGGTGAAGGTGTCCGACGTCGGCCGCGACAAGGTGACCTTCAGCGGCGCCACCAAGGCGGCGTCGGAATCCTTGAGAGTGAAGGCGGTGGGTCCCAGCGCGAACGTGAACTTCTTCGCGCCCGACGCGACGCCGACGTCGTCGGCGGGTGGACGGATCGCGATGGGTACCTCGGCCAGGTTCTGGGGCAGGAAGCGAGGCCAGTCGAGCGAACACACCGTCATGGTCGACCACAAGGAAAGGGCGTCCGCCCACAGCCGTACGGTGCTCGTCCGGTACGACGTCCGAGCGCGAATGGTCGCCGAGAGCAGGCAGAAGCGGGTCATCGACGGCCCGGTGTCCGCCGCTGGGGCCGACAAGTTCATGCCAGGTTCGCTTTTCGTCCGGATGACCGAGCGTCAGGCCAGGGCGCAGGGCCTGCTTCCCGCGGCGGAACCGCGGGAGACGGCACCGAAACTCGCCGCGCCGGAACTGTCGTTCGGTTCCTCGGGCTCGTTCGGCTCTTACGTCGCCGAGGACCTGCCGGACCTTTCCGGTTTGCTGCCCGCCCTTCGCGCCGGCCTCAACGGCGAACACCGTAATCTGATACCCAAGGTCGTTCTGGACGACGCGATGGGCGCCGCCGAACGGCTGAGTGACCTGGTCGATGGTTCGAACGCGACATCGTTGCTCGACAACGCGCTCGACGGTGGCCTGCCGCTGCGCGTACACAAGCCGGGAGTGTTGTGGTCGGACGACTACAACGTGCTGCTGAAAGCGACGGCGGAGACCGTTGAATTCGACGGCTACGAAAACGACGGCAGCGAGATCGAGCAGGCGATCACCAACGCCGCCATGAACAAGGCCGTCGAAGAACGTTCGAAGTCGAGGGGCGGGTGGCTCCGTCCTGGCTGGCGGTCCTTGTTCTCCACCGGCGATCCCAGCGGCGGAGGCGCGCTGGGTGGATCGGCCGGTGTGGGCGGCACCCGTGAGCGCATCGACCGCCGGGTCACCGGCTCGGGGCTGACCACGATCCGCGCGACCACCGCGTCCGGTCCCGGTGCCCGGTACCGGGTCCGGCTGCGATGGGAACTGACGGTCGAGAAGGAAGGCCGTCAGATCGCGTCGAGCGCGTTGACCGACGAAATCACGATCCGGGCCAACGCGGATGACCTGAAGATCGGCGCCGATCGCGGACGGGAACACGAGAGCTTGACGATCCCCCTCGGACGGCACACCGACGCCAGTGTCAAGGGATGGCAGAGCAGTGGACTGAAACTTCCCGCTGACGTTCTCGTCGAAGGTTTCCGCGGCGCCGCTGACATCCGGGAAGGCGTGGTTCGGGCGATCGAGGGTGCGGGCGCCAAAGCCGGGTTGACCAGTAGCGAGACGGGTGCGATGAACACGCTCGCGCTGTCGGTGACCAACACGGTGATCCGCGCCAATCTCGTCAAGACGTCCTCGGCTTCATTGCCACTGCCGACCCTCTACACGATGTCGCTCGCCGGGGGGCAGGAAGCGAAGGTCAAGATCTATTCCCGGCTGAGCGGGGCGCAGATCGTCGGCTTGAGTGACAGCGTCCGCTTCGACCAGTCCGCGAAAATCCTCGAAAGCTTCATTTCCGACACCGCCCGTTCCGGCACCGCCGGTGCCCAGGTTGTCGGCGGTGACGGGGGCATCACCGATCGAGCCGACAACCTGCACATTCCTGGTGGCGCTGACGTGCAGGCGGCCATGGCGAGTGGCCAGCTCTCCGGCGTCACCGCGGGATTGCGCACGGTGACCCTGCAGGACACGGGGCGTAGCGGATTGATCAAGTTCGACACCGAGCACTTGATCGTGGCCGACGTGGGCGGGGTCACCAGCGCCGTGGTCGTCCAGCTTCCCGGATCGGCCCTGCCCCGGGTGATCAACGCCGACCTGGCCAAGGTCCTGGGCGCGCCGCTTCCGGCGACGGCCTCGCAGGCCCAGGACAGGGTTTCTCAGGCTTCCGCGTTGTGGCGGGCCAAGGAGTCGAGCCTCCATCGGAAACAGGGCGCTGCCGATCAGAAGTGGTTCGAACTTCAGGCCGTCGAGCAGCGGCTGCGCGAGGTCGCCGGCGTGCCGGACGAGACCGGACTCGATCCGCGGATCGCCGCGCAGCGAGCACGGGTGGCCGCGAGTGTCGCCGCCCTTCAGGCTGTGGGAGTTGGTGGGCGGGACGAAGCGGGGAGGCAGAGCAGGGATTTGGCCGCGAGGCTCGCTCAGGGGGAGACCGCTCTTGACGCTTTCGCCGACGAGTTCG
>NZ_JBIWKX010000058.1:0-48767 GCF_044765885.1 Amycolatopsis sp. NPDC102389
CTGTGAGTGTCCGGTCTGGGTGGTCTGCACGGTTTCATAAGGGGGTCGTGAGTGGCAAAGAGGGTTCTAACCCTCATTGCCACTCACGACCTCGGTCAGGATCGTACAAATAGATATAAAGCGGACACCGCGCAGTCGACAAGTGTCCCTTGTGGACTCTTAACGGCGCTTGGCGTTAACGAAGAGGGCCCACGCCACCTTTGCCTTACCCGTCCTAGAACGCACCGATCAGTTTTTCGTGCCCCGCCCGTCTGTACGTGTGAGATCGACTCACGGAAAGGCTGACGCCATGCGAAAACTGACCTTCGGCATGAATGTGACCCTGGACGGCTACATCGCCGCGCCCGGCGACGACCTCGGCTGGAGCGGAGGTGAGGGACCGGACTCGTCGCCGGGCGACGAGCTGTTCCAGTGGTGGTCCGACCGCGTGGCGGCGACGGATTTGGCGCTGTACGGGCGCAAGCTGTGGGAGACGATGAGTTCCCACTGGCCGACCGCCGACCGGCAGCCCGGCGCCACGCCGGCGGTGATCGAGTACGCCCGCCGCTGGCAGGACATGCCGAAGGTGGTGTTCTCCTCGACGATCGACAAGGTCGACGGGAATTCCCGCCTGGTCACCGGCGACGCGGTCACCGAGATCACCCGGCTGAAGGCCGAGGACGGCGGCCCGATGGACATCAGCGGCGCGACGCTCGCCGGGGCGGCCATGCGGGCCGGGCTGATCGACGAGTACGTGCTGGTCACCGTGCCGGTCCTGGTGGGCGGCGGCACGCCGTTCTTCACCGCGCTGGACAGCTGGGTCAAGCTGACCTTGGCGGAGACGCGGACATTCCCCGGCGGCGTGGTGCTGACCCGATACGAGACGCGGCGCTGACCGGACCAGTGCTCACAGTGTCGGGGGCAGGTCCAGCCAGGGGAGGCCGGCGGCGTCGAATCCGGTGAGGTCGGCGATCTTCCCGTCGACGACACGCAGGACCGCGATGGCGAACAGCCGATACTCCGGGTCTCCGGGGGTGCGGAGGTACAACGCGGCGGCCGGCATGCGGTTGACCGTCGTGGTCATACCGCGCCAGTCGTCGTGTCCGGGCGCGAAGAGCCCGCCGGAGACCCAGCCGTCCACCGCCTCCTCGGCCGTCATGAGCACGGCGCCCTGCTCGGGCAGCATCGCGAAGCGCACGTTGTCGCGCAGCAGGGAGGTCAGCCCGTCGAGGTCGTTGCGCTCATGGGCTTCGATGTACGCCTTCACCACACGGCGTTCGTCCTTCGACAGCTCGACGGTGGTGGGGCTCCGCCAGTCGAGACGGCGGCCGGGCAGCTGCTCGCGCATCGTCACGCGAGCCCGCTGCAGCGCGCTGGTCACCGAGGCGACGGTCAGCTCGAGGGCGTCGGCGGCCTTCGACGCCGGCCAGCCGAGGACGTCGCGCAGAATGAACACCGCGCGCTGGCGCGGCGGCAGGTGCTGGACGGCGACGATGAACGCCAGCTCGATCGTCTCCCGCGCCACCGCCGATTCCTGCGGGTCCTCGGGGAGCATCCGGTCGGGGTACGGCTGCAGGTACAGCATCTCGGCGCCGGAGTCCGAAAGCCCGGACGGCACCGGTCTGCGCTTCTCCAGGAAATCGAGGCAGACGTTCGTCGCGATCCGGTACAGCCAGGTCCGCAGCGCGGCGTCGCCCCTGAACGACTCCCGCTTGTTCCACGCGCGCAGGTACGTCTCCTGCGTCATGTCCTGGGCGTCGGCGTAGTTCGCGAGCATCCGGTAGCAATGCACCTGCAGCTCACGACGGTGGCGCTCGGCGATGAGCGCGAACTCGTCGGTCATGGGCGTCGATCCTGCCAGCAGGCACGTGCCGAATCTTTACGCCGAGCTGTGGACAGGAGCCCCGCGGGCATGTTGGGCTGAAACCCGGCCGAACACGACGTGGTCGGCCATTTTCTGCCCTGCGACGTCGAGGAGCGGCGCCCTGAGCCTGTCGGAGTACCTCCGGGAGAACTGGATCGACGTCGTGAACGACGCGATCCTGCATGTGGATCTGACCCTGGCGGCGATGGCGCTGGCCGTGCTGGTCGGCATGACGATCGGCCTGCTCACCTACCGGCGGCGATGGCTCGGCGCGATGGCGACCTCGACGACGGCGGCGTTCCTGACCGTCCCGTCGATCGCGCTGCTGGGCGTCCTGATCGGCCCGTTCGGCCTGGGGCTGACGAATGTCCTGTGCGCACTGGTGCTCTACGCGCTCCTGCCGATCACGCGCAACACGATCGTCGGGCTGCGCGGCGTCGATCCGGCCGTGGTCGACGCGGCGCGCGGGATGGGGTTCGGCCGTGCGAGGCTGCTGTTCCGCGTGCGCCTGCCGCTCGCCTGGCCGGTGATCCTTTCCGGCGTCCGGGTTTCGACGCAGATCACGATCGGTATCGCGGCCATCGGCGCGTATGTCAAGGGTCCAGGCCTCGGCAACGAGATCTTCGACGGACTCGGCCGGTTCGGCTCGGTCAACTCGCTGAACCAGGTGCTCACCGGAACGCTCGGGATCATGGTGCTGGCGCTGCTGTTCGACCTGGCCTTCGTGGTGGTCGGCAAGCTGACCACCAGGCGACGTCCCCTTCCCCACCGAGCGGCGATGTCGGAGGGCACAGCCGGCATGGGTGGCGAGACGATCGAACTGCGGGACGTCAGCAAGCACTACCCCGGAAGAGCGGTTCCGGCGGTCGAAAGCCTGACGATGCGCATCCCCGCGGGCGAAATCGTCGTGCTGACCGGTCCTTCGGGGTGCGGCAAGACGACGACCATGCGGATGATCAACCGGCTCGTCGAGCCCACGGCGGGCGTCGTGACGATCGGCGGCACTGACGTGTCGGAGCTCGACCTCGACGAACACCGGCGCAACACCGGCTACGTCATCCAGCAGATCGGGCTCTTCCCGCATCTGCGAGTGGACGCCAACATCGGCGTGGTGCCGCGGCTGCTCGGCTGGACCCGGCGACGCGTCGCCGACCGCGTGCGCGAGCTGCTCGACGTCGTCGGCCTGACCCGCGAGCACGGAATCCGGTACCCGCGTGAGCTTTCCGGTGGTCAGCAACAGCGCGTCGGTGTGGCGCGGGCGATGGCCGCGGATCCGCCGGTCATGCTGATGGACGAGCCGTTCGGCTCCACCGACCCGATCACGCGCGCCCGGCTGCAGGACGAATTCCTTCGCCTGCAACGGGAAGTGCGGAAAACGATCGTGTTCGTCACGCACGACTTCGACGAGGCGCTGAAGGTCGGCGACCGGATCGCCGTACTGCGGCCGCGGTCGGTGATCGCCCAGTACGACACGCCCCAGGCGATCCTCTCCGCGCCGGCGGACGACTACGTCGCGAGTTTCGTCGGTTCGAAGCGGAACCTGAAGCGGCTCGCATTGATCCGGGTGGGTGACCTGAGCCTCCAGCCGTCGACCGGGCCCGACGGCCTGCCTCCGGTCCGGCCCGACGCCACCCTGCGGGACGTGCTGGACGTGATGGTGCGGACCGGCAGCACCGCGGTCCTGGTCACCGACGACGGCAGGCAGCCGCAGGTGTGCGACGTGCCCAGCCTCGTCGCAGCGCTCCGGCCCATCGACGAGGCACCCGCGCCCGCGATCCCGGACGACGCACCCGAGCCGGCTCCGGACACCACGGTGCCCGCGCGGCCTCGTCGCCGGCGGCTCGGATTGTTGGTGCGCCCGGTCCTGCTGACCCTGGTCTTGCTGACGCTCTACCTGATCGTGCGCGCGCACCCGATCGACTCGATCGAACAGCGTTTTCTCAACGCCGGCGAGATCTTCACCGAACTGGGCGCGCACCTGCGGCTCACCGTGATCTCGACGGCGT
This sequence comes from Amycolatopsis sp. NPDC102389, assembly GCF_044765885.1. Taxonomy (NCBI): domain Bacteria; kingdom Bacillati; phylum Actinomycetota; class Actinomycetes; order Pseudonocardiales; family Pseudonocardiaceae; genus Amycolatopsis; species Amycolatopsis sp. NPDC102389. Next base: position 3,850 of record NZ_JBIWKX010000058.1, read on the forward strand.
GCACCATCGCCATCGCCCTCCCGCTCGGCATCCTGCTCACCCGCGCCGGCGCCCGCTGGGCCCGGCCCATCGGCCTGGGGCTGGGCAACCTCGGCCAGGCGATTCCGTCGATCGGGCTCGTCGTGCTGCTGGCGCTCTGGATCGGCACGGGTACCGCGACGGCGGTGACGGCACTCGTCGTCTACGCGACTTTGCCGGTGCTGCGCAACACGATCGTCGGGCTCGACAACGTCGACCCGACCCTCGTCGACGCCGCGCGCGGGATGGGCATGGGCAAGACGGCCGTCCTGTGGCGGATAGAACTGCCGCTGGCCGTCCCGGTGATCCTCGCCGGGATCCGGACCGCGCTGGTGCTCACCGTCGCGAGCGCGACGCTGGCGACGTTCATCGACGGCGGCGGTCTCGGCGGCGGGCTTGTCGCCGGGATCGGTCTGAACCGCCCGATCCTGAGCCTGACCTTCGGCATCATCGTCGCCGCGCTGGCGCTCTTCATCGACTGGCTGGGGCTGGTGGCCGAGGAGGTCCTGCACCCGCGCGGAATGTAGCTCGACCCACTTCAAGGAGGACCGACCCATGCGGATGCTCCAGCGCACGACCGCCGCCGTGCTCGCGCTCGTCGCGGCAGCGGCGCTCGCGACCGGCTGCACGATCGGCAAGGACGAGACCGGCGCCGACGTGGGCGCCGGATCCATCAAGAAGATCGACGCGCTGACCGGCGCCAAGATCCGGGTCAGCTCCAAGGAATTCGACGAACAGCTGCTGCTCGGCCAGATCGCCGTCGTCGCACTGCAGGCGGCCGGGGCGAGCCCGGAGGACAAGACCAACATCACCGGCTCGAGCAACGTCCGCCGGGCGCTCACCAGCGGCGCGGTCGACCTGTACTGGGAATACACCGGCACCGCCTGGATCAGCTACCTCAACCAGACCAAGCCGATCAGTGATCCGCAGGCGCAGTACGACGCGGTCAAACAGGCCGACAACGCCAACGGTGTCACCTGGTGGGCACGCTCTCCGGCCAACGACACCTACGCCCTCGCCGGAAACCAGGCGACACTGGCCCGAACCGGCGTCAAGACCCTGTCCGACTACGCGGCCCTGGTGAAGCGGGATCCGGCCGCGGCCTCGACCTGTATGGGCCCGGAGTTCAAGAGCCGGGACGACGGCTTCCCCGGCCTGGCGAAGACCTACGGATTCACCCTGCCCGACCCGCAGGTGCACCTGCTCAACGACGCAGTCGTGTACCCGAGCATCGGCAAGGGGGAGCCCTGCGGCTTCGGCTCGGTCGCCTCCACCGACGGGCGGGTGGCCGCGCAGAACCTCACCGTGCTCGACGACGACAAGCACTTCTTCCCGACCTACAACCCCGCGATCACGATCGCCACCCCACTCGCCCAGAAATACCCGCACCTGGAACAGGTCTTCACACCGATCGCCGCGAAGCTCGACACCGCGACGCTCACGGACCTGAACAAGAAGGTCAGCGTCGACGGCCAGAAGCCCGCCACGGTCGCCCGCGACTGGCTCAAGGCGGCGGGCTTCATCAGCTGAAGGCCGGTCTGTGTCAGATGACGCAGACCAGCGGTGCTGTGGGTCGGCATTCTGCACAGGCCCGGAATTCCCGGGTGCGGATCGACCAAAGGGGGAGTTCCTTGTTCTCCAAGCAGTATTCCGCCGCGGCGGCAGGCATGGCCGCGGCAGGACTTGTTCTCGCGGGCGCGCCCGCCGCCACGGCCGCGCCGGCGTCCGTCGTGCGGAGCTTCTACGTCGAGTACGGAGCCAGCTACGCCTCAGGCACCGCCACTTTCACCAACCGGACGGTGCTCCTCGAAGGAACCCTGCACGCCGTCGGATGTGGCCGATCCGTCTACGGCTATTCCTACGCGGGGCCCAACTATCTCGGCACCGCGAGTTCGACTCCGCGCTGTGACGGAAACTGGCCGATCGATATCCCGGTCCCCGCGAACAAGCCGGGCGGTGCCGACAGGGTTCTGATCCAGCTGGACGCTCCGGACGGCGCCAACTCCGAGTGGTTCTACCGCTGACCGGATTTCCCGCGGTAGTCAGCGCGATCGTGTGGGTGGTCTTCCCGCGCGATCGCGCTTCTTTTGAGCGCGTTTCGGTGGCGTGTCCGGCGCGCCGGATCCGGTCGGTCCAGGTCGCCGTGGCTCCGAACGCGTTTCGGCGAAGCCCACCTCGCGGATGGCGTCGGGCAAAGCCGGGTCGCCGGCGGTCAGCAGCCGGACCGGGTCGCCGAGCGCGACCGTGAACGGCGGCACGAAGTACTCGGGCAGGTGGGGAGACCACGGCATCGCGCATCTGTTCGGCGATCCTGCCGCGGTAGCCCAGGGAGACTGGTCCTCCGTGCGCTACTACTGGGACGCCACCTGACTTCGCCGCCGAAACGGCCCTCGAAGCCACTGAGGGTTGTTGCGACGGTGATGGGACCCCACTTGGCGGAGTGGGACAGGTGCTCTCGCCACTCCAATTCTCAAGGAGAGCCGAAACGAAAAACCGCCCTACCTCGGCAAACGTGCCAGGCGGGCGGTTCTTCTGATTGTGGAGCTAAGGGGACTCGAACCCCTGACCCCCTCACTGCCAGTGAGGTGCGCTACCAGCTGCGCCATAGCCCCGGAGCGGATTTGTTCTCCGCATCTCGTGTGTCCATACATTACACCGTCCGCGAGGGTCGTTCACGCGGGGGTCACTCTATGCGGCCATCGGCCTCATGAACGACCGTGACCTGCATGTTTGAGGCTTATTTTTAGCCGTGTATTGACTCTGGGTGTGACCGCCGTTACGTTTTCGACCATTGTGACGCCGAGGTCCCCGCCCGCTACGCCGCGTCTCCACCGGGCTCCGCCTCAGCTCGCCCTGCCCGTATGACGCGGAGGAGATCCTGATGAGGGCCAGAGCAGCCCTGGTAGCCCTATTTTCCCTGGTCGGAGCGCTGTTGGTGGTGGCTCCGGCGGCGCAGGCGGCCATCGTTCCCGATACCTGGTACACGGTGACGACGACCGGCGGGAAATGCGTGGACGCGCGCGCCGCCGGATCGGCGAACGGGACGGTCGTCCAGCAGTACGCCTGCAACCAGACCTTTTCCCAGCAGTGGCAGTTCCAGCCCACTTCGGACGGCTACTACCGGGTCAACACACGCAACAACCCGGCCCAGGTGTGGGACGTGGCCGACGTGTCGACGGCCGACGGTGGGCTGATCCACCTGTGGGCCTACGGCGGCGGGAACAACCAGCAGTGGCAGCCGGTCGAGGAAGCGGATGGGGCGTATCACTTCGTGAGCCGCAACAGTGGCAGGTGCCTGGACATCCCCGGCCTCTCGACCCAGGACAGCACCCAGCTCCAGCAGCACGCCTGCAACGGAACCGGCGCCCAGTCCTTCCGGCTCACCCCGGTCTCCGCCGCCGCGAACCCCGACCTCGGGCCGAACGTGCTCGTCTTCGATCCCGGTATGTCGCAGTCGGCGGTCCAGTCCCAGGTGAACAGCGTGTTCTCGCAGCAGGAGACCAGCCAGTTCGGCTCGAACCGGAAAGCGCTGCTGTTCAAGCCCGGCTCGTACAACGTCGACGTGAACGTCGGGTTCTATACGCAGGTGCTGGGGCTCGGCCTGTCTCCCGACAATGTGACGATCAACGGCGCGGTGCACGCGGAGGCAGACTGGTTCCAGGGCAACGCGACACAGAACTTCTGGCGTGGCGCGGAAAACCTGTCCGTGAATCCCAGTGGAGGCACCGACCGGTGGGCCGTTTCGCAGGCCGCGCCGTATCGCCGCATGCATGTCCGCGGCGACCTCCAGCTCGACGACGGCGGTTGGTCGAGCGGCGGATGGATGTCCGACGTGAAGGTCGACGGTCAGGTCCGGTCCGGCTCGCAGCAGCAGTGGATCTCGCGCAACTCGCAGTTCGGGAGCTGGAGCGGCTCCAACTGGAACATGGTGTTCGCCGGCGTCGGCGGCGCGCCGTCGACCAGTTTCCCGAATCCGCCGTACACCACGGTGAACACGACACCGGTGGTGCGGGAGAAGCCGTTCCTCTACGTCGACGCCGCAGGGGCGTACCAAGTCTTCGTACCTTCCAAGCGCACCAACGCCTCCGGGATCACCTGGGGTGCAGGGCAGCCGGGGTCCTCGCTGCCGATCAGCCGGTTCTTCATCGCGAAGCCCGGCACGACGGCGTCGCAGATCAACGCGGCTCTCGCCGAGGGCAAGGACCTCCTGATCACCCCGGGCGTCTACCACCTCAACGAGACGCTCCGCGTCACCCGGCCGGACACCGTCGTGCTCGGGCTCGGCCTGGCGACGCTGATCCCGGACAACGGCATCACCGCGATGACGGTGGCCGACGTCGATGGCGTCAAAGTGGCGGGTGTCCTGATCGACGCGGGCACCACGAACTCGAACACGCTGATGGAGGTCGGCCCGGCGAACTCCGCGCAGGACCACGCGGCCAACCCGACTTCGCTGCACGACGTGTTCTTCCGCATCGGCGGGGCGGGCGTCGGCAAGGCCACGAACAGCCTGGTGGTCAACAGCGACGACGTCATCGGCGACCACCTGTGGATCTGGCGCGCCGACCACGGCAGCGGGGTCGGGTGGAATACCAACACCGCTGACACGGGCCTGATCGTCAACGGCGACGACGTGACGATGTACGGCCTGTTCGTCGAGCATTACCAGAAATACCAGACGATCTGGAACGGCGAGCGCGGGCGGACGTACTTCTACCAGAACGAAATGCCTTACGACCCACCGAATCAGGCCGCCTGGATGAACGGATCGACGCGGGGTTACGCGGCCTACAAGGTGGCGGACTCGGTGACGAACCACGAGGCTTACGGGCTCGGAAGTTACTGCTACTTCAACGTGAATCCGAGTGTGGTGGCGGATCGCGCGATCGAAGTCCCGAACGGCGCGAACGTCCGGTTCCGCAGCATGGTCGCCGTCTCCCTCGGCGGGAACGGGACCATCGGCCGGGTGATCAACGATCGCGGCGGACCGGCGAACTCGGGATCGACCGTGGCCAACCTGGTCGCCTATCCCTGATGACCCCGGTGCGCGCCGGGATGGCGGTCGCGGCGCGCACCGGCCCGCTCACCCCAACGGGTGGCGTGCCGCGCGCTCCCGCATCGGCGCTCCGATACTCGGGGCATGCCTCTCGTCGGTCTCACCGTCGTCGAACCCCGCCTGGCCTGGCCGCTGGCCGCACTTCGCGGGGTTTTCGCCATCCTGTTCGGCATTCTCGCGTTGGTCTGGCCGGGAACGACCGTCCTCGCCCTCGCGATCCTCTACGGCATTTACGCCATCTTCGACGGCATCGGCGGCATCATGCAGGCCTTCCGGCCGGGCGACGCCGCTCATCGCGCCGCCTACGGTGTCCTCGGCGCGTTCGGGATCATCGCCGGTGTCCTCGTCCTGATCTGGCCGGGGATCACGGTGCTGGTGCTGGCGCTGCTGGTCGGCTTCTGGGCGATCTTCACCGGCATCGTCGAGATCGTCGCGGCGATCCGGCTGCGCAAGCAGATCGAGGGCGAGGCGTTCCTCATCGCGGCGGGCGCGCTCTCCCTGATCGCGGGCATCGTGATCGTGATCAACCCGATCGCCGGCGCGTACGGGATCGCGCTGCTGGTCGGGATCTACGCGCTGCTGTACGGCGTGATGCTGCTCGTTCTGGCCTTCCGGCTGCGGAAGCTCACCCAAGCCTGAACGCCTGCCGCGAATGGACCTGGGCTCCCGCGCGGCGGAGATCGGCACACCGTCCTCGACCAGCAGCGACCGGCGGATCCGCGCGTCGGAGTGCTCGGCGGCCATGAACGCCGTCACCGTGTCTCCGGTCTCGTACCCGTCGAGCAGGACGCGGAGGAAGACATCGAGGTCGGGAGAGTCGTCGACGTCGGCATCCGGCGGCGCGAGTCCGGTGAGCGGGAGGATCGCGATCGGGCGGACACCGGCGGGCACGAGACCGGTGCCGCGGTGGAGGCCCGGCGGCAGGACGAGCGTCGGCGGGTCGCCGTCCCAGCACGACGCCCCGGCCAGCCGGACGGCCTGCGGCAGGTTCTCCTCGGTGATCCCGGAGACCGTGCGCAGGAACCGCAACTCCGGCGCCGTGGCCAGGACCGCCGGCAGCCCGTCTTCACGCCAAGCCTCGAAGCGGCCGGGGAGCCCCGCCGCGGCGGCCGCCTCGCACGCGACGGCGGCACGGGCGTGAATCACTTCTTCGGCTTCGGTCAGCACAGCCCCAACGTAATAGGCTGATCCGGTGAGCCAGCCGATCCTGTTGACCGTCGACGACGATCCCGCCGTGTCCCGTTCGGTCGCCCGTGACCTGCGCAGAAGGTACGGAAAGGACTACCGGATCATCCGGGCCGATTCCGGCGCCGACGCCCTCGACGCGTTGCGCGAGATCAAGCTGCGCGGCGACGCCGTGGCCGCGATCCTCGCCGACTACCGGATGCCGCAGATGGACGGCATCGTCTTCCTCGAGAAGGCGATGGACCTGTTCCCGCACGCGCGCCGCGCGCTGCTGACCGCCTATGCCGACACCGACGCCGCGATCCAGGCGATCAACGTCGTCGACGTCGACCATTACCTCCTCAAGCCGTGGGATCCGCCGGAGGAGAAGCTGTACCCGGTCGTCGACGCGCTGGTGGAGACCTGGCGCGCGGTGGGGGAGCGGCCGGTCGACGAGATCAAGCTGATCGGCCACCGGTACTCCTCGCCGTCGTTCCACCTGCGCGACTTCCTGGCGCGCAACGCCGTGCCGTACCGCTGGTACTCCGTCGACGACGACGAGGGCCGCCGGATCCTCGACGCGGCGGACGCGGCGCCGCAGGACATCCCGGTGCTGGTCACCCCGGACGGCACGGTGCTGCGCCAGCCGTCGGGGCCCGAACTCGCCGACGCGGTCGGCCTCTCCACCCGCCCCGCCCAGGAGTTCTACGACCTGATCGTGATCGGGGGCGGGCCCGCCGGGCTCGGGGCGGCCGTGTACGGCGCGTCGGAGGGGCTGCGTACCGTCATCGTCGAGCGCAAGGCGACCGGCGGGCAGGCGGGCACCAGCTCCCGCATCGAGAACTATCTCGGCTTCCCGGACGGCGTGTCCGGCGCGCAGCTCACCGACCGCGCGCGGCGGCAGGCGCTCAAGTTCGGCGCCGAGGTGCTCACCGCCCGCGACGTCGTCGGCCTGGAGGCCCGCGGTTCCGCGCGAGTGGTCCTGTTCGGCGACGGGACCGAGATCTCCGCGCATTCCGTGGTGCTGGCCAGCGGCGTCACCTACCGGGCGCTGGAGGCCCCCGGCGTCGCCGAGCTCGCCGGCCGCGGCGTGTACTACGGCTCCGCCGCGACCGAAGCGCCCGAGTGCAAGGGCGAGCACGTCTACATCGTCGGCGGCGCGAACTCGGCGGGCCAGGCGGCGGTGTTCTTCTCCAAGCACGCCGCCGACGTCACCATCCTCGTGCGCGGCCAGTCGCTCGAAGCGTCGATGTCGCACTACCTGATCGAGCAGATCGCCGGGATCGGGAACATCCACGTCCGCACCCGGACCACGGTGGTCGAGGCGCACGGCGACGATCACCTCGAACGGCTGACGCTGTGCGAGAACGGCGGCGCGACCGAGACCGTGCCCACCGGGCACCTCTTCATCTTCATCGGCGCGGCACCGCGTACCGACTGGCTCGGCACCGAAATCCAGCGTGACGACCACGGTTTCGTGCGGACCGGGCCCGATCTGCTCACCGACGGCGGTCCGCCGCCGGGCTGGCCGCTGGACCGCGACCCGCACTATCTGGAGTCGTCCATCCCCGGCGTTTTCGTGGCGGGCGACGTCCGGGCCGCGTCGGTGAAACGCGTCGCGTCGGCCGTCGGCGAAGGCGCCATGGCGGTCACCCTGGTCCACCGGTACTTGGAGGAGCAATGAGCGTTCTGCCCAGGGAGGAACTGCGCGGGCTCTTCCTCTTCGAGCACCTCAGCGAGGACCAGCTCGACTGGATCGACGAGCACGCCGTGCTGGAGCACTACACCGGCGGCACCACGGTCATGCGCGAGGGTGAACCGGCCACCTGCTTCTATCTCCTGCTGTCGGGCGCGCTGCGGATGACGCGGCTCGTCGGCGGCACCGAGGTCGAGACGATCCGGTCCGATCAGCGCGGCGCCTACTGCGGCGCGACGCAGTTCTTCGTGCACCAGGAGACCGAACACACCTACGGCGCTTCGGTGCACGCGGTCAGCGACCTCACCTTCCTGACCCTGCCCGCGGCCGAGTTCGCCACCCAGTTCCGCCGCTGGTTCCCGATGGCGACGCATCTGCTGGAGGGCATGTACCTCGGCTGGCGCAACAGCGACACCGTCATCGGTTCGCGGCGCCGGCTGCTGGCGCTCGGCGAGCTTTCCGCCGGGTTGACCCACGAGCTCAACAATCCGGCCGCCGCCGCGGTCCGCGCGACGGCGTCGCTGCGTGAGCGGGTCGCCGGGATGCGGCACAAACTGGCGATGCTGGCGAAGAAGAACGTCGACCCGGCACTGCTGGAGCAACTGCTGGACATCCAGGAGCAGCTGGTCAAACAGGTCGCCTCGGCGCCGAAGCTGACCGCGATGCAGCAGGCCGACCGCGAGGACGAGATCGGCGACTGGTTCGACGGCCACGACATCGACCAGGGCTGGGATCTCGCCGACATCTACGTTCGCGCCGGGCTGACCGTGCCCGACCTCGATCGCCTGCTGGACTCGGTAGGCGAGACCTTCCTCGACGGTGCCGTCCGCTGGCTGGCGTACGCGCTCGAGACCGAGATGCTGATGGGCGAGATCGAGGATTCGACGACCCGGATCTCGGTACTGGTCGGCAAGGCCAAGCAGTACTCGCAGATGGACCGCGCCCCGCACCAGTGGATCGACGTCCACGAAGGACTCGACTCGACCCTCGTCATGCTGGCGGGCAAGATCGCGCAGGGGATCCGCGTCGTGAAGGAGTACGACCACACGATCCCGAGGATCCCGGCGTACGCGGGCGAGCTGAACCAGGTGTGGACGAACATCATCGACAACGCGCTCGGCGCAATGGGAGCCGAGGGCACGCTGACCCTTCGGACGTCCAGGGTGGACGATCACGTGCACGTCGAGATCGGCGACACCGGGCCCGGTATCCCGGCGGAGGTGCGGCAGCGGATCTTCGAGCCGTTCTTCACCACGAAACCGGTCGGGCAGGGGACCGGCCTCGGCCTGGACATCTCCTGGCGCATCGTCGTCGAACGGCATCAGGGCGACCTCCGGGTCGATTCGGCGCCCGGCGATACGCGATTCACCGTGTGCCTGCCGGTCTCGGAGCAGTCCGTGATCTGATTTTCCTTCTGTCCCAACGTTTCGCCAGAAACCGACGACGTCTTACGTTCATCGATCGTTCACTTCGAAATGGCTCGCCCGCGCGTCAAAAGAGTCGAACGGGCTGAAGGATCGAGCCTGTGAACGAGGGGGTGGGCCGGTGAAACGCCGTCTGTCGATCGGCCTGGCAGTGGTACTGCTGCTGGCCGTGGTCGCCGTGATCGTCTGGGGCCGCGGCGGTGACGAGAACACCGCGGACGGTACGGACCTGACCACGGTGCGCGGGGTCATCGGTTCGGAGAAGCTGGCCTTCTTCTCCGACAAGCGGGTGGCGGACGCGTTCGCCGAGCACGGTTTGAAGGTCGAGGTCGACACCGCCGGCTCGCGGCAGATCGCGAGCATGGATCTCGGGAAGTACGAGTTCGCGTTCCCGTCCTCGTCGCCCGCCGCGCAGCGGATCCAGCGCGATCACCAGGTGACCGGCGTGCACACGCCGTTCCAGTCGCCGATGGCGGTCGCGACCTTCGAGCCGATCGTGAACCTCCTGAGCGCCAACGGGATCGTGCGCAAGGGCGCCGGTGAGTATCAGGTGCTCGACATCGCGAAGTACCTCGAACTCGCCCAGAAAGGCACGCGCTGGGACCAGCTCCCCGGCAACACCGCCTTCCCGGCGCGCAAGAACGTGCTGGTCACGACCACGGACCCGCGCGAATCGAATTCGGCGGCGATGTACCTGTCGATCGTTTCCTTCGTCGCCAACGGGAACAACGTGGTCAACACGCCGGAGGCCGAGGCGAAGGTGCTGCCCGGCGTGTCGAAGCTGTTCATCGACCAGGGCTACACGCAGAACAGCACGGAAGGCCCGTTCGAGGACTATCTCGCCGCGGGCATGGGCAAGACGCCGATGGCGCTGATCTACGAGTCGCAGTTCGTCGACAGGCTGGTCCGCGCCGACGGCTCGATCCGGCCGGACATGCGCCTGCTCTACACGGCGCCGACAGTGTATTCGAAGCACACGCTGGTCCCGCTGAAGCCGAACGGCGACCAGGTGGGCAGGCTGCTCGCGACCGACCCGGAGCTGGGGAAACTCGCCGCCACCTTCGGTTTCCGCACCGGCGACCCGCGCTTGTTCGCCGACGTCGTCGCCGCGGCCAAGGCGCCGGTACCCGCGGATCTGGTGGACGCCGTCGAGCCGCCTTCCTTCGAAACGCTGGAGCGTCTGCTCGACGCCGTGAAGAAGCAGTACTGATGGACGATTTCACGCTCACTCCACCCGAACCGGTGGAGGCGATCCCGGCCGAGCGCGCCGCCGGCCTGGTCGCTCTCGGGCCGGAGGTCCACGCCGAGATCGAGAAGCGCGCGGAAGGTTTCGCCCGGCGCCTCGAAGCGCTCGACGTCCGATCGCCGGATTTCACACGCGTGCTGGACGAACTGCTGGCGGTCGGCGAGTCCGACATGCGCGCGGCGTCGACCGTCGCGGGCGCGTTGCTGGACCGGTCGACCCGCGCGCTGGCGGAAATCGGGTCGCCCCAACACCAGGCGACGGTGAGCCTGGCCGGGTTGCGGCGAGCCGTTGCGGAGATCGACCCGGCGAAACTGCCGATCACCGGCCGCAAGCTGATGGGGCTGATCCCGGTCGCGGGCAGTGCGAAGAAGGCGCTGGACCGCTACCGCGCGGCCAACGAGCCGGTGAACTCGCTCGTCCTGGACCTGCGCGCGCGGCAGGACGTCCTGCGGCGTGACAACGCCGCGCTCAAGGGCGAGCGAGAACGTCTATGGACGACACTCGGCAAATTGTCGGAAGCGGCCGCGTTCGCCGAAGCCGTCGACACGGCCGTCGATCGCCAGGCCGGGATCTTCGACTTCACCGATCCCGCGCGGGCCAAGGCTCTGCGGGCCGACGCGCTGCATCCGATCCGGCAGCGGCACCAGGACCTGCTGACCCAGCTCGCCGTCAGTGCTCAGGGTTACTTGGCGCTGGATCTGGTGCGGCGCAACAACGACGAGCTGATCCGCGGCATCGAGCGGGCGGTGTCGACCACGGTCGCGGCACTGCGGGTCGCGCTGGTGGTGAGCGCGGCGCTCGCCGGGCAGCGTGACGTCCTCGACGAGGTTCGGGCCGTGCAGGCCACCACCGACGGGCTGATCAGGGCCAACGCCGAGATGCTGGAACTGCGCAGCGCCGAGATCCAGCGCGCGGGGAGTGATCCGGCGGTGGCGGTGGCGACGATCCGCGAGTCGTTCGAGCGGATCTACCGGAGTATCGACGCGATCGACGATTTCAAGGCGGGAGCCGTCTCGACGATGGCGGCGACCGTGGAGGCGCTGTCGGGGGAGATCCGGCGGGCCGAAGACCATCTGCGCCGGTCTCACGAGACGGCGGCGGCCGAGGGGGCATCGTGAAACGCTGGACTGTGGTCGCGCTGGCGGCGATCTGCGCGCTGTCAGTGGTTTCCTGCGATTCGAGTGAGGGTGAGACGCGGAGCCTGGGGGAGGCCGAACCGGGCACCCTGCGGGTACTCGCGGGCAGCGAACTGGCCGACTTGCAGCCGCTGCTGGAACAGGAGGCGGCGGCGACCGGCGTCAAGGTGAAGTTCCAGTTCACGGGCACGCTGGAGGGCACCGAGTCGCTCGCGAACGGCAAAGTGGACGGCCGGTACGACGCCGTCTGGTTCTCGTCGAACCGGTACCCGGCGGCGGTTCCGGAGGCCGCGAAACGGCTGGGCGAACAGGTGAAGATCATGAGTTCGCCGGTGGTGCTCGGGCTGTCCGCGTCGGCGGCGCAGCGGCTCGGCTGGACCGGACGGCCGGTGGGCTGGGGTGAGATCGCCGAGCAGGCCGGGAAGAAGGCCTTCACCTACGGCATGACCGATCCGTCCGCGTCGAACTCCGGTTTCTCGGCGCTCGTCGGGGTCGCTTCGGCGCTCGCGGGGGCGGGCAACGCCATCGACGCGCAGCAGATCGCCTCTGTCACCCCGAAACTGACCGAATTCTTCAGCGCGCAGGCGATGTCCGCGGGCTCGTCGGGCTGGCTTTCCGAGGCCTACCAACGACGGGCGAGCGGCCAGGATCCCGGCAAGAAGGTCGACGGCCTGATCAACTACGAGTCCGTTCTGCTGTCGATGAACGCGAGCGGGAAACTTCCCGAACCGCTGACGCTGGTGTATCCCTCCGACGGCGTCGTCACCGCGGATTACCCGCTGACGTTGTTGCAGAGCGCGAATCCCGACGCGCGGGACGCGCATCGGAAGCTGGCCGAGCGGCTGCGGACGCCGGACACGCAACGCAAGATCATGGAGACCACGCAGCGCCGCCCCGTCGTGCCCGGCGTCCAGCTAGGACAGCAATTCGCGCGGAAGGACCTCGTCGAGCTGCCGTTCCCGGCGACGCAGCAAGCGGTCGACGCGTTGCTGGGCGCCTACTTCGACAAGATCCGGCGTCCGTCGCGCACGCTGTACGTGCTCGACACCTCCGGTTCCATGGCGGGTGACCGGATCGAGTCGCTGCGCACCGCGCTCATCGGGCTGACCGGTGCCGACGGTTCGCTGACCGGACGGTACCGCCGGTTCCGCAGCCGCGAAGAGGTCACGATGCTGCCGTTCGACACCGTGCCCGGCAGCCCGGAGACGTTCACCGTCCCGGAAGGCGATCCACAACCCGCGTTGGACAAGATCAAACGCTTCGCCGAGGGCCTCGACGCGAACGGCGGCACGGCGATCTACGACAGCCTTCGACGCGCGTACGACATCATGGGCCCCTTGGTCGCGCGCGATCCCGACCGGTTCACCTCGATCGTGCTGATGACCGACGGGCAGAACGCGAGCGGCTCGACGTTCTCGGACTTCCAGCTGCGGTTCCCGTCGCTGCCGGAGGCGATGCGGCAGATCCCGGTGTTCACCGTGATCTTCGGCGAAGGTGACTCCGCCGAACTCGGCGAGGTCGCGAAACGCACCGGTGGCAACGTGTTCGACGCGCGAGGCGACGTACTGCCCAAGGTGTTCCAGGAAATCCGCGGGTACCAGTGAGCGGGTACCTCGGCTCCACGAAGAACCTCGCCGGCTGCGTCGGCGGGCTGATCGGCCTGGCGCTGTACCTGACCGGTGTCGTCGGCGGCTTGTGGCCGCTGGTCGTCGCGGGGTTGTACGCGGTGTTCGCCCTGCTCGCGCCGCCCGAGCGGGTCCGGCTGGTCTCGGCGGACGCCGTCGCCGAGGCGGGGCAGCTTCGGGCGGACCTCGACTCGTTGGTGGACAAGGTGACCGCACGGGCACAGCGGATGCCGGAGTCCTCTGTGGACGGTGTACGGCGGATCGCCGAGGTGCTCGATGACCTGCTTTCGAGGCCGGAGCGGTGGGCGGCGAACCCTGACGTCCAGCACGCCGTCACCCGGCTGGCGCGAACGGATCTGCCGCTTTCCGTGGAGACCTATCTGAATCTGCCGTGGTGGTTCGCCGCCAAACGGCGGGCGGGCGGCGAGCCGAGCGCGGCCGACGAACTCCTCGCGCAACTGGAGCTGCTGGAGACCGAAGCGCACCGCATAGCGGAACGCTTCTATGCCGGCGACGTCCATCAGCAGACCGACCACACGCGATATCTGCGCGAGCGCGGCGAATCGGTCTAGCAATCCCGTTCAGTGGTAAGCGAAAACCAGTCTGCCGGTCGTTCTGCATGGGCAAACCGCTTTTCCCGTGGTGGACTCGGGAAGCCGATCCGATCATGGTCGGTATTCCGTCTTCCCCAGGGAGTTCAGACGTGCACAAGTACAGACTCGGGGCGGCCTTGCTGGCCGCTGTGGTGATGTGTCTCGCCGGCGGTGTCCCGGCGAACGCCGGAGAGCGTGACGAACACTGCGTCGCCGACACGGCGACCGGAGCGTTCCAGTGCTTCGACAGCGTCGGAGAGTCCCTCGCCGCGGCGTCGGCGGGCAAGGTCGGCGCGTCCGCGACGGTCATCAGCGTGCTCTACGAACACGCGAACTTCGGTGGCGCGAGCGTCGCCGTCACCGGATCGCCGTGCGTCGAGGGGACCAACCAGACCATCGGCTTCCTCGGTGACTGGAACGACAAGATCTCCTCGTTCCAGACCTTCAACAACTGCTACATCACGATGTACGAGCACGCCGACTACCAGGGCGGCTCCCAGGAGTGGTACGCCAACGACAGCGCCAACTACGGGTCGAACATGAACGACCGCGGCAGCTCGGTGGTGTACTCGCGTGGGCCGTCCCGCGCCGAACTGCTCAAGGACTGCGGCCGCGCCACCAAGACCTGCAACGCCCACGTCGATCAGCGCGGTCAGGACTTCTACGGCAGCTGGGGTCGCGTGGACACGGTGTTCAACTGCAGTGCCAACAAGATCACCCAGGTGATCGGCAAGCGGGACACCCGCAGCGGGAAGAACACGGTGTCGAACGAGCTCAGTGTGAGCGCGGGCTTCGAGTTCCTCGTCCAGTGGACGGTCGCCTACAAGCGCACGTGGGGCCAGGAATGGGGCTGGGAGACCAGCGAGAGCGTCGAGACCCGCATCGAGGTCAACCCGGGTTACTGGGCGGGCCTGGACCGCTCACCGGTGATGAAGGTGGCCAGCGGCTCGTACGACATGTGGTACGACAGTCGCCGATGGGGTCACCACCAGTGGTACGTCTGGAACTTCAGCGGTGAGGGCCCGGCGCCCGGTGTCGTGGGCCAGACCCGGACCGTCGGCAAGAAGATGACTTCGGACGAGAAGAAGAGGGTGTGCGGGAAGTCGGCCGGTCTCGTGCGGTCGTCCGCCGTGCCGGAGGCGGAAAGTGTTTCGGCGGCTGCCGCCAAGCCTGCCGCGCCCGCGGTGCGCGTCGCGCAGGGACCGCTGCACAGCTAGCCCGGTGGTACGGCTCGGCGGCCGCGAGCGATCAGCGGCCGCCGAGTCGCGGCAGGGTCAGCGTGGTCACCGCGGTCGTCACCCAGCCCAGCAAGTCGCCGAGCGGGATGGTGGACAGCTTCTCCGGCCATTCCTCCGCCAGCGCGTGCAGGACCAAATGACCTTCGTGCGCCTCGACCGCCGTGAGCCGGATCCCTTGCGGGAGTTCGGGTAATGGCAGCACGATCGGTTTGAGCCGGGACGGCGGGCCGAACCGGCGGCGTCCGATGTGGACGGACATCGGCCGGAGGACCACCGCTTCGTCCTCCACAGTGGACTCCAGGGCGAGATGTCCCCAGCGGGGCCGCTTTTCCCAGCGGATGTGGAAATGCCCGTCTTCGCCGGGCGTCACGATGATGCCAGGCCGGACTTCGGCCACGCGCTCTTGGAGGACTTCCGGCGACACCCGGATCGCCATCTTCACCTGTTCGGGGATGGCTGCCGGGGACGGGAGTGAGCGGAGACGGACGTTCGACGCCAGCACGGTGATGCGTTCCAGCGGGGTCTCCGGCCAGTCGACGTCCTCGACGACGATGCGGACGTCGCCGACCCGGCCGGTGGCGGCCAGGCTGAGGCTGTCGGCCTGGTAGTCGAGCCCGGTCAGGGTGAGACCGACGTCATGCCCGTCCACCTTGGCCGTCAGCCGCCGCCCGACCAGCTGTTCGGTCACGGTCTTCAGGATCGCGGCCGGGGTCACGGGCACGTTCGGCAACAGCGCCCGCCCGGCGGCGGCCAGGCCGAACAGCTCGGGAAGCGGGTTCAGGTCGAACCATCTGCCGTCGCTCATCCGTCCAGTGTCGCCGAACGGGACGCCGATCGCCGCCGCAGGGGGTGTCAGCGGGCCGCGAAACGGGCGATCACACCCGTCAGGATCACCCAGAACGCCGCGGCCAGACCGTAGTCGAGGATGACCGCGAGATTCGGGTCACTCACCGGGAAGAGGCCCGGCCAGAACAACGCCAGCGGCCTCGCCAGCGCCTGGATGAAGATGAAGAAACCGTTGCCCGCGTTGGCTCCCGCGAGCACCATCACCATGTACAGCAGCTCGATGAAAGCGAACAGCGCGCCGATGCCGGTGATGACGCGCACGGCGGTGTCGCTCCTACTGGTGGTTCGCCATCTGGACATGCCGGAAAAGTTCCCGGATCCGGCGGTGACAAACGCTTCAGTGCCCAGGTTGCGCCGATCGGCCGTATCTCGCCTACTGCCTGGAGACGGTCCGTGACTCAGCGCTGGCTTGAGGTCACCCTCGTCGATCTCGACCCGGCGATCATGGCCTTGCACTACCTGCCGGCGGACCGATTGACCGCGTTGTGTGGTGACGTCCATGGTCGATGACGGCGAAGGCGGCCTTCAAACCCCGGTGAAGGGCGCTGAGTCGTCCAGAGGTGCGCCGCGCCACTGCCAGTCGGCGCGGGAGGGGCGTCCGGGGAGGCCCGCCCGGTCCGTCGCCCACAGCAACGCGGTCCAGGGATCGACGCCGGTGACGTCCACCTCGGGGAACATCCGCGCGAGCACTCGGGAACAGACGTCGCGTGGCGGGTCGAGGGTGACGTCGAGGCCCCGGGCCATGTCCTCGCCGTGGACCAGGACCTCGACACAGCCCATTCCGGCGAAACCCTCGATGTCGGCGCGACCGCTCGGGTGGTAGGCGCGGACGTCCGGGTCCGTCGTACGGAGCGTGGCGCCCAGGATGCCGCCGGCGACCGTGACGAACTCCAGCATCTCCGACGGCGTCGCGGCCCGGTCGGCGACGGATTCGAAGCAGACGAAACGCGGCGTCGACGGCCGGGCGATCAGCAGTCCCGCATAGGAGATCAGGCAGTCGCCGAGATGCTCGGCCGTGCGCCAGGCACTGAGTTCGCCGGTGCCCGGCGCCGCCGACCAGTCACGGCCCGACGCCTGACGCAGTCCGCCGACCACGCTCGTGATCGCGGCGTCGAGGTCGTCGGGGGTGACTGTCATCGTGCCTCAACTCAAGGGCGTCGGAAACGCGACCGGACCGCGGTGACCGTTCTTCCCGACCGCGCGGACACCGAAGAACACGTTGTCCTTCGACAGATCCACTCTAGCCTCGGTCGTGTCTCCGACCTTGATCACGTGCGTCCAGTCGGACGCCGTCGTCTCCCGCCATACGACCTCGTAACCGGCGAGATCCGGGTCTGTTCCGCGGCGCCACACCAGATCGGTGTCGTTCGTCAGCCGGTTCGTCCGGATTCGGACGTCTTCGGGAGTACCGGGTGCGGTCGCCAGCGACCACATCGTCGCGGCGTTCACCCGCGCGACCCTGGCGGTGAACGGGAAGTCGCAGAACTCGGGCAGATCGCCGAATTGCTTGCCGTTCTCCACCCGGACGTCCTGGTGCTGATGCGCGTAGTCCTCATTCGGTTCGGTGAACCGCGCGGCCGGGAATCCTTGCTCCAGGAACGGGATGTGGTCGCCGCCCCGCAGGTAGCGGTCGCGCCGGTGGATCACCCGGACGGTCATTCCGGTCGCGTCGTTCTCCGCGACCGAGCGTACGAACCGTGCCAGCTGACGGGACGGCGAGTCGTTCTCGCCACCGACCGCGCGCCGGATGTCGGCTTGCGCGGGGGTTTCCGACGTCGGCACACCTTCGGCGAACAACCGGATCGTGCGCGGGTCCCTCGTGCCGTCGTCCGCCCGGCTCGAGCCGACGATGTCGTTGGTGAACATCGCCTGCACGTTCGCGCCCGCCGATTTGTACAGCGTGGCCAGATGCCGCGCGCCGAACAGGCCCTGTTCCTCGCCCGCGACCGCCGCGAACACGATGGTCGCGGCCGGACGGCGGGTGGCCAGCACCCGGGCCAGCTCCATCGCGACGGCGACACCGGAGGCGTCGTCGTCGGCGCCCGGCGCGTCCTTGGTCGCGTCGAGCGGATCCGAACACCGCGAGTCGTAGTGGCCCGACACGACGTAGACCCGCTCAGGAGTGGTGGAGCCGCGCAAGGTGGCGACGACATTGGTGATCGTGGTGGCGACCGGGATCCTGGGCGGAGCGGGCTGTTGCAGGTACGACTGAAGCTCGACCTTCATCCGGCCGCCCGACCGTTCCGCGGATTTCGTCATTTCGGCGAAGATCCAGTCGCGGGCGGCGCCGATGCCGCGGACGGGGTCGGTCTGCGAGGACAACGTGTGCCGGGTTCCGAAGGCGGTGAGTCTGCGGACGGTGGCCTCGATGCGGTGTTCGTCTATCTCTCGGAGGATCGCCCGAAGTTCGGCGTCGGGTCGTTGTGGGTCGAGGCGTTCGCCGGGTTTTCCGGCGTCGGCCGGGACCTCGGCGGCAGCGGTTGATGACAGGGCGGCCGGTGACAGGGCGGTCGGTGACAGAGCGGTTGATGAGAGAGCGGCTGCCGACAGTGCCGCCGATGTGGACAGGAAAACTCGTCTGGACCTTTCCTCAGCCATTCTCCGTTCCTACGCGTGTTGTGTTCGGGCGTCTACCCGCGAAAAGGATGAGCGCGGTGGACGGTGTGTGGGGGAAGATCGCCGGGTGATTTTCGGCAGAAGGAAGCCCGCGACCGAGGCTCTTCAGGAAACTCTGGAGAGCCGGGGTCACCGTGTCGGCGTGCTCGTCGAGGCGCTCGTGCGAGTCGACAAGTCCGGCGATGCCGCGGAAATCGCGGCGGCCTTCGAGGCGATCACTGCGACACCTGCGCTCATCGCGACTCTCGACGGGTACTGGCGGCACGATCGGGCTCTGGATGACGTCGCCCGGTCACTCAGGGCTCGCAGGGCAGGACTGCTGACAACCGCGATCGCGGCTTCGCACCGCGACGGCCGGGTCCGGGAACTGGCGGTCACGAGACTGCTGGCGAGACCGTGCCCGGAGATACTTCCGTTCCTGTTGCTGCGCATGACGGACTGGGCCGCACCGGTCAGGGACGTTGCCCGTGCGGGTGTCGTCCGGCTGCTGCACGACGATCCGGCGACGTATTTGCGGCCTGCCGCCGAAACGATGCTTCACCTCGGACGCCGTCGCCGTGGCGGCTTCGGCATGCGACAGCTGTACGCGGCTGCTTACGACGTCCCCGTGGCGGTGATCGAGCAGCTGATGTGCTCGGCGAACCTCGCGGTGCCGAGATTCGCGTTCGAGGTCAGAACCCGGCGTGGCGATCTCAAAGTCGACGAGCTGACTCGGCTCGCCCTGACGAATTCCGACAAGAACATCCGCGCCCGAGCCGGCGAGGCTGTCGCCCGCGAGGCCGTGTGGACCGGTCGCGTGGACGTCTTGCGCGAGCTGGCCACCTGCCGTCACGGTGAGGTGCGGATCAGTGCGCTGACCGGACTCGCGCGCCTCGGCCACTGGGAGGAAATCGCCGGTCTGCTGGACGACCGTTCCACGCTGATCCGTGCGCTCGCAAGGGATGCTGCTCGGCGTACGGGCGTCGACGCTGTCGGTTGGTATCGCTCCGCTGTTTCCGGAGCGAACCCTTCCCTGGGAGCCATCGCGGGACTTGCCGAATCGGGGCGGGCGGAGGACGGACGGCTGCTTTATCCGTTGCTGAGGCACTCTGCGGCCAGGGTGCGGGCACAAGCCATTGGGGCACTTCGGATTCTGGACGCCGTTCCGGTCGATTCAGTGAGGTCGATGCTCGAGGATCCTTCGCGGCGGGTGGTCAGGGCGGCCTTGAAGGCACTGTAGGGAGCCTCCTCCTTAGCGTCGGTGTGGAGCGTCTGCGGTCATTCGTTTCCACGTTCGGTCTGAGGTTCGTCGTCCTCGGGACCTGTGCGTGGTTCGTGGAACGGCTCTGGTGCTGTCTCGTAGGTATGGCCGCTCGGCGTGGTGATGATCATGCCGCCGTCGCCGGTGGGCACGGCCGACCACCCGGGTTCCTCCCGAAGCAGGTTGTGGTTCTTGCAGTGGATGTGACAGTTGTGATGATTGGTCTTTCCGTTGCGAGCCCGCGCGACGATGTGGTCGATCTCGGAGACCTCGGCCGGCACGTGACAGCCTGGTTGCGTGCACTCGCGATCCCTCGCCTTGATCAACCGGGCCAAGGACGCCGGCGACCGGTACTTGTCGCCGCCCGCCTCGAGCAATTGGCCCGTGGCGGAGTCGGTGATCAGCCGCGACCAGGTGGACTCGGGGTCGGAGGCGATTTCGCGGACCAGCCAGTCGGGGATGGGCCCGTACCCGGCGAGTGTCGCGGGATCATCGCGCGCGCCGACGAGTGTCAAGAAATCGACATAGACATGGATGTGGGCGCGCGGCTTACCGTGTCCGTCCTCGGCCAGCAGGCGTTCGGCGAAGACATCGGCGCGATGCTGGTCGAGGGTCCGGGTTTTGTCCTTGTTCCGCCGGGCTCGCGCGGCTCGGCTCATCGAGGCGTAGATGGAACTGGCGACCTCCGTGGGAAGATGGCCGGAAAGCGTGGACATGGTCTCGTCGTCGTGGTCCAACGAGATATGCCGTAACGCGCGTTTCTTGGCGGCTCTTTCGCGATAGCCGTCGGGGTCGAATTTCTGCACGGCGTGTCTCACCGAGCCCCGGATCGCGCCGGGATCACGATCGGCGAGACGTTTGCGCATCCAGGCGTCGACCTCCGCAGCGACTTCGTCCGACACTTCCCGTGTCAGCTGCATGACCTTGGAAGCCTTGTACAGGTCGATATCGCCGGCCTCCAACGCCGCCAGCGTGTTCGGCAGGCGGGCGACGAGGGCGCGGGAAGTCTCGACGAGCAGGTACGCGTGATTGCGGGTGACCGAGAAGCGCAAAGCGACCTCCTCGGTCACGGATCTTCGTGATCCACCGCGGATGGCGAAGTCGGCTAACGCTCGGACCTGACGCGCCTGTGTCCGACGAAGCGAAAGCTCTTCGTCGAACGCGGCGTCAAGAAAGCGAGCGGCTTTCGGGTTATACGGGAGAGTTGTGGTCATGCCGATAATCATAGTCGAACGCACGTTCGAAATCGAGCTGGATCGTGATCGGATTTACGCGGAGAGTGAACGGGCCAGTCACGACTGTTTGTTCATGCTGAGGTGCGATCGTCGGCGTGGCTGATTGAAGGGGTGAGTGAGGGCTCCTGCGGAAAGCCCCGATCGAGCCGATCCACGCCTGGATCGCAGTCGCATCATGGCGTTCGCGTTCGCGGAATCAGCTCTCCGGAAGATTCCGGAGATACGTGGCGATCAACGACTCCATCACTGCGACGGGGAGTGCCGGGTTGGCGGCCGCGTGCCGGGCCAAGTCAGGGTCGTTCACGAGTTCGATGAGAATGTCGGCCGGCAGGTTCGGGTGTTCCGCGGCCCACCGTCGCGCGGTGTCGTCTCGGAGGCACAGCAGCAGGGTCTCGGCACGGGTGTTCGGATGTTCGGCGACCGCCCGGTACACCCGCCGGGCGGTGGCGTTGCACGCCATGTGGTGCAGCAGTTCGGAATCGCAATGGGGGTTCGTCGCCAACCTGCGGAACAGGCTCGGGCCGTGCCGGGCGGCGAGTGCCCGTATCCGGTTCGCGGGCAGGGCGGGATGTGAGGCGATCCCTTTGGCGACATGGATGTCGTCGTCCGCCACGAGCAGTTCGAAGACATCCGCGGGCAGCGCGGTGCGCTGAGCGACCAGCATCCGGGCTCGTGGAGACGGAGACGCCGCGAGAAGACGCAGCTCCTCATCGGTCGCCGCCATGACGCGGGGCAACAGGACCGGTCCGATCCTGGTCGACTCGACCAGGTGCATGAGCACTTCCAGCGGAACCGACGGGTTGTGCGCCACGCCTCGCCGCACGTCCGCGGACTCGTCGTTCGCCAGCGCGCGCAGGATCGGCTCCGCCACCACGGGGTTGGCGGCCAAACCCGCGCGGACACCGAGGAGGCGATCGGCCGCCAGCCGTTGCTGGGCCTCGAAAGGCAGATCCGGCCGGTCCGCGATCGTGCATCGAATCGCCATGTCGTCGTGGGTCAATAGGGCGGTCACCTCGTCCAGCGAGGTGGTCGGATCGGCTGCCTTCTCGACGTCACTGTCGACATGCCAGGTGGTGTCGCGCGGTGGTACCGCGGGCCGGGCGGGCAGGCGGGCGCGCAGGCGATCGGGCAAAGCCGGGTTCGCCGTCAGACCGGTCACGATGTCTCGGTTTCGTTCGTCCACTCCACACTCCGGTCCGGCAGGTCCGCCTGACGCGGAACAGGCCAGACTACGGCCGTTGTCAGGCGGCGCAAATGGGTTTTGTCCGCCGCGGTTCAGATGAACCAGCGAGCGCGGACGACTCCGTCGAGGTCCGGTCTCACGGCCACGACCAGTGGTTCGTGGCCGTCGGTGGTGTGCGGCAGGAGGATGGCCGCGCGTGCGCCCGCGAACGCTTCGGCCAGGCCCGCTCGGTCTTCGCTGTCGGCGTGGAAGCCGTGGATGCGACCGTCGGCGTGCTCCAGGACGGCCCAGCCGATGAAGTCCGGCGCCATCGTGCCCAGCACTGCCGGAACATCGGTGGCCAGGTCCGGCCACACGTTCAGCAGCGCGCGCGGACGCAAGGCCAGCACGGCGTCGGCGGTGAGCCGATGCCAACGGGAGTGGTTGCCGACGACCTGCTCCTCCAACAGGACCGCGCCGCGCTGTGCCACAAGTGCCGCCACTTCGGCCCAGAACGCCGCGTCCTCCGGTCGCGATACGTACGGCCCGTCGTCCGGCTCGTAGGGCGAGCCATCCAGCGGTTCGACGAACAAACCGCTCGCGGCCGTCAACGCGACCGCGTGTCCGCACGGCTGGTCGCTTCCGATGTACAGGTATTGGTCGTAGCCGACGTGGACGAAGAACCGGTCGTCGGCCTCGAGCCGGCACCACGCGCCGTTGTCGCGCACCAGTTCACGTCCGACGTCAAGGGTGACCTGTGCGCCGTCGTGGTAGCCGGTGAGGTCGGAGGGGAACAGACCGTGCAGCCCGTGGCCGTCGATGGGCGGCTCTGCTCCGAAGTGGACGAATCCACTGACCTCGGGGTCGCGGATGGTCAGCAGGGTCACGCCGATGTCCTCGGCGAAGGCCGTCACGGCGGCGAGGTAGGCAGCCTCCACCGGTCCGTGGTCGCTCGTCACGTCCTCGGATCCGCGGTACGTGCCCCGGTCGTCGCGATCGGCAGGGTCGTACTTGGTGATCCGGTGGACGTACGAGGTGCTCATGATCGGCTGGGCCGTCCTTCGGAAGCGTGGATGATCGATGCGGTCACGTTAGACGTGCCGCCACCAACGTATTGACCTCGCGGTGGGGCGTTGGCCGCGCGATGATGCCGTGATGCGGACAGGTGCGACGTTTCGGCTCTCCGGTGATCACGGTGGAAGCGCGGCGCTGGTGACTCGGTTACTCGACTTGGAACCATCGTGCGCGTTCGAGGTCGGGGATCCGGTAGGGCGCCGTTCGGGAGCCGTCCGTCGGGTATCGCTGTGGCTGCTGTCGCCGGACTTACCGCCGGGCAGTGAGCTTTCCGATCATCTTCACTGGCTTCTCGACAAGCTCGAGCCCAAAGCCGACACGGTGTGGCGGTTGACCGGTCAGGGGTATGTGGCCGACTGGTTTTGTTTGGCGGCGTCGCGGGTGACCGAGCACGCGATCGTGCTCGACCGGCCGCTCCTTCGGAGGATTTTGGCGCTGCCGGGTGACCTGCTCCTGGACGTCATGGGCGACGACGACTGACATCGACCTGCGAGCGCGGATTCTCGATCGGCTACTTTGCGGTGGTGGATATCCAGGTGCGGCAGGGTGCGCTGACCGAGGTGCCGACGGACACGGTGACGGGAATGGACCGGCGTGTGTTCGGGGAGTTCGTCGGGCCGCAGGGTGAGTTGGCGTCGTACGCGTTCGGTTGGACGACCGGGTCGGACCCGCATGTCGCTCGCTTGTCGGTCGGGATCGGCGCGGGCAATCCTGGCGGCGGAACCTTCCACGCGGTCATCTTCGAACACGAGGACGGCCATGCGTTCTCGCTGACGGACGACCCGTTCGAGCGGGTGCCGCAGGGCGGGCCGGACCTGACCGCGGACGAGGCACGTGCCCATGAGGACTTGCCGTTCATCTGGTGGGTCGCCGACCAGGTCATGCAACGCGATCGGCGGGCTTGGTGGATGAAGCACTGGCTTCTGCGCACCACCTGTGTCCAGACCCTTGAGGTCTTCGAGCGCGGCGAGCCGATTCTGCTTGTCCGGCACGACGCCGAGGACGGCATGTGGCAGCTGATCGGTGCTTCCGACGCGGACGGCGCAGCCGGCAAGATCGGGCACCTGCACCACGCCGTCGACGAAGACCAGACCCTGATCGACACCCTCGACCTGCCGCCTGGAGGCAGCGCGACACGAACAGGCGTCGGAAGTCCCTGGAGCCGTCACTTCCAGAGTTGTGACTGATCCGGGCATATCCGTGATCGATACCCTGCACAGGTGTCGACAGATGAGAGCGCACCGCAGGTATTCCCCAATCGGTTCGCCGACGCCGTCGGATCCCGACGGGGTGGATCCGACCGGGATCACTGCCGGTGTGTCGGCCATTCGAAGGCGACCCGACCGGTGACCGTCTCCTTCCACGAGGACATACAAGACCACGAGGCAGAAGGCTGGCAGCACCTACTGGCGCTGATCGACGAGGCGGCCGCGGACGGCCGGACCGAGTTCGTCCCGTTCAGGGAGATGAGCGCTGCGGAACGGCGGCAGATCATCACGTTGCCGCCCACGATCGCGAAGCTGACCGCGGTCACGCACCTGGTCCTCTACGGCACGAATCTGGTGCGCCTGCCACCCGAGATCGGAGCGATGACCAACCTCGAGGTGTTCGAGCCCTACACATCGCACCGGCTGCATTGGTACCCGTACGAACTCACCAGATGCAGGGGAGTCATCGACAGCACGGTGAGCACTCGCGTCCTTTACGGCAACTTCAAGTTCCGGCCACCGTTTCCGGCACTGCGATCAACGTCCCGCGCCGACCAGGTGGACTTCGCCGAGCTCGATCCTGGCGTGTGGGGAACCACGGCCGTCCGGACTTGCAGCGTCTGCGACACGCCGGTCGACCAGGAACTGCACCAGGTGTGGATCTCCCGCCGGGTCGGCACCGATGTGCTGCCGCTGCTGGTGAACGCGTGCTCCGCGAACTGTGTGGCGTCGCTTCCGAAGCCGGAACAAGGTTACGTCCCAACGCCGCATACCGGCGGCCCGGACATCGTCCAGCCTGTTGGCCGCTAGCGGAATGACGGCGGACGACTTGTCAGCGCTGTGGCGGCGGCAGTGGCCCGGGTGCTCGACGAACACGAAATCGTCGCCGATGTGATGATCACCAGTCTGTCCTTCGATCGGATACACGCTCCCTACGACGGAGGTGCCGACGTCCTGCTGTCCACGACCACCGAACGCGACACCATGAAGCGTCGATACGCCGACTGGCTGTCCGTTCATCCGCACGGCTACTGACCGGTCGTGCTCCGGTGCTGTCGCCGAACGCGAGAAGCCCATGGTGAATGGCGCGAAAAGGGCGTAGAACCGTCTCGTGGCGAATACGCATGACCCACTCCGCGGCTCCCGCGAGCCGGAGCCGCGAGATCTGCCGCGGCTCCCCGGCGTGAGCCATGCGTTCCTGACGCTCTCCACCGGTCTGCGGATGCACGTCGCCGAGGCGGGCCGACCAGATGCCCCGACAGTCCTGCTCTTGCACGGTTTCCCGCAGCACTGGTGGGAGTGGCGCAAGGTCATCCTTCCGCTCGCGCGGCACTACCGGGTGATCGCGCCGGACCTGCGTGGCGCGGGCTGGACGGACGCACCGGCTCACGGATACTCCGCGAAGGAAATACTCGCCGACGTGCTCGCGCTGCTGGACCAGCTCGGTCTGCGCCGGGTCGGTCTCGTCGCGCATGACTTCAGTGCATTCGTCGGGTTCAGGCTCTGCTTCGATCACCCGGAACGGATCGCGGCTTTCCTTTGCCTCGGCCCGCATCCGTACCTCCGTTTCAAGCCGCACATGCTGGCCGGTATCCCGCAGTTGTGGTTCCAGCCGGTTGTCGCCACTCCTCGCCTGGGGCCGTGGGCCTTGGCGACCGACCGGCTTGCCCGCCACCTGCTGCGCGGGGGTTTCACCACGGCCGAGTCGATCACCGACGAAGATCTGGCGATCTTCACCGCGCGCCTGCACGAACCGGGGCATCCCGAGGCAGGCTCGGCGCTGTATCGAAAACTGATCCTCCCCGAGATGGGTCGTTTCTCCTCGGGCGCCTACCGCAAGCGGCGGCTCACGGTGCCTACCGTGGCGCTCGTGGGCGGCGCCGACGCAGGGGTCCGGCCAGGGATGCTCGACGTCCACGGCGACCCGGCGGGCGACCTGGCCGGTCATGTCGTCGACGGTGCGGGTCATTACCTCGCGGACGATCGGCCCGATGTCGTCACGACTCACGCACTGGAACTGTTCGCGCGCGTCCTCTGACAACCGGTTCCAGCTGGATGGGAAGAAGAAACCCGCCGACGGCGAAGTGGTGGTGAAAGCTGACCGTCGACGGGAAGGACCCACATGTCAGAGGCGGACATATGACGGCGGGAACGGGCGAGCAGGTGACCGACGCCGACCTGGCCGCCCGGTTGCCGCGGGACCCGGAACTGTTCACCGAAGTGCACGATCGCTACTTCGCGGCCATCTACCGGTATGTGGCCGGTCGTCTGGACGCGCAGACCGCGGAGGACATCGCCGCGGAGACGTTCCTCGTCGCGTTCGACCGGCGCGGCACGTTCGACGCCGAACGCGGCGAGGTGCGGGTCTGGCTGTTCGGTATCGCCACGAATCTGGTGGCCAGGCACCGCCGCCGGGAGGCTCGCCACTATCGGGCGCTGGCACGGGCGAGCGTCGCACCGGTGGTCGAGGGGCACGAGAGCAGGGTGGTCGCGTCG
The DNA here is from genome assembly GCF_044765885.1 of Amycolatopsis sp. NPDC102389. Lineage (NCBI taxonomy): Bacteria > Bacillati > Actinomycetota > Actinomycetes > Pseudonocardiales > Pseudonocardiaceae > Amycolatopsis > Amycolatopsis sp. NPDC102389. The sequence continues at coordinate 30,923 of NZ_JBIWKX010000058.1, forward strand.
GTGGCCGCCCGGCGGCTGCTGCCTCAACTCGCGAACGCGCTGTCCCGGCTGTCCGCCGGGGAACGCGACGTGCTGCTCCTCGTGGCGCTCGGCCAGCTCGGGTACGAGGAAGTGGCCGCGGCGCTCGGTATCTCCTCCGGCACGGTCGGTTCCCGGCTCAGCCGTGCACGCAAGAAGCTCAACTCCATCCTCACCCCGGAGGCACTCGATGAATGACCTGCAGACACTGCGCGCCGCGCTGGCCATCGACGAGCCGTCTCAGGACGTGGTCGACCGCAGCAGGCACCGGCTCCAGAACCGGATCCGCGGCGGCAGGGTCTCCCGGCGGCGGACCGGCTGGCTGGTCGCGGGGGCCGGACTCACGGCGGCCGCCGCCGCAGCCGTGGCGATCGCGGCCATGCCCGCCGCACCGGTCGACGGTCCGCCGTCGCGAACGGTCAGCGGGCAGGAGGTCCTGCTCGTGGCCGCCACCGCCGCCGAGCGTTCCCCCGAGGGATCAGGCACCTACTGGCACGTGAAGGTGGCCGAGGTGGGCGGCGCCGCGGGGTATGAGTACTGGACCAAGCCGGACGGTCAGATGTGGACGAAGGGACCGAAGACAGGCGGCAAGGTCATGCCGATGAAAACGCATTCGGCCACCCCGTTCTCGCTGGTCGGCGTCGATCTGACCCTCGGTCAGTTGCGTGCCCTGCCGCGGGACCCGGAAGCGTTGAAGGCCTGGATCGCCGGGGCCATCGAGCGTGGCGACGCCAGGACGAGCGCGGGCACGTTCACCCCGAGCGACCGGGAACAGGCCGGCTTGCAGTCGTTGATCTCACTGGTGTCCACCCTGCCGGCCACACCGGAGGTCCGGGCCACGGCCTTCCGCGCGATCGCTGGCTATCCAGGTGTCGAGAACCTCGGCACGGTACCGGGCGGGCTTGGCCTGGTGCTGCCCAACGGCGAGCGGCTCGTCGTCGATCCGGCGACCGGACGGGTGAACCGGACGTCGGTCTTCGTCACCATCGACGGGGCGGTGTACAAGGTGGCCGGACCCGCCGGCGCCAGGATCAACGCCGAGTGGACCGACACCCTGCCCGAGTAGCTGAAGTGGCGGCGCGGCCTAGGCCACACCGAGAGTGCGGGTGAGGTCCTCGGTCGCCTGTCCGATATCCCGGACGACGAAGCACAGGTGGTAGAAGGCGTTCACCCGTCCTGTCTGCCTTCGGCCGCGGGGAGCAGCTCCCGCAGCATCGCCAGCAGTTCCCGGCGGTCCCCGGCCCCGAGTTTCCCCCGGATCCGTGCCATGTGGTGTTCCACGGTCTTCCCCGAGATGAACAGTTCGCTCCCGGCCTGCTTGTACGTCAGCCCGTCGACGACGAGGCGGGCGACCTCAAGTTCCCGTTCGCTCAAGGCGTTCAGCCCGGTGGCCGCGACGGGTTCCGGTGCCCGGCCTTGGAACTGCCGGGCCGCTTCGAGCAGCTGGACCATCGCCTTCCGGTCCGAAGTCCGGATCGCCGCTTGCCCGGCCAGCCGGGAGGCGTCCCAGCAGAGCCCGAGTTCGTGCAGTTCCGACGCGGACGCGGTGATCGCTTCGGGGTCGAAGCTTCCGGTCAAGACCGCGAGCCAGCCGGTCGCGGCGGCGGCGAGGGCCGCCGGATAGCGGCCGCAGGGCGCGAAGTCGTTCAACGCGGCCAGATGTTCGCCCGCCGACGCGTGGTCTTCGACGGTGATGGCGGCGTGCAGTTCGTGCCAGCGCAAAGTGGCTGTCCACAGTGGAGGGTTGCCGAGCGCGTCGAGTACGGCGTGTGCCCGTTCCAGCTGTCCGGCCAGTTTGGCGCTCGCGCCGCCCCGTGCGGCCGCGATCGCGAGTTCTCCCAGTGGTAGCAACGAATACAGGTCCGGCTGTTGCCGCATCGAAGCCTGATACGCCCGGTCCCACGAGCGTTGCAGGCCGGGGAGATCGCTCGCCCGCCGCGCCAGCCCCAGCTGCAGGGTGGCGGCGAAGAGTTCGTCGCGCGCTTCGAGGCCGTCCGGCGGCATCAAGGCCTCGGCGGCCGTCTTGAGGTCGCCCGCGGTCATCGCGACCCAGCCGAGCAGCAGCCGGTGCCGCTTCGCGAGCAGGTCGCCGCCGATCCGGCCGTTCGCCGCGCGGGTCAACACCGACTCGGCCAGCGCGAGTTCGCCGGAATGCAGGCCCACCAACGCCGCGAGGGCCGCCGGGCTGTCCGGGAGTGGCGCCGGCGCGCCCGCCGATTCCAGCATCGAAGCCGCGCCCAGCAGGGCGGACAGGGTTTCGGCGCCGCAACCCGACACCGAGCCGGTGATCGCCCGCGCCATCCGCGAGGCGGCACCGGCGAACAGGGTCGGGACTTCGGGAGTCTCCAGCACGCCTCGGGCGGCCTCGAGATTTCCCGTGCCCAGCAACGCGATCGCGGCGAACGCCTTCGACCCGGCCCGCCCGGACCATTGGTACAGCTCCGCGCTGTGCGCCAGTTCGCCGCGATGCGCCAGCACGGTCGCGGCCACCTCGGCACCCGCGGCCCTCGCGTCGGTATCCGAGGTGCTGCCGAGCATGCCGTCGCCGAGCCGGAGCGCGGTGTCGAGATCCCCGGCCAGCGCCGCGGCGTGCGCCCAGCCGACGGTGAGCGCCGCGCCGCGCCCACCGGCCTCGGACGCCGCCTCGTAGAACCGCGCCGCGAGTTTCGTGTCGTCGGGCATCGCCTCACGTGCCGCCGCTTCGAAGGCGGCCGCCGCGCTCGCGCCCGAACTTCCCGTTCCCAGCAAGGATCTGGCGAGGTCCAGCACCGGAAGCCCGTCCCGCAACTGGAGTTCCACCAGCCGCTGCAGCACGGTCAGCCGTCGCCCCGGCGAACTCCAGGTGCGGATGGCTTCGGCCGCGATCGGCAGCAGGATGTCGTCCTCGCCGAGGAGACCGGTCGCCCTGGCATCGTCGAAAACCTCGGGCAGCCCTTCCCGATCACGGTTCAGGAGCGCGGCGAGGAGATCGAGATTCCGGCCCGCGCCCGCCTCCGCCGCGATCAGGTAGCGGTGCACGTCTTCGTCCAGCTGCTCCAGTTCGCCGCGGAAGTCCGCGAGCCGTCCGGTGACCGCGCGCACCACGAGTCCCGGCACACCACCGGTTCTGGTGTGGACCTCCGCCGCGGTGGCCGCGTCGCCGCCGGAGTGCTCGACGAGCCGCCGGACGTCGTCGACGCCGAAAGCGCCCAAGGCCACCGACCTGCCGAAGGAATCGGCGAGCGCGCGCAGCGCTTTCGTGCGCGCCGCAGTCCGGAAGGCCAGGACGACGGGCGCCGTCGTTTCCTCCGCCCGCGCCCTGATCTTGGCGATCTCGTCGTCGTCGAGCTGGTCGGCGTCGTCGACCAGCAGCGCCTCGACGCCGGCGTCCCCGTAGTGACGTCCGAGCTGGCCGAGCAGATGGGTCTTGCCGTGTCCACCGGGGGCGACGACGGTGACCCGCACCGGGAGTTCCGGGGCGGCGGTCACCTCGTCGAGCAGACGCCGGGCACCCGGATGGATGATGCCGGGCTTGTCGAGCAGTGCGTTCAACAGCGACCTTCGGGGGAGGAAGTCGCGCCGGGGGTGGCCGGCGCGCACGAGCTCGAAGTGGTGGGAGGGGCTTCGGGACCCTTGTCCGCGGTGGCTTCTCGGGTGGTCAGGGTGAGCAGCAGGGTGGTCGCGGCCAGCACCACGACCGCGGCTCCGGCGACGAGGGGCTTGCGCCGGCTGAGCAGTTTCGCCGCCCCGGTGCGTTCTGGCAAGGGGAACGGGGTGATGTCGACCGGCGGCCGTTCGGGTCGCTCGGCGAGCTCTTCGGGCGTGTCCACCCGGGGGAGCAGCGTGGTTTCGACGGTCGCGACGGCGTGCGATCCCGCGCCGCCGGGTTGAGGAAGGTCACGTCGCGCGGCGATGTTGGCCGCCCCGGTCGCCACCGTCAGCAGCGGGTCGCTCGACGCGAAGACCGGGCACGGCGTCCGGCCGGGGACCGGCGGTGCCTCGCCGCAGAGCACGATGCCCGCCAGCGCCTGGGGCGGGACTCCGGCGCCGTGCGCGAGTTCGAAGACCTTGCCGACGGCTTCGGCGGGGTCGACGCCTTCCAGCGTTTTGACCGGCTGCCAGCCGTTGACGCCGGCGGCGGCGATCGTGACGACCGCGCCGTCCGGGCCGAATTCGCAGACACCGGCGGTGACATCGCCGTGAGGGGCGAGGTACGCGTGCAGTGCGGCGACGGGGGCCGCCACGAGTGCGGCACGGGGGAAGCCGGCCTCGGCCAGTGCCCGGCGCAGCAGGTCCCGGCGGAACGAACCCCAGCCGGCGGGGTGCGTGAGCACGATGTGGTGCGGTTTCTCACCGAAGCGTTCGGCCGCTTGATCCACCGCCGCGTCGACCAGGACCGCGCTGAGGGATTCGGCCGGGAACCGCTCGCCGCCGACGATCACGGGGATGTCGTCGCCGACCCGTTCGTGGAATCCGGTGAGCAGGCGGGCGGGCGCGGACCGGCCCGCCTCGACCGCGGCGTCCCCGGTGAGCAGGTAGCCGTCGTCGTCGAGGAACACCGCCGACGCCGCCGCCGGGCCGCGCGCGCCGAGCCACGACGGCTCGGGCACGCTCCAGCCGTCGCCGGAGTCCACGCAGGTGGCGGCGGTGGTGCGGGTCGAGGCGATATCGATGCCGAGGACGTAGGGCAACGAGCATCCTCCTTCGCTTGACCAGCCCCTAAGGACCAAATAGGGCCACTCACCTGAACGGCTTGACCCATCCGGGTGAGGGTTGGCATTAAACCCAACCGGATGCGTCTCGGTTAAGCCCCTAACGCCCTAACGATGTCATACCGATCCCCTATTGGCTGAGTGAGCGACGACCAGGAGTGATCCCCGATGTGCCCAGTGGCACCGGCTCACTAACTTCGGTGACCCGCGCTCAGCCGTGCCCTCCGGCCGCTGGGCCGCCCCACCGACCTAGACCCCCAGGAGAGTCCTTTCATGGGTTCCGTCCAGACCCTGCACGACTTCACGCTGAACCTGCTGAACGACACCGCGGCCCGCGCGGCGTTCGCCAACGACCCGCAGCAGGTGCTGGCCGACGCCGGCCTCGGTGACATCAACGCCGCCGACGTGCACGAGGTCGTCCCGCTGGTGCTCGACTTCGTCCCGGTCGGCACCGCGACCGACCTCACCGGAACCACCGCGGCCACCGCCGACAACCTTGCGGGCTTCGGCGGCGTCACCAACGCCGTCAACGGCACCGACGGCGAGTGCGCCGACGGCGTCCAGGGCGCGATCGACCAGCTCACCGCGCTGACCGCCGGCCTGCCGGTCGCCGTCCCCGGTGCCGGCGCCCTGCCGGGCCTGCCCGAGGCCGGTCTCCCGGGTGTCCCGGCCGTTCCGGGCCTGCCGGAGCTCGGCGACCTGCCCGCCGTCCCGGCCGTGCCCGCCGTGGGCGACCTGCCGGTCGACGTCCCGGGCCTGCCCGGCGTCCCGGCCGTCTCCGACGTGACCGACGTGTCGAACGCCGCCGCCGGCGTGACCGCCCTCGCGCAGAACACCGTCGGCAGCTTCGGCCTGACCGACGACCTTTCGCGTGGTCTCGACGCCGCTTCCGTCGGCCAGGCCGGCGACTTCGCCACCGGTGCCGTCGACACCGCGACCGACCTCGCCCACGGCGTCCCGGCCGTGGACACCGCCGGTCTCCCGGCCGTCGACTCGGTTCCGGCCGTCGGCGACCTGACCAGCGACCTGCCGCGTGCCGACGGTGTCGCGGGCGACGCCCCGAACTTCCTCTCCGAGGTCGGCGACCTGACCAGCGTCATCGGGCAGACGGGCGTCGCGGACGTCACCACCAAGGTGCACGAGATCGCGAACAACTACGGCAACGGTGACGTCGCCAACAACATCGCCCACAACAACGGCGACGTGGCGGGCAACGTGGCCAACGAGGTCGCCAACGTCGCGAACCACGCGGGCGTCACCGAGGTCCACGACACGGTTTCCGAGGTCGGCAACAACATCGGCCACAACATCGGCAACATCGGCGACGTCAACATCGGCGCCGGCGACATCGGTTCGGGCAACGACATCCACATCGGCTGACCTGAACCTCTTTCATATCTGTGCCAGGGCCCCGCGACCGCACCAGGTCGCGGGGCCCGCACGCCGGTGTTGGCCTATGCCACATTGATTCCGCGCTTGGTTAAGGGAACACTGCATCCCCGTGACAGCCCCCGCCTGGCTCGACGTGCTCAACGAGACCTTGGACGCCTGTGCCGCCCACGGTCGCGCCGACCTGGCCGAACGCCTCCGGCGCAGACGTGACCAGCAGGCGCCGGGCACCCGGATCGCGGTGGTCGGTTTTCCCAAGCAGGGCAAGGGTTACCTGCTCAACGCGCTGCTGAACGCGCCGGTCTGCGCGGTCGGGGACGCGAGTACGCCCGCCGTTCCCACGGAGATCGGGTACGCCGCCGATCCCGCCGCCGTCCTGGTCGGGCACGGCAGGGAGAACGTGCCGGTCGGCGACCTCGCGAAGGAACTCGAGGTCCGGCCGCCCGGTTCGCTGCGCCGGGTGGAAGTCGGCCTGCCGCGCGAACTTCTCGGTACGGGGCTGGTGCTGGTGGACACCCCGGCGATCGGGGATCCCCGGTCCCCGCGCACGGCGGCCACCCTCGACGTCCTCGCCGACGCGCACGCGGTGATCCTCGTCTCCGACGCCACGCAGGAACTCCAGCCCGCCGAACTCGCGCTGGCGAGGCATATCCGGACCTGGTGCCCGGCGTTGGTGCTGGCGCTGACCAAGATCGACGTGAGCCCGGACTGGCGGGAACTCGCCGCCCGCAATCGCGCCGCGCTGTCGGAGACCGGTGTCGTCGCCGACGTCTTCCCCGTGTCCGCGACCGTGCGGCAAGCCGCCGCGAAGGCCGGTGACGCCGGCCTCAACGGACGGTCCGGTTTCCCGGAACTCCTGAACTGGGTGGGAGAACAGGCCGCGCGCCCGATCGAGCGCACCCGCGCGCTCGCCGCCGCGGTGAGCGTGCGCGCGGCGGCGGTCGAACTGGTCGAGACGCTGCAGACCCGGCTGAACGCCGTCTCGCAGGACAACGGCATCGACCAGGTCACCCTGCTGCACCAGGCACAACGGCGCACCGAGGAGCTGCGGCGGCAGAACGTCCGCTGGCAGAACATGTTGTCGGACGAGATCACCGATCTGATCTCCGACGCCGAATACGACCTGCGTGAGCGGACCCGGGTGATCGTGCGGCATGTCGACCGCACCTTCGACGAAGGCGACCCGGTGCAGATCTGGCCGGATTTCCAGACCTGGCTGGAAGAGAGCCTCGCCGAGGCCGTCGAGACGAACTACAACTGGGTGTCCGACCGGTCGGAGTGGATCGCGCAAGCGGTCGCCTCGACCTTCGGGCCGCATTACGGCCAGGCCCCGGATCTGCCGCTGACCGGGTCCGGAGTGGACTCGATCCCCGAGGTCGGCACGCCCAAGATCGAGCGGTTCAAGATCGGGCAGAAACTCTTCACCGGTTTGCGCGGTTCCTACGGCGGCGTGCTGATGTTCGGCCTGGTCACCAGTCTCGCCGGGCTGCCGCTGATCAACCCGGTGTCGCTCGGCGCCGGTGTCGCGTTCGCCACCAAGAGCGTGCGCGACGAAGGCGGGATGCGGTTGCAGCGCCGCCAAGCGCTGGCGAAGGCCGCGGCGCAGCGCCATGTCGACGACGTCTTCATCCGGTTCAGCAAGGAGATCAAGGACGAGGTCCGTCAGGTGCAGCGGCGCCTGCGCGACCATTTCGCCGCGGTGTCCGACCAGCTTTCGGAAGAGCTGACGCGCCAACGGGAACTGATCATCGCCGGCTCCGCCGACCGGGACCGGCGTACCCAGCGGGTCAAGAAGGAGATCGACCGGCTGGCCGCCCTGCACCGGAAGGCGGGAGCTTTGGGCGCGACCGCCCGTGATATCCGGGAGCTTTCGGCGTGACCGCCCTCGACGTCCGGGAGCTGCTGAACGACGCGGCGGCGCACTACCGCGACCGCCCGCACGCGGTGGCGATGCTGCGGGAATGCCTGGAGCGACTGGAAGAACCGCTGCGCGTCGGGTTCATCGGCACGCCGGGGACCGGAAAGTCCACTTTGGTCTCCGCGCTGGCGGAATGGCCGACGCGGGCCTTGCGGGAGATCGATCTGTTCGACACTCCGGCGCCCGCCGAGCACGTCGACGCGACGGTGCGCCTGGTGCGCCATCTCGAACCCGACGAGCTCGCCGGCACCCGGCCGGTGGGTGGTTCGGCGTTCGCGCGGCAGACGGCGGTGAACTCCGTACTCGTGCTCGGCAGGGCGGACGAGGTCGGCGCGGGCCGGATCGATGCCTTGCTCACCGCGAAACAGCTAGCGAGGCGGGCTTGGCGCGAGGACCCGGATTGCGCGGGGTTCCAAGGAGTCATCGCGGTCGCCGGGCAACTGGGCTACGCGGGACGCGCGCTGCGGGACGACGAATTCGAGGTGCTGCGCGCGCTGGCGTCGGTCTCCCGGCCGGAACTGGAGCGGTATCTCCTGTCCGTGGATTCCTTTGTGGACGATCCGTTTCCGGTGCGGGTCCCGGCGGAATCGCGCAAACACCTGGTGTCGCGGTTCGGGCTCTACGGCGTCCGGCTGGCGATCACCCTGATCCGCACCGGCTGCGAGAGCAGGCTGAAACTCTCGGCGGAGCTCGTGCACCGCAGCGGCCTCGGCGATCTGAGGGACGCGCTCGCGGGGTCCTTCGTCGCGAGGGCCGAAGCGTTGAAGGCGCGTACGGCGGTGTTGCGGATCGAGGGCCTGCTCGCGGCCGAGCCGCGTCCGCACGGTGATCGGCTGGCCGCGCGCGTGGAACGCTTCGCCGCGGCCGCGCACGACTTCCGGGAACTGCGGCTCATCGCGGGTATCCGCGGCGGCCGCACGGCGTTGTCCGGGGACGCCGCCGAGGAGGCCGTCCGGCTGCTCGGCGCGCAGGGGCTCGCGCCCACGGAGCGGCTCGGTCTCGAACCCGACGCGGACCCGGCCGAGATCCACGCGGGGGCCGAAAGCGCGCTCGTCCGCTGGCGGCACGAGGCGGAACGAGCCGACGCCGCGCACGCCGAACGCGCCGCGGCCCGGGTGATCGTGCGTTCGGTCGAAGGCCTGCTCAACCTGTTCGTGGCTTGACGCCTGCCGGTCGGCGAGTCACCATAGAGCACTCTATGGTGACTCTGACCAGGCGAAAGGGGTCCGGCATGCCCGACGACGCGCGTCCGGATGTGCGGCTTCTCGGTGAACTTTTCGCGCATTGGGCGAAGACGATCCCCGATCAGGAGGCCCTCTCGTTCGCAGGGCGGCGGCTCACCTGGGCCGAGCTCGACGAGCGGGCGAGGCGCGTCACCGGCGCGCTCGCGGCCGCCGGGCTCGGCAGAGGGGACAGGGTCGCCTTCGTCGACAAGAACACGCCCGCCTGCCTGGAGGTGACCTTCGGCGCGTCCTCGCTCGGGGCGGCGAACGCGGTCGTCAACTGGCGCCTCGCCCCGGAGGAACTGGCGTACGTTCTCGGCGACAGTGGCGCGCGGATCGTCTTCGCCGGTCCGGAATCACTGGCCGCCGTCGAGGCGCTGCGCGATCGGCTGCCGTCCGTCGAGCGCGTGATCGTCGTCGGGGGAGAAGACGACCAGTACGAGGACTTCCTGGCCGAGGCGACGCCCGCCGAACTGTCGTCCGACGTCAACGAGCACGACGGCGCGCTGATCATCTACACCAGCGGTACCACGGGTTTCCCCAAGGGCGCCGTCCTGACGCACCGGAACCTGTTGGCGCACAGCCGCAACGCCGGCGCCCGGTTCCCGATGGGCGACGGCGACCGCAACCTGGTCGCGATGCCGCTGTTCCACGTCGGCGGGAGTTGCTACGCGATCATCGGTTTCCATTACGGGCAGCCGACGACGATGACCCGCGAACCCGACGGCAAGTCGCTGCTGGGCGCGCTGGCCGAAGGCGTCACGCACGCGTTCCTGGTGCCCGCCGTGGTCGCCGGGATCATGCAGGCGGGGGAGCGGGCCGTCGCCGCGTTCACGCGGTTGAAGTACCTGGGCTATGGCGCTTCGCCGATGCCGCTCCCGTTGCTGCGCAAGGCGCTCGCGGCCTGGCCGGACACTCGGTTCGTGCAGGTCTACGGCATGACCGAACTGTCGGGAGTGGTGACGACGCTCGATCCGGAGGCACATCGCGACACCGCCCGTCCGGAGCGGCTGGCGTCGGCGGGCACGGTGCTGCCCGCGGTGGGGATGCGGGTCGTCGATCCGGCGACCCTCGAAGACGCCGAACCGGGAACCCCTGGCGAGCTGTGGTTCCGCACCGATCAGGCGATGGCGGGTTATCTGGGCAAACCCGAGGCGACCGCCGAGACGATCGTCGACGGCTGGGTCCGCAGCGGAGACGTCGGCAGGGTCGACGACGGCGGTTTCGTCTTCATCGAAGACCGCGTGAAGGACATGATCATCACCGGTGGCGAGAACGTCTACTCGCCCGAGGTGGAGCGGGTCATCGCGGAGCATCCCGCGGTCGGCGAGGTCGCCGTGATCGGGGTCCCCGACGATCGCTGGGGAGAACAGATCAAGGCCGTGGTCGCGCCCGCCCCGGGAGAGCGGGTCGACGTCGAAGAACTCGTCGAGTACTGCCGGGAACGCCTGGCGCACTACAAATGCCCGCGTACGGTCGAGATCGTGGAAGCGTTGCCGCGCAACGCGACCGGCAAGATCCTCAAACGCACCCTGCGGCGCCCGTATTGGGAGGGGCGGGAGCGCGCGGTCTGATGCCGTCGACTGTCAGCCGCGAGAAGTACTTCGACGCGGCGTTGGAGATCCTCGCCGAGTCCGGGTTCGCCGGGCTCAACATCGGCGCGCTCGGCAGACGCCTCGGTGTCACGAGCGGCTCCTTCTACCACCATTTCGGCGGCTGGCCCGGATTCGTCGGCGCGCTGCTCGAATTCTGGGCACAGCGGCAGGTGCGGATCCTGCGGGAACTGGACTTCGGTTCCGGCGGCCCCGAGGCGGACTTCGCCGCGCTGATGAGCCTGACGCGCGGGCTCCCGCATCGTGCCGAGGCGGCCATCCGCGCCTGGGCGGCGAACGACGAAACCGTTCGCGTGGCGCAGAAACGGGTCGACGACGCCCGGGTCAAGACGGTCGGGAGGGTGGTGGCCGAGCTGATCCCCGACCGGCGTCGCGCGGAGGTGGTGACCTCGCTCGGACTGGCGATGCTGGTGGGCTACCAGCAGGTGGCCTCGGCGGGCGGATTCACCGATCTCGGCGAGATCCTCGACGAATACACCCGGCTGGTGCTGGCGGGCTAGCGGGGGCTGAAGGGGACTTTCACCGCGTGTGACGCGGTGAAAGCGTCCTTCGTCGCGTGAGATGAGGGGGCTCCTAGGCGTTGCCCAGGACCCGGGTCACGGTGATCTCGATGACCACCCGTTCCGGGTTCGGCTTGGGCTGCCGGTAGCGCGCGGCGTAGCGGTTCTCGGCGTCGCGCACGGCCTCCGGCTCTTCGCGCAGCACCGCGCGTCCCTCCAAAGTGGACCACCGGGGTCCGTCGATCTGACAGGCGGCGACCGGAATGCCCTTTTCGCCCGCTTCTTTGACCAGGCGGGCCTTCTTCGACGAGCGGAACGTGATCACCCTGGCGATCCCGGCCTCGAAGTCCACCGTGACCCCGACCGCGACGACGTGCGGGGTCCCGTCCGGGCGGACGGTGGTCAGGGTGGCGAGATGCCGTTCGGTCCAGAAGTCCCGGAAGGATTCGCCGCGTTCGCTCAGGTCGATCTTCATGGGCTCAACGCTAGGGCACCGTTCACGTAAGCGTCATTTGAGGTAATAGTAAGGAAACTTTCTTAACTCTCTTGTTTTTGGCTCATCCGGATGTCACTCTCGGAACGCGCCGCCGCCACCAACGACGTTTCCGGAGGAGCCATGAGAAAGACCGTTCGGACAGTGCTGGCCGCGGCCGCGCTGACCGCCGGGCTGGTCGCCACGACCGCCCCCGCCACCGCGGCGAGCACTCAGGGGACCCCTTACCTGCCCGGAGTCCTGCGCCCCTCGGTGAGCCAGTCGGCGCAGGACGCGGCGCTGGCCAAGTACTACGACTTCTGGAAGAAGAACTTCCTGACCACCAAGTGCGGCACGGGCACCTACGCGGTCAAGGCGCCGGACGCCGACCACGCCTTCGTGGCCGAGGGCCAGGGCTACGGCATGACCATCGCGGCCATGATGGGCGCCAAGGACCCGCAGGCGCGCACGGTCTTCGACGGCATCCTCAAGTTCGTGAAGGCGCACCCGTCCGTGATCGACAAGGACCTGCACGCCGCCGAGCAGGATCCGAACTGCAAGAGCGTCAACGGCGGCGACTCGGCGACCGACGGTGATCTCGAGATCGCCTACGGCCTGCTCATCGCCGACAAGGTCTGGGGCAGTGGGGGTTCGGTCAACTACAAGGCCGAGGCGCTGCGGATCATCAAGGCGATCAAGCGCAGCGAGGTCAACCCGGACACCAAGTTCATGCGGCTGGCGGACTGGGCCGACAGCGGTAAGTACATCAACGGCTCGCGCTCCTCGGACTGGATGCCGGGGCACCTTCGCGCGTTCGAGAAGGCCACTGGGGATTCGTTCTGGGGGCAGGTGCGTGCCCGGCAGGAGAAGGCCGTCACGCAGCTGCAGGACAAGTACGCGCCGAAGACCGGCCTGATCCCGGACTTCGTCGTCGGCACCAACGCCACGCCGAAGCCCGCGCCGTCGGACTACATGGAGGACCACCCGCAGCACTTCAGCTGGAACGCCTGCCGTGACCCGTGGCGCCTCGGCGTCGACGGCGTCACCGTGTCGGGCAGCCCGGCGCAGGGGCAGGTGCGGAAGATGAACACCTGGATCCAGCAGGCCACCGGTGGCGACCCCGCCAAGATCAACCAGGGTTACACGCTGTCGGGCTCCAAGATCTCGGGCGAGTCGGGTGAGCACCCCTGCTTCACCGCGTCGTTCGCCATCGCGGCGATGAACGATCCGGGCAGCCAGGCGTGGCTGGACAAGCTGTGGACCCGCGTCACGACCTGGTCGCCGAGTGCCACCGACTACTACGGCACCGGCATCACCGTGCAGGTCCTGATCATCCTCTCGGGGAACTACATCGCGGTCTGATCCCACTCGCGTGAAGGCCCCCTTCCCTCGGCTCAGTCGAGGGAAGGGGGCCTTCAGGCGCGAAACGGACATCCACCGGACAGGATTTCAACTGTGAGTTGACCACTTCAACAGCCAGTTGTAGCGTCGGCGACCACCCAAGGCACCGTGGAGGTCCGTCATGCCGTCGACGCCGCTCACCCTGAACCGAACCTGGCGCTTGGCCGTGCTCACCGGCCTGGCCGCGCTCGTCACCGCCGCCTGCGGAGGCGGGCCCGACGGCGCCGGCGGCCAGGAACCCGCGGCCCAGGGCGCGCCCGCCGCGATCCCGGACACGACCGCGCTGATCGAGTCCGTCCAGAAGGACGCCGCCGTCGCCGGCACCCTGCCCGCGAAGTACACGCAGGCCGGGATGCTGCACCTGGCCTCGAATCTGCAGTCCGCGCCCAACAACTTCTACGCCGCCGACGGCAAGACCCCGATCGGCTACGAGGTCGACCTCGCCAAGGCCATCGGCAAGAAGCTGGGCGTCACCGTGCACCACCAGGACATGGCGTTCGGTTCGCTGATCACGAGCCTCCAGTCCGGCCGCGTCGATCTCACGATGGCCGCGATGAACGACACGAAGGCCCGGCAGGCGCAGATCGATTTCGTCGACTACTTCTCGTCCGGTATCACGATCATGGTCCGCAAGGGCAATCCCGATCAGATCGCCGGCCCGGACACGTTGTGCGGCAAGAACGTCGCGGTGGTGCAGGGGACGAGCCACCAGAAGTTCGCCGAAGAGCAGAACGGCAAATGCACGCAGGCCGGTAAGCCCGCGCTGACCGTGACCGCGACCGATTCCGACACCCAGAACCAGAACCAGCTCCGCACCGGCCGGGTCGCCGCCATCCTGAACGACCTGCCCAGCGCGGTCTACATCTCGCGGACCGCGGGAGAGGGCAAGTTCTTCGAGGTCGTCCCCGGTGAGCCGATCAACGGCGGGCCGTACGGGATCGGCGTCAACAAGGAGAACAAGCCGCTCGCCGAGTCGATCCAGAAGGCGCTGCAGTCCCTGATCGCCGACGGCGGCTACGGCAAGATCCTCCAGGCATGGGGCGTCGAGCAGGGCGCGCTCAAGGAGGCGAAGCTCAATGGCGGAAGTTGAGCCGCTGCCGATCGTCCGGCTGAAACACTGGGGCCGGTGGGTCAGCGCCGTCGTCATCCTCGCGCTGCTGATCCTGCTCGGGATCGCGCTCGGGAACGCGCAGATCCAGTGGGATTCCGTGCCGGAGTTCCTGTGGTACCGCGTGATGGCGGTCGGCCTGCTCAACACCGTGCTGCTCGCGGTGATCGCGCAGGGATCGGCGATCGTCATCGGGATCGTGATCGCCCTGCTGCGCCGCTCGGCGAATCCGGTGGCGCGCTGGTTCGCGGCGGGCTACATCTGGCTGTTCCGCGGGCTTCCGGTGCTCTTGCAGATCCTGATCTGGTACAACCTGGCGCTGGTCTTCGAGTTCATCTCGATCCCGCTGCCCTTCGGCGGCCACCTGCTGCACGAACAGACCAACGTGCTGATCACCGCGTTCACCGCCGCGCTGCTCGGCTTGGCGCTCAACGAAAGCGCGTACATGGCGGAGATCGTCCGCGCCGGGCTGAACAGTGTCGACAGTGGACAGACCGAGGCGGCGAAGTCGATCGGGATGTCGCCGGGCGCGACACTGCGCCGCGTGGTGCTGCCGCAGGCGATGCGGGTGATCATCCCGCCGACCGGCAACGACTTCATCAACATGCTCAAGGGAACGTCGATGGCGTCGGTGATCGGCGTGACCGAACTGATCCACGCCGCCAACAACATCTCGTCCAACAACCTGCTGGTGATGGAGACACTGCTGGCCGCCGCCGTCTGGTACATGGTCGTGGTGACCGTCGCCGGCGTCGGGCAGCACTATCTCGAGCGCGCCTTCGATTCCGAAGACCGGTCACGGAGCCCGTTCTCCCGTGCCGCCAAGGCGTTGCGCACCGCGCCACTGGTGAGGAGTGAACGTGTCTGAGCCACTGCTCAAAGCCGTCGGCGTCCGCAAGAGCTACGGGCACACCGAGGTGCTCGGCGGGATCGACCTGGAAGTCCACAAAGGACAGGTGGTCTGCCTGCTCGGCCCGTCCGGCGCGGGGAAGAGCACCTTCCTGCGCTGCGTCAACCATCTGGAGACGATCGACGCCGGGCAGGTCTGGGTCGACGGCGAACCGATCGGATTCCGGCTGCGCAACGGAAAACTGTACGAGCTCAAGGAACGCGAGGTCGCCCGGCAGCGGCGTGACATCGGCATGGTGTTCCAGCGGTTCAACCTGTTCGGCCACCGGACGGCGCTGCAGAACGTCGTCGAGGGGCCGGTGCGGGTGCTCGGCGTCCCGATGGAGGAAGCCAGGGCGCAGGCGCTCGATCTGCTCGACAGGGTCGGCCTCGCGCACCGCGCCGACGCGTACCCGGCGCAACTGTCGGGCGGGCAGCAGCAGCGGGTCGCGATCGCCCGGTCGCTCGCGATGAAACCGAAGCTGATGCTGTTCGACGAGCCGACGTCGGCGCTCGATCCGGAGCTCGTGGGCGAGGTGCTGGCGGTGATGGGTACGTTGGCCGCGGAGGGGATGACGATGGTCGTGGTGACGCACGAGATGGGGTTCGCGGCCGAGGCCGCGGACGAGGTGGTGTTCATGGCCGACGGCATGGTCGTCGAGACCGGCCCGCCGGGGGAGATCCTGAGCGCTCCGAAGCACGAGCGGACCCGGCAGTTCCTGGCCAGGGTCCTCGCATGACGCGGATCTCGCCGCGGTACCTGCTGCAGTTCGACGAACCGGCCGGGTACCTCGACTTCGCGCGGTTCGGCCCGCCGTCGCACGCCGTGCTCGACACGACGGCGAGCCTGCTCGACGCCTCGACCAAGGCCGGTCCGTCCACTGTGGATGACCTGATGCGGCAGGAGACCAGGGCCAAGGCCGCCGCCGCACGGCTGTCCGGCAGCGACACCGACCACACGGTCCTGTTGCCGCACACCAGTCTCGGGTTGTTCCAGGCGGCGTTCAACGCGCCCGGCGGTGAGGCGCTGGTGTCTTCGGCGGAGTTCCCGGCCAACACCTACCCGTGGGCGCGCGCGGAACAGGCGGGGCGGCTGACCGTGCGGCGGCTGCCGCTGGGCAACGTCACCGCGGACGCGGTCAAGGCGGCGCTGACACCGGAAACATCGCTGGTGAGCGTGAGCGCGGTCGACTTCCGCACCGGGTACCGCGCCGATCTGGCGGCCATCCGGGAAGTGGCAGGGGACAGGCTGCTCGTGGTCGACGGGATCCAGGGTTTCGGGGTGACCGAGGCGCCGTGGGAGGTCGCGGACGTGCTCGTCGTCGGCGGGCAGAAGTGGCTGCGGGCGGGCTGGGGAACCGGCTTCGCCGTGCTGTCCGACCGCGCGCTGGAGCGGATGGAACCGATCCTCTCCGGCTGGACCGGCGCCCGCGATCCGGGCCTGTTCGACGACGAGATCCATCCGGCCGACGACACCGCGGCGGCGTGGTCGATCTCGAACCTGAGCCCGATCACCTCCGGTGCGTTCGCCGCCGCGCTGGAACTGGTCGAGGAAGCGGGCGTCGGAGCCATCGCGTGCCGGATCGCCGAACGCGTCGGCGAACTCGAAGAGGTCGTGAAATCCGTTGGCGGAGAAGTGGTTTCGGCCGTCGACCGGCGGGCCGGGATCCTCGCCTTCACCGTGGCGGGACACGCTGCCGAACAGGTCGGTGCCGCGCTGGCGAACGCCGGGATCGCCGCGACCGTGCGGCCGGAACACGTCCGGCTGTCGCCGCACGCGTCCACTCCGGCGAGCGCGGCGGAACAGGTGCGTTCGGCGTTGGACCGGCTGAAGAAGCCGGCCACGGTGGTCCCCGGCGTTCCCGCGGCCGGAGTGGCGTCGGGGGATCTGCTCACCGCGCTCGTCCCGGCGGTGCACGCGCTCGCGGCGATGCTGGGGCCGGGCAACGAAGTCCTGCTGCACGATCTGAGCAGGCTGCCGGACTCGATCGTCGCCATCGCGGGTGACCTCACCGGCCGGACGGTCGGCGGGCCGATGACGGATCTGCTGCTGGGGCTCGTCCGCCGGGGCACCACGCAGGATCTGACGAACTACGAGACCCACGGCCCCGACGGGCGCGCGATCCGCTCGTCGACGCTGTTCCTGCGGGACGCCGACGGGGTCGCGATCGGGTGCCTGTGCGTCAACCGGCTGTCCGACGGTGCGCCGAAGGCCAACGGGCACGAACCCGAGACGTTCCCGCCCGACGTCGACAGCCTGCAGCGGTTCCTGGTCGGGCGCGCGGTGGCGAAGGCCGGGATTCCGGTGGACCTGATGAAGAAACGGCACAAGGCGGCCGTGGTCCGGGAACTGGACGAGGCGGGGTTCTTCCTCATCAAGGACTCGGTGGACCACCTCGCCGGGGAACTCGACGTCACGCGGTACACGATCTACAACTACCTGAACGAGATCCGAGGTCAGGTCTCGTGAGTGGTAAGGGCGGTTATTGAGGGGTAAGTCAAACGTGGCGTGGTCGGTGCGGGTGGGGGGGGGGGGGGGGGGGGGGGGGGGTGAACCGCGCCGCCCCCCCCCCCCCCCCCGCGCCCCGCCGCCCCGGCGCGGAATAACACACAAATGACGCCGC
>NZ_JBIWKX010000059.1:0-20236 GCF_044765885.1 Amycolatopsis sp. NPDC102389
CGGGGGGGGCCGCGCTCGGCGCGCGCCGCTCGTTGTTGCGGCGGGGCGGGGGGGGGGGGGTGTTGTGGGGGGGTTCGGCAAAACCCCCCCCCCCCCCCCCCCACCACCAACGTGCCCCACCGGCCGCCGCCGCGCTTGCTCTCCCTGCTGTACATGAAGGTGTGAAGGTCGAGTTTCCTCGGCTGAGCCGAGGGAAGGGGGCCTTCACGCGCGACCGCTGTGACTGCTGGGCCTGCTGATGTCACTGAGGCCGAGGTGGCGATCGTGGAGTCCGTGAAGGCCTCCTTCCCTACCTTCAGAGTAGGGAAGGAGGCCTTCACGGATCGCGACCACCTAGCCGCCACAAACAGTGGCACCTAAGACACCCTTGGCTCTGACCCGAATCGCCACTCACGACCACGGTGACCCACCACGCCACCGCCAGGTCCACTGTGGACAGTCTTCCCTGTGGCCACTGTGACTCCCGGGGCACCTGAGGCGACCGCCGTGAGATCCCGCAAACGGGGTATCGAAAACTGTCGGTGCTTCGAACTAGTGTTCGGTAGAGTTGACCGAACACCAGTTCGAGGGGAAGCCGATGACCATCGCACCGTTCCGACCGGGTACACCGCCCGTCCAGACCCTGCCGCCCGGCCGGTGGCACGGCCGGATCTGGGTTTCCGACCTGCCGTTGGCCAGGCCGGAGCGCTACACCGGCTGCGTCGCCGAGTTCGATCGGTCCGGGCTGTGGCCGGTGCTGATCCCGCACGACCAGCGTTTCGCGGCCAACGGCGAGGACTGGATCGACGACCGCGGCAGGCTCGCCCCCGCCGATCACCGGATCGCCTCGGTGGATCCGGCCGAGGTGCTGGCCCGCTGGTGGGACACCTCGTGCTGCGACGGCGCCTGCCTGCGCCCGTTCGGCGCGAAGTTCCCCGGCCTCGCCCGTCGCCCGGCGCGCCGGGCGGATCCGCTGGCCGAAGCGGGTAACACCGGGTCGATCCTGGCCGCGCGCGGGCAGCATCGGCTGGCGCTGGTGCAGACCGAGCGGCCCGCCGACATCCCGGCGATCCTCGGCTGGACGGGCATGATCAAGGCGACCGACCAGGTCCACGAGCTGTCCGCCGTCCTGCGCAGCTGGGAAGACCGCTTCGGCGCGACGCTCACGGTGCTGGGCTTCGATTCGATGGAGCTGTCGGTGGCCGCGCCGCCGCGGACGCAGGGCCGTGCGCTCACGGTCGCCGCCGAGCACCGGTCGTTCTGCCTGCCGTCGTTCGCCGGTCAGCCGGGCAACCTGCGCGAGTTCGCCTCCAGCCTGGTCCAGACCCGCCGCTGGCGGTTCTCGTGGGCATGAGCGGGCGTTTATCCCGAGAAGAGAGGGGGAATCAGGGCGGCACGGGAAGGCGGTGATCGACGTCGCGGAGCTGAGGATCGGCACTTCGGGCTGGCGCTACCCACCGTGGCGCGGGGAGTTCTACCCCCGCGGCCTGGTGCAGCGGCGTGAGCTGGAATACCTGTCGTCCCGGATGAACACGGCCGAGATCAACGGCTCGTTCTACTCACTGCAGCGTCCCGAGCGGTACCGCGCGTGGGCCGAGCAGACACCGGACGACTTCGTCTTCGCCGTCAAAGGCGGCCGCTTCATCACGCATCTGAAGCAACTGCGCGACGTCGAGACACCGCTGGCGAACTTCTTCGCTTCCGGCGTGCTGGCGCTGGGACGGAAGCTGGGGCCGATCCTCTGGCAGCTGCCGCCGCGGCTGGCGTTCGACGCCGAGCGCGTCGAAGCGTTCTTCAAGCTGCTGCCGCGCACCAGCCACGCCGCCGCCAAGCTCGCGAAGGAACACGACGACAAGCTGAAGGCCGAACCGCACACCGATCCGAGCCCTCGCCGAAAGCTCCGGCACGCCGTCGAGGTACGGCATCCGAGCTTCGCCGAGCCAGAAAGCCTTGAGCTGTTCCGGAAACACGACATCGCTCTGGTGGTCGCCGACACCGCGGGCAAGTTCCCGTTCATCGAGGAGATGACGAGCGACGAGTTCGCGTACGTCCGCCTGCACGGCGACGAGGAGCTGTACGTCAGCGGGTACAGCGACAAGGCCTTGAAGAAGTGGGCACGGAAGATCAAGGGCTGGGGTCGCGACACGTACGTCTACTTCGACAACGACGTCAAGGTCGAGGCGCCGAAGAACGCGATCACCCTCGCGGAACTCTTGGCTTGACCCGCGCACGCTGCACAGTCAGCGCGCAGTGAGCGGCGTCCTGTTCAGTGGCACGTGAGGTCACGGGCGTACTCGCGTGCTGTGCCTGGGGGTCGGCACGCCGGGCGCCCGTGCCTCACTCAGCTTTGACGGTTTCGCCGACGAGCGACGCCAGCTTCGTGCGGACGTCCTCGGCGTCGGGATGCGCGAGCTCGGTCAGCACCCGCACCGAACGCAGCCAGCACTCACGCGCCGAACAAGGATCGCCGAGCCGCAGATGGATCGAGCCGAGCTGGGCCAGCACGTCGGCCGCCTCGTAGAGCTCGCCGTGGGCGAAGAACATCTCGACGGCGCGTCGCATGCAGGTGATGCCCTCGTCGCCGCGGCCGAGCCCGACCAGGGCGGTTCCCTTGGTGTGCAAGGTGAAGCGGGCTTCGTCGGGGAGCGCGTGCGCCTCCAGCGCCAGGGCCTGGTCGGCGAAGTCGAGTGCCTGCTCGAAGCGGCCGGCCTGGGCGCAGATGTCGCCGAGGGCCTGCAAGGCGCTGGCCTCCATGCCGGCGCCGACCTTGCTCTCGCGGATGAGCCGCAACGCGCGCGTCCCGTAGTCCCAGCCCGTGTCGGGGTCCTGGCTGGCCAGCGTGAGGTTGTAGAGAGCCCGCGCCTCTCCCTGCCGATCCCCGACTTGCCGCTGCAGCTCGACGACCTGTTTCAGGTAGGCGATGCTGTCCTCGTATTGGCGGGCGACCCCGCAGGCCACGCCGAGTCCGCTGAGGACGGCGGCCTCGCCGGAGCGGTCCCCGAGGTCGCGGGCGGCACGGAGCGCGACGCCGAACACCGAACGCCAGTCCTCCAGCCTGGCCCGCACGATGAAGTACGACTGCAGGAGCCACGCCAGCTGCCAGCATTCCCGGTGCCGCCGCTCCCGGTACGCGATGTTCACCGCGGCGATGAGGTTCCCGGCCTCCTCGTCGAACCAATCGAGCGCCTGGTCGTACTGCCCGAACTTCAGCCCGGCGCCGTCGAACCGCTCCGGCTCGACGAGCCGGTAGTGCCGGTCCGAACGCAAAAGCCTCGACGCGTTCAGCGCGGACGCGAGCGACGCGTGGAGCAGCCTGTCCAATACGGCCGCCCGCGCCTCGGGTCCGTCGATTTTTGCCGAGAGCTCGGCCGCATACGCGCGGATAAGGTCGTGGAACTGGTACCGGCCCGGCTTGGACCGCGCGATCAGATGCGCGGAAGCGAGCTTCGCCAGGTCCTCGTGGGCGACGGCGAGGTCGACGCCGGCCACCGCCGCGGCCGTGGGCACGCTGAAGTCGCCGCCGGTGGGCAGGCCGAGCAGCCGCAGCATCCGCGCGGCCCGCTCGTCGAGCGCCCGGTACGAGTAGGAGAAGACGGCCCGGATGTTCGTCTCGTCGCCGTCGGCGAGGTCGAACGAACCCAGCCTGTCCTGTTCGGCTTCCAGCAGCCGGACGAACTCCCCCAGCGCGAGATCCGGGAACTGCGCCGCCCGCACCGCGAGGATCCGGATGGCCAGCGGCAGCCCGCCGCAGTACCGGACGAACCGTTCGGTGGCCTCGGGATCCTCGGCGACCCGATCCCGCCCGATCGTCGACGCGAGGAGGGCGATCGCGTCGTCGTCCGGCAGTTCCTCCAGCGCGACGCGCCGCGCGCCGTGGGTCGCGACGAGCGCCTGCAGCTGCCATCGGCTGGTCACCAGCACCAGGCAGCCGGGGCCGGGCAGCAGCGGCCGGAGCTGCTCGGTGCTCCCCGCGTTGTCGAGCAGGATCAGCATCCGGCGGCCGGCGCTGTAGGTGCGCCAGGTGGCCGCGCGCCCGTCGACGTCGGCGGGGATCCGGTCGGCGGGGACACCGACGGAGACGAGCATGGTTTCGAGCGCGGCGGCGGCTTCGACCGGCTCGCCGGGACCGTAGCCGCGCAGGTTGAGGTACACCTGCCCGCCGGGGAAGCGGTCTCCGACCTCGTGCGCGAAGTGGATGGCGAGCGTCGTCTTGCCGATGCCGCCCATTCCCTCGATCGAGGCGATGGACGTCGACCGTTCGGTGTCCAGCGCCTCCGGGACGAGCCCGTGCAGCGCCTTGAGGTCACGTCTGCGGCCGGAGAACACCCGGAGATCCGCGGGAAGCTGACGCGGGATCAGCGGTTCGGCGCCGAGCCGGTACCGCGTCAGCTCGGTGTCCAATGTGGTCTCGGCGGACTCTTCGCCGGTCAAGATCGCCTGGTGGGCACGCTGCAGCGACGCGCCGGGGTCCAGACCGAGTTCTTCGGCCAGCACCGCGCTGATCCGGCGGTAGACGTTCAGCGCCTCGGCCTGCCTGCCGGAGCGGTAGAGCGCGATCATCAGCTGTTCGTGCAGCCGCTCCCGCAGCGGGTTCTCGCGGCACAGCCTGATCAGCTCGGGGACGACACCGGCGTGATCGCCGAGGGCGATGAGCGCGTCGGCCCACTGCTCGCGCACTCGCAACCGCTCTTCGCCCAGCTGGTCGGCTTCGTCCCGAAGCAGCGCTTCGGAGTGGACGTTCTGCAGCGCCGGGCCCCGCCATTCGGAGATCGCGGCGGCGAACCGGTCCGCGGCCACGCGCAGGTCGCCCTCCCTCGCGGCCTCCGCTCCGGCCGCGGCGTGTGCGCGGAAGCGGGCCAGGTCGAGCCGGGTTTCGTCGAGTTCGAGCAGGTAGCCGCCCTGTTCGGTGCGGATGGTGACCTCGTCGCCGAGCGCGCGGCGGACCCGCAGGATGTAGGTCTGCAGCGCCCCTTTGGACCGCCGCCGGTCGTCCGGCCACAGCCAGCGGCCCAGTTCCCCGACCGGCACCACCGTGTTCGCGCGCAGCAACAGGCCCGCCAGCACGATGAGCGGCCTGCTGCCGCCCAAGGGCACCGGCAGCCCGTCCGCCGTGACCTCGGTGGGCCCCAGCACGCGAAAGTCGAGTGCCACGTCGCTCATTCTGTCCGGAACCGAGGGAAACGGCACGTGATTCCCGCGGTGGCATGATCGGTGCCGATGGACGTCTACGCGATCCCCCTGCGCACGCGGTTTCGCGGCATCACGGTCCGTGAAGGACTGCTGATCCGCGGCGATGCGGGCTGGGGCGAATTCTGCCCGTTCTCCGACTACTCCGACGCCGAGAGCGCGCCGTGGCTCGCGTCCGCGCTGGAGGCGAGCGAACGCGGGTGGCCGTCGCCGGTGCGCGACAGCGTCGAGGTGAACGCGACCGTGCCGGTGGTGTCCGCGGAGAAGGCGTACGAACTCGTGTCCGCTTCGGGCTGTCGCACGGCGAAGGTGAAGGTCGCCGACCCGCGGGTGAGCCTCGCCGAAGACTGCGCCCGGGTGGAGGCGGTGCGGGCCGCGCTGGGCCCGCGGGGCGCGGTCCGCGTCGACGCGAACATGGCCTGGGACGTGGACACCGCGGTCAAGGCCATCGGCGAGCTGGACCGCGCGGCCGGTGGGCTCGAGTACGTCGAGCAGCCTTGCCCGTCGATCGACGAGCTGGCCGACGTCCGGCGCCGGGTCGGGGTGCGGATCGCCGCGGACGAATCGATCCGCCGGGCCGAGGATCCGCTCAAGGTGGCCGTCGCGGGGGCGGCCGACATCGCCGTGCTGAAGGTCGCGCCGCTGGGCGGGGTGCGGCGCGCGCTGGAGGTCGCCGAAGCCTGCGGCCTGCCGTGCGTGGTGTCGTCCGCCGTCGAGACGAGCGTCGGGCTCGCCGCCGGGCTGGCGCTCGCGGGCGCACTGCCTGCTTTGGACTTCGCCTGTGGACTGGGCACGATGTCCTTGCTGACGGGGGACGTCTGCGGTGACTCACTGTCCCCTGTGGACGGACGTTTGCCGGTGCCGCTTCAGGCTCCCGCTCCCGATCTGTTCGCGGACCACGCCGCCGCTCCGGACGTCCGGGCGGCCTGGGAAGCCCGCTTCACCCGCGTCCGCGCCCACCTCCCGACGCCGTGAACGGGCTGTTCCTTGCGAATTTCGCGAGGAACGGCCCGTTCATAGCGGTCAGGTGCAGTGCTCGAAGGGCGATTCGTAGTTCGCGGACCCCGCCGAGCCGCCCCACCGGACGCATTGCGCGCCGGCGGCCGCGGTCACCGGGCCCGCGTAGTACTCGAAGCTGCCGGAGTCGGCCTTCCTCGCCGAACCCTGCACTTCGAGGAACGCCGAAACCGCGCTGCCCGTGCCGACCGAAGTGGCCTTGATGGTGGTGACGCAGTTGTTCTTGTTCGTGGCGTTGTACAGCAGGTACGTGGTCGCCGCGCTGCCGAGCGCCTGCGAGTCGATCACCTTGTAGCCGTCGCCGCACACCTCGACGGCGTCGTACGGGTTCGGGTTCCCGTTGCCGCTGCAGGTGTTCTTCGAGGTCACGTTGGCGTTGGGGTAGCCGAACTTCACGCCGTTGAAGTACGCGGGCTTGATGTTGCTCGGCCACGACGAGTCGTTCGTACGGACCTCGTAGTGCAGGTGCGGGCTGATGTTGTTGCCCGGCTTGGAGGTGTTGCCGACCTCGCCGATCTTCTGCCCCTGCGAGACCTGCGCGTTGAGCGCGACCGAGCGGACCTTCAGATGCGCGTAGTAGGTCGACCATCCCCCACCGTGGTCGATCTTCACCAGGTTGCCGAACCCGTTCGCCGAACCCTGGTGCGCCGAGATGACGACCTTGCCCGCCGCGGCCGCGACCACGGTGTCACCGAGGTCCGCCCCCGCGGAGCCGCCGCGGTTGAAGTCGATCTCATAGGCCCGGTGCGCGCTGCTGTTGTCGTTGTCGCCGTTCCACACCTGGTTGCAGGGGAACGGGAGCTGGAAGTTGGGACGCGGCCCGATCGCGGCCTCGGCCGACGTCGCGGTGATCGCCAGCCCGGCCATGCCCAGCAAGGCGGTCGCGGCCGCCGTGAGCACTCGTCTGAATCTCATCGAATGTCCTTTCTCGGCGTTTCGCGAGAAGCGTCCCGAAAGGGCGTACAAGCGAGATACAAACGACCACGAGCCCTCCTGGCCGAGGGGACCAGGAGGACTCGTGCCGCCTCCGCACCGGACCGTCCGCGTCTTCCCCGTCCCGGTGCGGGTGTCTCAGCCGACCCGCTCGATGGTGGCGCGGCGGATCAGGAACTTCCCTGGTTCGCGGACCTGCTCGAAGGCCGCGTTGTTCAGGAGCGCGCAGCTGCCGGAAACCCCGGTGACCTCGACGGTCGTGGACTTGTCGTTGTCCAGGTTCGTCACCTTCAGCTTGGTGCCCGCCGGGAACTCGCTGCTGGACGCCGCGGGGGCGCCGCCCTCCCCGGACAACGTCACCGTGGAGCCCTGGCAGACGACTTCGCCATCCCCCGCGACCGCTTCTTCCTGCGGGGCCGCTTCTTCCTTTGGGGCCATCCCGTCCTCGACCGCCATGGCCTCGCCCGCGGCCTGCTTCCCGCCGTCGGCCCGCACGTCTTCGGTGCACCCGGCGGCTTGACGGCGCTGCTGGATGAGGTCGACGACGGCCTGCCGGTTCGCGATCCGCGCCCCGGCCAAGGCGTCCGGATCCGCTTGCTGACCCGCGATGAAGTTCAGGTTGTTGCGGAGCGCGGTGTCGAGTCCCTGGCAGCTTTCCGCGGCCTGCCCGTCCGGAGTGCTGATCGCGAACATCGCCGCGGCGATGGCGGCCACCCCGAGAACGGACGCGATGCCGATCGTCGCACGCTTGCGGTGTTTCCCGGCGCTGTTCATCATCGGTGTTTCCTCCGGTCTGGTTCCTCCCTCACCCACATCCAGGGATACGGATGGGTAACGGAAGTGGTTCAAACCGGTTTCAGCCGAACCAGGGTTTCGCGATCCGCGCGTACGTGCCGTCGTTCAGCGCGAGATGCAGCCACTGGTCGGCCCACTCCTTGAACACGACGTCGCGCGGCAGGAGGTACGCCTTCTCCGAGAAGGTGAACGGCTCGTCGGGATGCACCGCGCACAGACGCGGGTTCTGCTTTGCCTGCCAACGGGTTTCGGTCGCGTCGGTGATCATCAGATCGGCCCGGCCCGCCAGGATCTCGGCGAAGATCGTGTTGTTGTCCGGATGCCGCACGATGGTCGCGCGCTTGAGATTGGCGTCCGCGAACTGTTCGTTGGTACCGCCGGGATTCACGATCGCCCGTACCCCTGGCTGATCGATCTGCTCCAGGGTCTGGAAGCGCTTTTCGTTCTCGCACAAGGTGATCGGCGTCTTGCCGTCACGAAGGTAGGGAACGGTGTAGAAGCCCTTCTTGGCGCGATCGAGGGTCACCGACACCCCGCCCATCGCCAGATCGCATTTCCGCCCGACGTCGTCGGCGATCGCCTTCCAGGTGGTCTGGACCAGCTGGAGCCGGACGCCGAGCTTGCGCGCGAGGTCGCCCGCGAGGTCGATGTCGATCCCGCTCCAGGCACCCGCGGCGTCGCGATAGGTGAAGGGGCGGTAGTCACCCGTCGAACACACGCGGATCTCGCCGCGGGCCTGAACGACGTCGAGCCTGCTTTGCGCGCCGTGTCCTTCGGGCGCGGCACTGGCCGTGCTGATCCCCAGCACGGTCAGCACCGCGACCCCGAACGTGAGCGCCTTTCGCTTTGATCGTCATCAAGGCATCTTCCACGCCCTGAGGTAAGCCCGCACGAGCCAAGCGTCGGCCCAGCCGGCGTCCGGTTCCTCCGGCAGCGGCGACGCCCCGCGCACCAGCTCGTCGAGACGGTGCTCGAGGGACTCGGCCGCTTCCAGCGCCTCCTCGCGGGTTTTCTTTCCCTGCCTCAGATCGCGAAGCCAGCCAAGCCACGGTTCGGGGACCGGCAACGTGATGCGGCCGGTCTCCAACAGCTCCACGCCCTGCACGCCGAGACGCACCATGTGCATGGCGAACTTCGTGTCGAAGCCGTACTTCTCGATCAGCTCCGGCCTCCCCGCCTTGCCCCGCAGCCACTTGCGCAGCGAGTAGACGGTCAGATCGAGGTCACCGGGGCCGGATCGGACACCTTCGGGCTGCGTGCGGAAGATGTACTGCTCGAACCGCTTCAGACCGATGACGTGGTCCGGCGGCTCGACGCCGGACATCCGGTTTTCCGGCCCCCTCAGGGTCGGATTCCAGGGTCGGGTCGGGGCCGTTCCCCGATGTGCCGGGGGTCGTTCCGGAGCGAACATTGAGCCATGACCAACAGCGTGTACACCCCCCAGGCCACCAAGAAGCTCTACCGCAGCCGCACCGACAAGATGCTCGCGGGCGTCGCCGGCGGCTGGGCCGCCTACCTCGGCGTCGACGCCGCGATCCTGCGTATCGCCCTCGTGGCGGGCGTCTTCTTCACCGCCGGTTTCGCGATCCCGCTCTACGCCGCCGCGTGGCTCCTGACTCCGGAGCAGCCGGGCGAATCCTGATCGGGGTGGACGCCGTGCGCAGGGGGCGCGGCGTCCACCGGATCGCGTTCAGCCCGCTAAACGCGATCCGCCGGGGGCAGGGGGACAAGGCGAGAGGCCCGGACATGGGGATGTCCGGGCCTCTCGCTTTCCGGCGTTCGGCCGCACGAGCGCACGTTCGCCGTTACACTTCCTCTGACTTTGTCACAGGGAGTGGGAAGCGGGGGCCTCCATGGCCGGCTATCTGAGCCTCAGCGAGTACAAGAGAATGCTCGAAGGCGCGTTGGACGACTTCTGTCAGGCGCTCACCAAGCGCTGGATGGAAGACGCCGTCGACGCCATGGCGAAGCTCTCGACCGCCGTCCCGTGCTCGCCGGAGCCCTGGGCCTGGCAGTGGCCCCCTGAATCGTACGGCCACCTGTCGCACGGCGAAGACACGTGCGGATACCTCACCTGGGTCATGGACGGTATGCACGGGCACTACAAGGACGTCCATTGCGACGCCTGGAACCCGCAAACCCAGAAGTACGTCGAGTGCCATGTCGAACGGAATCTCGCGCAGATCGAGCGGCTCGCCTGGAACCGGCGGCAGGAGATCGCCAAGTTCGTCCCGCAGCTGGAGGGACCCGATCTCTCGAAGCTGGAGGCCGCCCACAACACGTTCCTGAACGTCGCCGGCAACCTCGGCTTCCAGGACAAGAACGGGCGGGTGACCGAGCTGCTCGGACAGGGCGAGGTCGTCCGGAACGTCGAATGGCTGGACGGTACGACCAGCGAGAACGAGGAATGGTTCATCGAATGGACCGGGCTCGCCGCCAAGGCCTTCCGGGACGGGTTCTTCGCCTCGATCGCGCCGACCATGCTGAACCAGTCCCTGATCCTCGCCAGCCTGTCCACCCTGTACTCCACGCGCGCCACGACGATCCAGGTGACCAGGCTCAACATCGTCAAACGCCTCAACTGGGCCACCAAGAAGCTCGACGAGAAGATCACCCTCAAGGCCTTCACCGCGGACTCGATCCTGGAGAAGGTCGACCGGGCACAGGCGATCCACGGGATCGTGAGCAGCCTGCTGTCCGCGGGGGCGAAACTCAGCAAGACCGTGAACACCGTCAACGAGGCAGGCGGGAAGGTCCTCGGCCCGGCCGGCGCAGTCCTCACCCTGGCAGGCTTCGTCGGCGGGGTCATCAAGGGACTCACCGTCGAGCAGGACGCCATGTCGCTCCAGGACATCCTGCAGAAGCTGACCACCTCGATCCAAGACGAGCACAACGCGTTGTCCGGCCTCGAAGCCGACTTCGGCGCGGACGTGCTGGTTCTGCAGAAGGCGATCGCGGGGGTGCACAGCTACAACCTCGAGCTCTACGACCTCACCGCGAACACGCTGCCGAACCAGACCGACCGCGCGAAGTACAAGGGGATCAGGGTCGAGGTCCACTTCCTGCTGCGGGTGGCGCAAACCTGCTTCGAAGCGGCCGAAGGCTATTCGGCACAACTGCGGATCCTCGCCGGCGCGGATGGCGCCGACCGGCACCTCGCGGGCCGCGACGAGCAGACGTGCACGGGCGACGACACGACGTTGGAGATCCGGGACGCCGTCGAACAGTTCATGAGGACGAGCTGCGCTCGATTCCTTCTCGCCGGTGAGCAGCTCAGGAAAGCGGCCGAAGCCTACGCGAGGACGGACGGCGAGCTCTCGGACGATCTCAAGAGGCTGTTCGCCGCTTGGGAGGACGCCAACAAGGGCAGGGGCCGGATCGACCCCAATCCCGAGACGGTGGAACGGGAAAGCGCGGCCACGGAGGCGGGCGGAACCGACCGGACGGGCCTCGAGCCGAGGAAGCCTTCGGAGCCGAACGCCGTCGACCCGTACGAGAAGGACCGCCGACGCCAAGGCGGCAAGTACATTGTGGACGGTGGTCGGTAGGACCACGGCTTCGCGGGCTGCGACTGTCCAAAGAGGATGATCGGCTCATGACCATGTCGCGAAAGCCACTTTCGGGACATCCAACGTCGCGAAAGTGGCTTTCGCGACACACGCCCAGAGCCGAGCCACTCAGGGCAAAGGAAAAGCCCGGACGCGCGAGGCGCGTCCGGGCTTTCCGGTGGTACTACTGGCTCGAACTCAGAAGTCCATGCCGCCCATGCCACCGGACGGGTCGGCGGGAGCGGCCGAGGCCTTCTCCGGCTTGTCCGCCACGACGGCTTCGGTGGTCAGGAACAGCGCCGCGATGGAAGCGGCGTTCTGCAGCGCGGAGCGGGTGACCTTCGTGGGGTCCGGCACGCCGGCGGCGAGCAGGTCCTCGTAGACACCGGTGGCGGCGTTGAGGCCGTGACCCTGCGGGAGGGACTTGACCTTCTCCGCCACGACGCCGCCTTCGAGGCCGGCGTTGATCGCGATCTGCTTGAGCGGCGCCTCGACGGCGACCTTGACGATGTTGGCACCAGTGGCCTCGTCGCCCTCGAGCTTCAGACCGGCGAAGGCGGCCTCGGCGGCCTGGATGAGAGCGACGCCACCACCGGCGACGATGCCCTCTTCGACGGCGGCCTTGGCGTTGCGCACCGCGTCCTCGATGCGGTGCTTGCGCTCCTTCAGCTCGACCTCGGTGGCGGCACCGGCCTTGATGACGGCCACGCCGCCGGCCAGCTTCGCCAGACGCTCCTGGAGCTTCTCGCGGTCGTAGTCCGAGTCCGAGTTGTCGATCTCGGCGCGGATCTGGTTGACGCGACCCTGGATCTGGTCGGCGTCGCCCGCACCCTCGACGATGGTGGTCTCGTCCTTGGTGATGACGGCCTTGCGCGCCTTGCCCAGCAGGGAAAGGTCCGCGTTCTCCAGCTTGAGGCCGACGTCCTCGGAGATGACCTGTCCACCGGTCAGGATCGCGATGTCCTGCAGGATCGCCTTGCGGCGGTCACCGAAGCCCGGGGCCTTGACGGCGACGGACTTGAAGGTGCCACGCATCTTGTTGACGATGAGGGTGGCCAGGGCCTCGCCCTCGACGTCCTCGGCGATGATCAGCAGCGGCTTGCCGGACTGGATGACCTTCTCCAGCAGCGGCAGGACGTCCTTGACGGTGGAGATCTTGGAACCGAAGAGGAGGACGTACGGGTCCTCGAGCTCGGCTTCCTGACGCTCCGGGTCGGTCACGAAGTAACCGGAGATGTAGCCCTTGTCGAAGCGCATACCCTCGGTGAGCTCGAGCTCGAGGCCGAAGGTGTTGCTCTCCTCGACGGTGACGACGCCTTCCTTGCCGACCTTGTCCAGCGCCTCGGCGATGAGCTCACCGATGGTGCGGTCCGCGGCGGAGATCGACGCGGTGGCGGCGATCTGCTCCTTGGTCTCGATCTGGACGGCGGCCTTGTGCAGCTGCTCGGTGATGGCCTCGACGGCCGCCTCGATGCCGCGCTTCAGGCTGATGGGGTCGGCCCCGGCGGCGACGTTGCGCAGACCCTCGCGGACGAGAGCCTGGGCGAGCACGGTGGCGGTGGTGGTGCCGTCACCCGCGACGTCGTCGGTCTTCTTGGCAACTTCCTTGACGAGCTCGGCCCCGATCTTCTCCCACGGGTCCTCGAGCTCGATCTCCTTGGCGATGGAGACACCGTCGTTGGTGATCGTCGGCGCGCCCCACTTCTTTTCGAGCACGACGTTCCGGCCCCGCGGGCCGAGGGTCACCTTGACGGCTTCGGCGAGGGTGTTCAAGCCGCGCTCAAGACCGCGGCGGGCGTCCTCGTCGAACGCGATCAGTTTGGCCATTGCGGTGTGGTCCTCCGGTATTGGGCGCCGCCGCACGCCTACTACAGCGCGGCGGCAGGACTCTTCCTCGGCCAGGCTCGGTGCCCGCGACGGACGACCCACCCGATCAAGGGTGCGGCCTCACCGTCCCGACCTTCAGGCGAGCGGTCTGGTGACCACTCTGCCTGGCACTCGACGGCGTCGAGTGCCAATGTCGTGTTTAGCACTCTCCAGGGGAGAGTGCAAGAACCGCAGGTCAGCGCGGTGGCGTGGCTGAAGGGGACCATGCCCGCATAAGACGCGGTGAAGGACGCTTTCACCGCATCGCATGCGGTGAAAGCGTCCTTCAGCACTTCTTGTCAGTTGCTCGGCTTGATGGAGATCGACGACGGCGGGGCCTTCAGTGACGATCCGGGAGCCTGCGACTGGGAGCCGCCGGGGCCGACCGGGATGTTCGGCGCGGTGGTCTGCGGGCCGTTGCCGCCGCTCGAGTCACTGAAGATGAAGATGGCGGCGACGATCGCGCCCGCGACCACGAGGGCGCCGACGACGATCCAGATCCACTTCGCGCCGCCGCCCTTCTTGGGCTGCTGCTGGAAACCGCCCTGCTGCGGCGGCGGGCCGTAACCGGGAGGCGGGCCCTGCTGGAAGCCACCCTGCTGCTGGAAACCGCCTTGCTGCGGCGGCGGGCCGTAACCCGGGGGCGGCCCCTGCTGGAAACCGCCCTGCTGGAAGCCACCCTGCTGCGGCGGCGGACCGTAACCGGGCGGCGGTCCCTGCTGGGGCGGGGGACCCTGCGGTCCCGGTCCCTGCTGGCCGTAGCCGGGCTGCTGTCCTCCGTATGGGTGCACGGGGCCCCCCTCTCCCTGTGGCGGCGTGTTCTGCCGTGGCGCCTGCTGCGGTACCGCCTGCTGGACGGTCGCGGCCGCCGCCTGCCCGGGCGCGCCGGGAGGCTCGTTCGAAGTCGCGAGCGGACCGAGCGCGCGCCTGGCGGCCGCGATCATCTCAACACAGTTGGGGTAGCGATCGGCGGGATTCTTCGCCATTCCCTTCCGCACGACCTCGTCGATCCCGGCGGGCAGGCCGACGATCCGCGAGATGGCCGGGGGCTCGCCGTTCAGGTGCCCCTTGATGACCGTCTGCACGTCGCCCTTGAAGGGCGGGCTGCCGGTCAGGCAGGCATAGAGGACGCAGGTGAGCGCGTACTGGTCGGTGCGGCCGTCGAGCGGCTCGCCGCGCAGATGCTCGGGCGCCGCGTACGTGGGCGAGCCGAGGAAGTCGCCGCCGCGGGTCCGGTGCCCGGTGGCGCCGCGGCGGGTCAGGCCGAAGTCGGCGACGTAGACGTGCTCGCGCGAGGTCTCCTTGCTGGTGACCAGGACGTTCGCCGGTTTGACGTCGAGGTGCACGAGACCCCGGTTGTGCAGGGTGTCGAGCGCGTCGGCGACCTGGTCGAGCATGTTCAGCGCGCGGGCGGGCGCTATCGGGCCGCCGGAGATCAGCCCGGCGAGGTCTCCGCCGTCGACCATCCGCATGGCGATGTAGAGCATGCCTTCGAGCTCGCCGAAGTCGTACAAGGGCACGACGTTGGCATGGTCGATCGCGGACGTGTTCCGCGCCTCGTCGACGAAGCGTTCGCGGAATTCGGCGTCGGCCCCGAGGTGATCACCGATGACCTTCAGTGCCACCTTGCGTCCGAGCCGCACGTCCGTGGCCTTGTAGGTCACGCTCATGCCGCCCTTGCCGAGCACACCGTCGATGCGGTAGTTGCCCAGCCGGCGACCCGTCAGGTCCCCCGACTCATCGCCTGTCACGCCGCGAAGCCTAACGCGCCAGTTCCCGAGGCCGCCGGGGGTCGCCCGAAGTCCTGCTATGAGACCTTGCGTACGTCCGCGGCCTGACTCCGCCCGTCCCGCCCGGACTGGACTTCGAATTCCACGCGATCACCCTCGTCGAGCGTCCGGAATCCGTCGGCCTGAATGGCCGAGTAGTGGACGAAGACATCGGGCCCTTCGGTGGATTCGATGAATCCGTAGCCCTTTTCCGAGTTGAACCACTTGACGGTGCCGACTGCCACGGCGCACTCCCTCAGCACAGGATCCGTCGGCCTTCTCTGCCCCGGCCGGCGGTTTCGAGTGCAGTTCACGCTACCCGAATTACCGGCGTCGGCAATGCTCAATTCGTCCCAAGGTCATCCGCGAGAAAGCCGCCTATTGCGTGCTTGCACCAGGACGCGTCCTGGTCCCGCGAAGTCCAGCGCGAGCCCTTCGCCGGTGCGGACCGACTGCGGGCCGGACTGGTCGACGGCGCGGAGACGGCACTGCACGGTGTCCGGATAGGCCAGCAGGAAGTCCGGCCGCACGGTGACGAGTTCGCCCGCGGTGAGTTCGAAGGCGTCGACCGGGCCCTGCGCCGCCAGGACGAGCGGACCGCTTCCGCTGTAGTGCTCCAGGAAACCGGAATCGGCGCCGAAGAGCTTCTGCAGCGGCGCCCAGCCGGGATCCTGCCGGACGGTCGCCGGCCGGGCGAGGATCGCGTCCCGGCTCACGCACCAGCCCGCCCCGCCGGTGAATTCCAGCGGGTAGACGTCACCCGCGGCCAGCGGCGCGAAGTCGATCCAGCCGCCGCCCTCCGGGGCGTTGAACACCGACGGGGCGGCCTTGCCCGCCCGCGAACCGCCGCGGGCGGGAACGGTTTCGGTGATGCCGAAACTGCTGGCCAGCATGGTGTCCCCGGCGGCCTGGACGGCCTCGCCGGGGGACAACAGCACGCGTGCGACCCCGAAGTTCGGGGTGTGCCTCGTCTGGACCCGCATGCGAGCTCAGCGGGTGGGGACCTGGGCGATCACCCAGGCGGACAGCGCCGACGGGTTGCGGGTCTGGGTGAGCAGCTGGCCGGGACCGGCGAAGTCGAAGACGAGACCTTCACCGCTCTTCATCGACTGGATGACGCCGGTGGCGACCTTGCGGATCTGGTACTGCACGGTGTCGGCGAACGCGACGACGTGCCCGGTGTCGATGGTGATCACCTCGCCCTGCTGCAGGGTGACCGTCTCCAGCGCGCCGTAGCAGGCCACGACGAGCGGGCCCTGTCCCGTCGCGTGCGTCAGGAAGCCGCCCTCGCCGCCGACGAGGTTCTTGAGCCCGCCCCATTTGGTCTCGGTCTGCACGCTGTGCGACGACGCGAGCCACGAGCCGCGGGTGACGCACCAGCCGGTGCGGCCGTCGAGGTTGATCACCTGCATGTCGCCGGGCAGGTTCGCGGCGACGTCGACCCAGCCGCCGTTCTGCGGGGCGGTGTAGGTGGAGATGAAGAAGGATTCGCCGGAGAGGAAGGCGCGGCCGAGGCCCTTCATGATGCCGCCCTGCGCCTGTGACTGGACCTGCACGCCGTAGCTCGTCGCCATCATCGCGCCCGACTCGACCTGCGCCGGTTCACCCGGCGCGAGCATGAGCCTCGCCACCGCGAACGAGGGCTGGTGACGGATCTGAACCTGCATGTCTTCTTCTCCCCGGATGGTCGTCGTGACGCGCAGAGTCTTGCATGCGGGGCCGGAGGCGGGAGGATGGTCCGGTGATCTCCGTCGACGCCCACCGTGAGACCGTCACCGGCCTGCTCGGAAACGCCCCCGTCATCCGCCTTCCGCTCGCCTCCGCCGCCGGGCTCGTCCTGGCCGAGGACGTGCGCGCGGGGGTTTCGCTGCCGCCGTTCGACAATTCCGCGATGGACGGTTACGCCGTCCGCGCGGCCGACGTCGCCGAAGCGCCGGTGACGTTGCCGGTCGCCGAAGACATCCCGGCCGGCCGGGTCGACATCACGAAGCTGGAGCCGGGCACCGCGCACCGGATCATGACCGGCGCCCCGGTGCCGGCGGGCGCCGACGCGGTGGTGATGGTGGAGCACACGGACGGCGGCGTGACAGACGTCCGGATTCTCAGGACGGCTGTCCTGGGCGCGCACATCCGGCGTCAGGGCGAAGACGTCGTCGAGGACACGGTGGCGCTTTCGGCGGGGACGGTGCTGGGCCCGGCGCAACTGGGCCTCGCGGCGGCCGTCGGGCTCGCCGAGGTCCCCGTGTTCAGGCCGTTGAAGGTGCTCGTCGTGTCCACCGGGACCGAACTCGTCGACGCGCCGGAACCGTTGCGGCACGGGCAGATCTACGAGTCGAACAGCATCATGCTGGCGTCCGCGATCCGTGCGCTCGGCTGCGAGGCCGAGGTCGTGCGCAGCGTGGTCGACGACGTGGACGAGTTCCGCGCGGTGATCGAGCCGCGGCTGGCCGACGTCGATCTGCTGGTGACTTCGGGTGGGGTCAGCGCAGGCGCGTACGAAGTGGTGAAGGACGCGCTGACCGGTCAGGGCGTGGAATTCCGGAAGGTCGCGATGCAGCCGGGCGGGCCGCAGGGCTGCGGGCGCTGGAACGGCGTGCCGGTGGTGACGCTGCCGGGTAATCCGGTGAGCGTGCTCGTGTCCTTCGAAGCGTTCCTGCGGCCGGCGTTGCTCGCGGCGATGGGGCATACGGGCGTCGACCGGCAGAAGGTGCGGGCCCGGCTGACCGAGGCGATGTCCTCCCCCGCCGGACGACGCCAGTTCCGGCGGGGCTTCTACACGCATTCCGAGGGCGAGGTCACCGGGATCGTCGGTCCGCGCGGCGGGCCGGGATCGCATCTGCTGGCGTCGTTCACACAGGCGAACTGCCTGATCGTGCTGCCGGAGGACGTGGACTCGGTCGAGCAGGGCGACGAGGTGGACGTCCTCCTGCTCTGACCTGCGTTCA
Source organism: Amycolatopsis sp. NPDC102389 (assembly GCF_044765885.1). Lineage (NCBI taxonomy): Bacteria > Bacillati > Actinomycetota > Actinomycetes > Pseudonocardiales > Pseudonocardiaceae > Amycolatopsis > Amycolatopsis sp. NPDC102389. The sequence goes on from NZ_JBIWKX010000059.1 coordinate 18,040, forward strand.
GCGGGCTAAAGGGTGTCTCCCGAACTGACGTGGGCAGGTCAGGCGAGGACACGCGCGCGCGTTTCTTTTCGGCCGGAGGCCTCGGATTTGCGGAGGCGGGCCGCCGACACGGCTGAGCGAGTAGCTCCGCCATGCCGCGGCCCGGCTGTGGAAATCCGAAAGCGCGCTTCGAGAGACACGGGCTAAACGCGATCCGTGGGGAAGTCGCGGTTCCGGCCGATCGGCGTGAACAGCAGGACGAAGACGGCGACGACCTCGAGCCCGGCCATCAGCCCCAGCGTCTGCCGCACCCCGGCCGTCTCGCCGAGGATCCCGCCGAGCAGGCCGCCGAGCGCGATCGCGCCGAAGCTGAGCACGGACATGCTCGCGGTGACCCGGCCGAACATCGCCGCCGGGACGTAGCGCTGCTTGAAGGTGGCGTTGAGGACGTTCGAGCCGACGACGCCCGCGCTGAGCGAGAACCCGGCGGCGACGAAATAAGCGAGCCCCCAGCCGCCGTTCGCGACCGGGCCGAGCAGCATCATCAGCGCTCCGAAACCCTCACACAGCACGAAGGTGCGCGCGGTGCCGATCCGCGCGGCGAGTTTGCCCGACAGCGCGGCGCCGAAAACGCCGCCCGCGCCGGCGAGCGCCAGCACGAGCCCGGCGGTGCCCTCGCCCACGCCGAGATCGCGGACGAGGAACACGACCTCGATCGACTGGTAGCCCATGAGCGCGACGTTCGAGATCGCGCCGAAGACCGCCAAAACGCGCAAATACGGGTCGTGGACGACGAAAACGAGGCCATCGCGGATCTCGTCACGGAGCCGTGAACGCGTCTTCGCCGGGCGTTCGGGCTCTCGATGCCGGATGGATCGCAGGCACAGCACGGAGATCCCGAAACTGACGGCGTCGGCGAGCACCCCGGTGACCGCGCCGAACCCCTGCGCCAGCAGACCGGCGAGCCCGGGTCCGCCGATCTGCGCGGCGGATTCGCTGCCCTGCAGCTTTTCGTTGGCCTCCTGCAGCTGTTCCTTCTCGACCAGCGAAGGCAAGTACGCGCGATACGCGACGTTGAAGAACACCTTCGCGACCCCGCCCGCCAAGGCGACGACGATCAGCTGAGTCATCGTGAGCAGGCCGGACCACGCCGCGACCGGGACGCTCAGGAACACCAGCATGGAGATGCCGTTGCACACCAGCATGACCGGGCGTTTCGGCCGTCGGTCGACCCAGGCGCCGGCGGGCAGGCCGATCAGCAGCCACGGCAGCCAGGCGGCCGCGGTCAGCAGCCCGACCGCGAACGTGCTCGCCTGCAGGGTGACCACCGCGACGAGCGGCAGCGCGACCACGGCGATGGAACTGCCGAGCACGCTGGTCGTCTCGCCGGTCCAGAGCAGCCGGAAATCCCGTGAGCGCAGCAATCCGCCGCGTTCGCGGGTGGTCACGGTCGGGCCGGTACGGCGCGGGTGGAGATGAAGACGGGACGGCGTTCCTGGCCGTCGTCCGGGATTTCGCGGGCGCTGTAGGACTTGATCAGCTCGTGGACCTTTTCTTCGAGCTCGGCCAGCTCGGCGACCGACATCTTCGCCCAGCTGTCGGTGGCGAAGGCGGCACGGTGCCATTCCTCCGGGTAGGCCTCGCGTTCGGCGAACCATTGGCGCGCCATGGAGACCTGATGTTCGAGGGCGAGGGATTCGGCGGCGGCCGCGACCGGGTCGTCGGGGAAGTCCGACGGTGACCAGGAAACCGCGTAGCTCACGCGGCGCCACCAGCGCTCACGGCGGTCGCGGGCGAGTTCCGGTGCTTCCTCGACCAGATCGCTGGCGGCGAGCACCTTCAGGTGATGACTGACGTTCCCGACCGCCTGCCCGGTCCGCTCGGCGAGCACGGAAGCCGTGCACGGGCCGTCGAGGCGGAGGACGTCGAGCAGGCGGCGCCGCAGGGGATGCGACATCGCGGCGAGCACCTTCGAATCGTGGACTTCACGCACTTCGCGATCAGCACTGTCGGCCATAACGCGCAACAGTACTTGCACAATGACTCTTGTACAAGTGTTCTTGTAGGCTGCGGGGGACGCGTGGGTCGGGCTGGTGGGGGGGGGGGGGGGGGGGGGGGGGCGCCGCGCCCCCCCCCCAACCCCCCCCCCCCCCCACCCCCCCCGCGCGCGGCGGGCCCCAGGCGGGGGGGGGGGGAGCAACCCACACCCCCCGGGTGT
>NZ_JBIWKX010000059.1:20245-32258 GCF_044765885.1 Amycolatopsis sp. NPDC102389
TTTGGGGGGGGGGGGGGGGGGGGGGGGGGGGGGGGGGGGGGGGGTTCGGCCCCCCCCCCCCCCCCCCCCCCCCCCCCCCCCACCACCTCGGGCGGCGGCACCAGCGGCGCCGGGAACGCGGCTCGCGTAGTCCACGTAACCTCGACGGCATGGGTTTCTTCTCGTGGATCGTGTTCGGCGCCATCGCCGGGTGGCTCGCCAATGTCGTGGTGGGCGGCCCGGACCGGCGCGGCGGCTGCCTGTTCAGCATCCTGATCGGCGTGCTCGGCGCGGCCCTCGGCGGTTTCATCTACCGCCTCGCGACCGGCACCGAACGGTCCTTCGAGTTCGACTTCCCCAGCTTCGGCGTCGCCATTCTCGGTTCGATCGTGCTGCTCGCCCTGCTGCGGCTGGTGCGCGGCTCAGGGCGGAGCGATTCGTCTCGCCGGTGATCAACGGAGTAACCGTTGGTAACGGTTTTCTCGCGACGGGTGATCGCGGGCGCGCGGGGAACTAGAGTGGGATGTTCGCTCAGTTCCAGTGGCCGCGTCCGGGTGCATGTGCCGTCGGGGGGCATATGCATCCGGACGCGCGTGCCTCGGCGATCACCGAGGCGGCACGGACGGGATCGACGAGTGGTGGCATCGGCGCCGCCGAAATGTCCCTCTTCCAGGCGCGGAACAGCTCGGCGAGTCGCTCGCCTGCGGGGTCCGGGCTGGCGGGCATTCGAGAGTCCTCAAAGTCTGCTATCGGCGTCAATTACCTAGAGTTATCGCGTATTTCGACCTTGTGTTACCGGGATGTGGCCCCTCCCACCCGGCGCGGGGAAACCCTTCCGGGGGAGGCCACGGCCCGTCTCCGGACAGGGCGGTAGCGTGGTGGCTCTTCCTGTCCCGACCCCCCGACACGAACTGCGGTGAACCCGACCAATGAGCGGCAACCGGCCGGAAGCCACTGGTAACCCCCTCGCGCACGCCGTGAAGCTGGCCCGCGAGACCGTTCCGCCGATGCACCCGGCCGGCAGGCCGTTCGTGTTCGGCGGTCTCGCCGCGACGCTGGTGCTGCGGAGGTTCTCCAAGCGCCTCGGCGTCGTCGGCGCGCTCGCGACGGCCGCCACGGCCGCGTTCTTCCGTGAGCCCAAGCGTGTCCCGCCCGCCCAGTCCGGCCTCGCGGTCGCGTCGGCGGACGGCCTGGTCTCGCTGATCGAAGAGGCCGTGCCGCCGCCCGAGCTGGGGCTGCCCGCCGAACCGCGCATGCGGGTGAGCGTGTTCCTGTCGGTGTTCGACGTGCACGTCCAGCGGATCCCGGCCTCGGGTGTGATCGAGCGGGTCGCGTACCGGCCAGGGAAGTTCCTGTCGGCGGACCTGGACAAGGCGAGCGAAGACAACGAGCGCAACTCAGTGCTCATGCGCACCGAAGACGGCCACGAGCTCGTCGTGGTGCAGATCGCCGGGCTGGTGGCCCGGCGCATCCTCTGTGAGATCCGCGAGGGTGACAAGGTCGGCGTCGGCGCGACGTACGGCATCATCCGCTTCGGCTCCCGAGTCGACCTGTACCTGCCGCCGGGCAGCAAGGTCCTCGTCTCGAAGGGCCAGCGCACGATCGGCGGCGAGACGCCGATCGCCGAGCTGCCCACGGCGCCGCACCCGGAAGGCTGATCCATGGTCCGCGTGACCACTCCCGGCGTCCGGCTGCTGCCGAACGCCATCACGGTGCTCGCCCTGTGCGCCGGGCTGTCGTCGGTGCAGTTCGCGCTGATCGGCAACTACCCGATGGCGATCGCGTCGATCGGGATCGCCGCGGTGCTCGACAGTCTCGACGGCCGGATCGCGCGGCTGCTGGACGCGACGTCGAAGATGGGCCAGGAGCTCGACTCGTTGTCCGACGGCATCTCCTTCGGTGTCGCGCCCGCGCTGGTGCTGTACGTCTGGCACGCGGAGGGCGAGCGGATCGGCTGGGTGGCGTCGCTGATCTTCGCGGTCTGCATGATCCTGCGGCTGGCGCGGTTCAACACGCTGATCGAAGACACCGAGCAGCCGCCGTACGCGGGCGAGTTCTTCGTCGGTGTGCCCGCGCCCGCCGGTGGTCTGCTGGCGATGCTGCCGCTGATCCTGGAGCTGCAGTTCGGGCAGGGCTGGTGGTCGCACCAGTACGTGGTGTGGGTGTGGACGATCGCCGTCGCCGCGCTGCTGATCAGCCGGATCCCGACCCTTTCGCTGAAGACGGTGAAGGCGCCGCCGAAGGCGATCGCGCCGCTGCTGGTCGGGGTCGGCCTGCTGGCCGCCGCGATCATCCAGTTCCCGCTGGTGGCGCTGGCGATCGCGCTGATCCTGTACCTGGCGCACATCCCGTACTCGGTGTACCGGCAGCGCTGGCTGGCGAACCATCCTGAAGCGTGGATGGCGCCGCCGCGGGAACGGCGGGCGATCCGGCGTTCCTCGAGCCGCCGCCGTCTCGGCCTGCGGCCGCCGCTGCGGCGCGTGGTGGCGGGCGCCGCTCAGCGGGTCCGGCTGCAGCGCGGCGAGCAGCACGTCGCCCGCGCTCCGCGCACCATCTCGAGCGAGAAGGACCGCGACAACGGCCGCGGACCGCGGCGTCGTTCGTGGCGTCGGATCGGGTTGCGGAAACGCTGACGGCGCCGCGGGCTGGATAGGGTGGCGGGGTGAGCGCACCCCAGATCACGCTGACCGTCCGGCACACCCCGTCCGCACTGGACTCCCGCCGCGGCGTCGTCCGGCTGCACCCCGAAGTCCTCGACGCGCTCGGCCTGATGGCCTGGGATGCCGTCCGCCTCACCGGCGCGCGGGTCAGCTCGGCGCTGGCCGCCCCGTCGGACGCCGAGGGGATCCCGGGCGTGATCCTCCTCGACGACGTCACGATGTCGAACCTCGGCGTGACCGAGGGTTCGGAGGTGGTCGTCGCGCCGGCGGAGGTGTCGGCCGCGAAGACGGTCACCGTGTCGGGCTCGCGGATGGCCAGCGTGTCGCTCTCCCCGCACACCCTGCGGCTCGCCCTGATCGGCAAGGTGCTGACCGTCGGCGACGCCGTTTCCCTGCTCCCCCAGGATCTCGCGCCCGCGCCGGGCTCGGACGTCTCCGCGGTCCGCGGCCAGCTCTCCCGCGCCATCGGCATGACCTGGACGAACGAGCTGCTCACCGTCACGGCCACCGAGCCCTCGGGGCCGGTCGCCGTCGGACCGTCCACTGTGGTCAGCTGGCGCGACGGCGCCCGGACCGGCGAGGCCGTGCCCGCCGCCGCGCCGGCCCGCGCCGGGACGACGCTGGTGCGCAGCACACCCTCCAGCCCGCACGAGGATTTCATCGACGCGGAGATCGTCGAAGACGAGCGGATCGACGACGAGGTCGCCGAGGAATCCGTGCCTCCCCTGTCGGATCTCGCCGGCTCCGAAGCGGCCGCGCGCAAGCTCGCCGAATGGTTCGACCTGGCCTTCCACCGTCCGGAACTGCTGGCGAAGCTCGGGACGTCCGCGCATCTCGGGGTCCTGCTGTCCGGGCCGGAAGGCGTCGGGAAGGCGACGCTGGTCCGCGCCGTGGCACAGGCCGAGAAGGTGCGGGTGGTGGCGCTCGCGGCGCCGAACATCGCGGTCCTCGACCCGAACGTCGCCGCCGCGCGGCTGCGTGAGGCGATCGGGCGGGCCACCCGCGACGAAGAGCCCGCTGTCCTGCTGATCACCGACATCGACGCGTTGCTGCCCGCCTCCCAGCCGCCGCCGCTCGCGACGGTCGTCCTCGACGAACTGCGCAAGGCCTTGCGCACCAAGGGTTTCGCCGTCGTCGCCACCACCGGCAGGGCCGAATCCACCGATCCGAGGCTGCGCGCCGCCGACCTGCTCGACCGCGAACTCGGCCTGCCGCTCCCGGACGCGAAGACCCGCACGGAACTGCTGCGCGTACTCCTGCGCGACGCCCCGCTGGAGCCCGGCGTCGACGTCGGCCCGATCGCCGAACGCACGCCCGGCTTCGTGGCCGCGGACCTCATCGCGCTCCGCCGCGACGCCGCCCTCCGAGCCGCGCTCCGGCAGCGTGAAGCCGACGAACCCCGGATCTCCCAGCAGGACCTGCTCGACGCGCTGACCACGGTCCGCCCCATCTCGATGTCCACTTCGGACAATCTGGCCACCGGCGGGCTGACCCTCGACGACGTCGGCAACATGGTCGACGTCAAGCAGTCGCTCACCGAGGCGGTGCTGTGGCCGCTGCGGTACCCGGATTCGTTCGCCCGCCTCGGCGTCGATCCGCCGCGCGGCGTGCTCCTGTACGGGCCGCCCGGCGGCGGCAAGACGTTCCTTGTCCGCGCGCTCGCCGGCACCGGCGCGCTGAACGTCTTCGCGGTCAAGGGCGCCGAACTGATGGACAAATGGGTCGGCGAATCCGAGCGCGCGGTGCGGGAACTGTTCCGCCGGGCCGCCGAGGCCGCGCCGTCGCTGATCTTCCTCGACGAGATCGACGCGCTCGCCCCGCGCCGCGGCCAGTCGTCGGACTCCGGCGTGTCGGACCGCGTCGTCGCGGCCCTGTTGACCGAATTGGACGGTGTCGAGCCGATGCGCGAGGTCGTCGTCCTCGGTGCGACGAACCGGCCGGAACTGGTCGACCCGGCCCTGCTGCGGCCGGGACGGCTGGAGCGCCGCGTCTACGTCCCGCCGCCGGACGCGCACGCCCGTGAGGCGATCCTGGCCGCCAGCGCCAAGAACACGCCGTTGGCGTCCGATGTGGACCTCGCGGCGTACGCGGCCACTTTGGACGGTTACTCGGCGGCGGACTGCGCGGCGCTGATCCGCGAGGCCGCGCTGACCGCGATGCGGGAATCGCTGGAGGCCAAGGAGGTCACCGCCGCGCATCTGACGAAGGCGGCCGAGACGGTGCGGCCGTCGCTCGACCCTGCGCAGCTCGCAGCCCTGGAGGCATACGCGCAGAACCAAGCCTGAATACGTAAAGGGCCCGCTTCCTCGCGAGGAAGCGGGCCCTTTCACGTACGGGCTAGGTGCCGTCTTTGTCGTTGCTCTTGTAATCCTTGGTGAGGATGACGATCACGCCGGGACCGATGTTCTCGATCTCCTTGAACCGGGGCTCGGCACGGAAACCGAACTCCAGCGCCAGCGCCTTCGCGGCCGCTTCCTCGTCGGTGCCCGGCCGGTAGTAGGCCACGGTCTCGGGCAGCCTGCCCGGGTAGCCCTTGACCTCGGAGACGTTCCAGCCGGAGGCGCGGAAGTCCTTCGCGGCCTGCTCGGCGAGGCCTTGGATCGTGCTGTTGTTGTAGACGCGCACCGTCACCCACTTGTGCGACGCCTGCTGATCGCCCCCGGGCTGGCCGGGTTGCCCGGTCTGCCCCGGCTGGCTCGCCGGTGGCGCGGAGCTCGCGGGCGCGCTCGACGGCGGCGCCGACGACGACGCGGGCGGCGTGCTGGCCGAAGGCGAGCCCGGCGCCGGAGACGAAGGCTGCGTCGCTCCGTCTGACGACGTGGGCGTGGTGCCGGGCGGCGTCGCGGTGTCGGAGTCACCGCCGCCACTGGTCAGGGTGATCCCGCCGATCACGGCGGCGATCACGGCGACACCGACCAAGGCCAGTCCGGCGGCCTTCATCGGCCGGGACAGGCCCGAAAACAGACTCATGAGAGATCGATCCCCAGTCGCCGGGCCGCGCGATTGCGCTGCCGGGCCGCTCGCGTCTTGCGCAGGCGCTTCACCAGCATCGGGTCGGCCTGCATGGCTTCGGTCTTCTCGAGCAGCCGGTTCAGCAGCTGGTAGTAGCGCGTCGACGACATAGAGAAGCGTTCGCGGATGGCCTGTTCCTTCGCGCCGGCGTACTTCCACCACTGACGTTCGAACGCGAGCATGTCGAGCTCGCGCTCGCTGAGGCCGTTCACGGTCTCCGACGGGGACGGCTGGTCGGGCTCGGCCATCGACTCCGCGGCGTCCATCCGACTCCTCGCAATCAGGTCAGTGCTCGGCGGGCGTGAAACCACAGGCTTGTCATTCCGCGGCGCCATTAGACCACGGATGCGGCGCCCGGCCTCGGTATCGGCGTCGGCGCGTCACGGGTAAGGGTGTACCAGAAGGGTCCGACTAAACTGCGCGCGTGACCGTCCATCCCATCGTGATCGCCGGCGAGCCAGTGCTGCACAACCCGACTCGGGAGATCACCGAGTTCGACGACAAGCTGCGCACCCTCGTCGACGACATGTTCGAGACCATGTACGCCGCCGAAGGGGTGGGCCTCGCGGCCAACCAGATCGGCCTCGACCTGCGCGTGTTCGTCTACGACTGCCCCGACGACGAGGGCACGCGCCACAAGGGCGTCGTGGTGAACCCGAAGCTCGAGACGTCGGAGATCCCGGAGACGATGCCGGATCCGGACGACGACTGGGAAGGCTGCTTGTCGGCTCCCGGGGAGTCGTACCCGACCGGCCGCGCTTCGTGGGCGAAGGTCACCGGCTTCGACGTCGACGGTAATCCGATCGAGGTCGAAGGAACCGGCTACCTCGCGCGCTGCCTGCAGCACGAGACCGACCACCTGGACGGCTTCATCTACCTCGACCGGCTGGTCGGGCGCCACGCCCGCGCGGCGAAGAAGATGCTCAAGGCGAACAAGTGGGGCGTTCCGGGCAACACGTGGTTGCCGGAGGCACAGCCCGAATCGGCCGACGACTGACGCCTCAGCGCTTGTCCTCGTGAGTGGTAAGGACGGTTAGAACCGCCCTTACCACTCACGACACGCGAGGGTCAGCAGCCCAGGAAGTGGCACCGCACCACCCGCGGCTGCTCGATCACCTTCCCGTCCTGGACCGACCAGGCCAGCCGGAGGTACTGGGCGTGCGTCCAGGCCAGCGGAGTCGCGGACGCGGTCGGCGTGCCCGCCGGGAAGCCCGGCTGTCCCGAAGGCGCGGCCTCGTCCCAGACCTGCTCCGGCATCGTGTCCCCAGAACTACTCACGCGCCCGAGGTCGCGAAGGCGCTTCGCGGCCGTACCCCGGTCACCGGCGGCGAGCTCGTACTCGCCGCGTTCACCCGCGAGCAGTGGCCACAGCCGCCCGAAAGTGGTCCGGCTTTCGGCCGGGAACGTGTAGTCCCAGGGTGAGCCGTCGGCCTTTTCGCCGTAGCCGTCCTTCGTGTACCGGTGCCAGAACTGCCCCGTCGGAGTGGTGAACGCGATGTCGGCGTCGGTGACCTTGACGCTGTTCGTGATCACCGGATCGTCGGCGCGGTAGATGCCCAGCCGCACCAGTTCGAGGAAGCCGGCGTCGGTCACGGCCCGCTGGTCCATGGTCACACTGGAATTGCCCAGGTTGTACTTCGTGCCGTTGTTCGCGTCGCCGTCCTTGGTCAGCCGGACGAAGTACGGATCCTTCGACAGCGGGCCGTTCGTGGTCACCGTCCATTGGGCGAGTTTCGCCTTGAAGGCGTCGGCAGTGTCGAGATAGCGCTTCGCGTCGGCGGCGGCGCCGTTCGCCTTGGCGATGTCGGCCGAGCAGACCAGCCCGGCGATCACCGCGGCGATCGTCGAGGGCGAGTAGCCGTCCTGTTCTTCCCAGCGTTCCTGCTGGCTGTACGGCGACGCGTGCCCGTTGTCCGCCTTGTAGGACACCAGGAATTCCGCCGCCTTGCGCACGCCCTGCCAAGTTTTGGCGTCGGTCCGGCCGAGTTGCTGCGCGAGCACGATCGGCAGCGCGGTCTCGTCGAGCTGGATGGACTTCCAGTACGGCGTGCCGTCGACATGGCTGTTCTGCGGCAGGTGCCCGTCCGGCAGCTGCTGCGTGCCGAACATGTAGTCGACCGACCGGTTCGCGGCGCCGCGGTCGCCGGCGGCGAGCAGCCCGGTCGCGATCTGGTAGAGGTCACGCGGCCAGACCAGGTGATAGGTGCCCGACGGCGACCACTCCGGGTCGTTGTTCCCGAACCGCCACGGCATACTCGGCGACGCGATTAGCGCCCCCTGGTGGATCTTGTCCTCGCTCGCCGCGAGCATGAGCACGGACGCCTGGTAGAGGTCCCGTTCCTGCTTGGTCTTGAGCGACGACGGCGCGTCCTTCACCTGGCGGAGGTACTGCTTCCAGCCCCGGTCGTACGCGCGGGCGGCGTCGGCGAATCCGCGCCGCAGCGAGGCTTTCGCGTTGGCGAGCGCGTCGGAGTCCTTCGCGCCCATGCCCAGCGAAAGCGTGAAGTCCCGCGAGCGGACACCGTCGGCGGAGGCCTGCCCGGTAATCAGCACGTTGCCCTTGGCCGCGGTCGCGTAATCCTTGAGGCTGAAGGATTTCGTCAACTGCGTGAGGCCGTCGGAAGAGCCCGCGTACCCCACGGAAGTACGCGAGAACGCCGGTTCCGCCGCCAGCGCGGCCGCCGTCTTCGCATCCGAAGAGACCGCGCTCGCACCGGCGGAGCGCGCCGAGTCGTCGGAGCCCTCGTTGGTGAGATCGGGGTCCGCGACCGCGTACACCTGGTACGGGCGGCCGGTCAGCGAAACGAAGTCGACGTCGATCAGCACGCTCGCGCGCGCCGGGTCGGTGACGTAGGTCTTGCGAAGCTTCCAACGGTGCTGGTCGTCGGTGATGGTCTGTTCGTAGGTGAGGCCGCCGGTGCGGCGCACCCGCTGCGCCTTGGCCGCGGAATCGACGGTCGCGAAGCTCGTCCCGTCGGTGACCACGAGATCCAGCGCCCGCACACTCGGCGTCGACAGATCCGGGTAGTAGACCTCGGACAGCCGGCCACCCTGCAGGGTGAACCAGACGTTGCTCGCCCGCTCGCGGGCGGTGCCGAAGCCGGTCTTGTCCGCCGGGAGCCAGCTCGGATGGGCGCCGGGCGCTCCGGGCGCCTCACCGCCTTGCGCTGTGGCAACCGCCGGGACCAGCCCCGCGATCAGCACGCCTGCCAGCGCCGGGAGCACGAGTTTTCGCATATCCACCCCAGACTTCTGTAACGGTGCAGAACCTCCGGGATTCTGTCGTGAATCCCCGGCGCGCACATGCTCCAAACCGGTGAACCGCTAACGCTGTCGACATGTCGGCCCAGGGCATTGCGTTGCTCGCGACAGTCCCGTGCCCGACGATCGGGGGATGCCGAACCCGCCGGCCGCCGCTGCTGTGCGTCGCGGTGTGGATCGCCGTCGACATCGTCTGGTATTCGTCGCTCGCCCTGCTGGTCACACGCCTGGGTGAGTGGCTGCGCTGCGATCGCGTCAAGCTGTGGCTGGAGCGCACGTCCGGCGGTGTCCTGGTCGGCTTCGGAGTGACCGTCGCCTTGGAGGGTTGATTGTCCGCGCCCCGGCGTGGCATGGTCGGGGCACAACCAAACAACCGCGGGAGCTCGCGCCATGGCGGGCTGAGAGGGCGGCTGGAGTCTTTCTAGAGGACCCGGCGCCGCCGACCGCATGAACCTGACCGGGTAATGCCGGCGTAGGGAGTGAACGTCGTTGACGACGCTTGAGAATGCCCAGGGCATCACGCCGACCGTGACCACCGGGCCGATCACCGGTTCCCGCAAGGTCTATCACCGGACGGAATCCGGTCTCCGGGTCCCCGCGAGGCGGATCGACCTTTCGAACGGCGAGCATTTCGACGTTTACGACACCTCCGGCCCGTACACCGACGACGACGCGCAGATCGATGTCCACAGTGGACTCCATCGGCTGCGCGCGGGCTGGGCCGACGGTCGTGAGCACAACACCCAGCTCGGCTGGGCGAAACAGGGCGTCATCACCCGCGAGATGGAGTACATCGCGGCACGCGAGCGCTGCTCGCCGGAATTCGTGCGGGACGAGGTCGCGCGCGGCCGCGCGGTGATCCCCGCCAACCGCAAGCACCCGGAGACCGAGCCGATGATCATCGGCAAGAACTTCCTGGTGAAGATCAACGCCAACATGGGAAACTCGGCCGTCTGGTCCTCTGTGGAGGAAGAGGTCGACAAGATGGTGTGGGCCACCCGCTGGGGCGCCGACACGATCATGGACCTCTCCACCGGCAAGCGGATCCACGAGACGCGTGAGTGGATCATCCGCAACTCGCCGGTGCCGGTGGGCACCGTGCCGATCTACCAGGCACTCGAAAAGGTCAACGGGGAGCCGGAAAAGCTGTCGTGGGAGGTCTACCGCGACACCATCGTCGAGCAGTGCGAGCAGGGTGTCGACTACGTCACCGTGCACGCCGGCGTGCTGCTGCGCTACATCCCGCTGACCGCGCGCCGGGTCACCGGCATCGTCTCGCGCGGCGGCTCGATCATGGCGGCGTGGTGCCTCGCGCACCACAAGGAATCCTTCCTGTACACCAATTTCGCCGAACTCTGCGAGATCCTGCGCGAGTACGACGTCACGTTCTCCCTCGGTGACGGGCTACGGCCCGGCTCGATCGCCGACGCGAACGACCGCGCGCAGTTCGCCGAACTGGAGACGCTGGGCGAGCTCACGCACATCGCCCGCGAGCACGACGTCCAGGTGATGATCGAGGGCCCCGGCCACGTGCCGATGCACAAGATCAAGGAGAACGTCGAACTCGAGGAGAAGCTGACCGGCGAGGCGCCGTTCTACACCCTCGGCCCGCTCGCGACCGACATCGCGCCGGCGTACGACCACATCACCTCCGCCATCGGCGCGGCGCAGATCGGCTGGTACGGCACGGCGATGCTCTGCTACGTCACGCCGAAGGAGCACCTCGGCCTGCCGAACCGCGACGACGTGAAGACCGGCGTCATCACCTACAAGATCGCCGCGCACGCCGCCGACCTCGCCAAGGGGCACCAGTACGCGCAGGAGTGGGACGACGAGCTTTCCAAGGCGCGTTTCGAATTCCGCTGGAACGACCAGTTCAACCTGTCGCTGGACCCGGACACCGCGCGTGCGTACCACGACGAGACGCTGCCCGCGGAACCGGCGAAGACGGCGCACTTCTGCTCGATGTGCGGGCCGAAGTTCTGCTCGATGCGCATCACGCAGGACGTCCGCAAGTACGCCGAGGAACACGGACTGTCCACTGTGGAGGCCATCGAGGCCGGCATGGAGGAGAAGTCGAACGAGTTCGCCGAGCAGGGCAACAAGGTGTACCTGCCGGTGGTCAATCAGTGACAGCCACGCCCAGGACGGCCCTCACCATCGCCGGATCGGATTCCGGTGGTGGTGCGGGCATCCAGGCCGATCTGCGCACCTTCTTCGCCAACGGCGTGCACGGGATGGTCGCGCTCACCGCGGTCACCGTGCAGAACTCGCTGGGCGTGCAGGGTTTCAGCGAGATCCCGGTCGACGTCGTCACCGGCCAGATCAAGGCCGTCGCCACGGACATGGGCGTCGACGCGGCGAAGACCGGGATGCTCGCGACGGCCGAGATCATCAACGCCGTCGCGAAGACCCTCGACGAAGTCCACATCGGACGGTCGTCGGGGACGCCGTTCGTCGTGGACCCTGTCGCGGCTTCGATGACCGGGCACGCCTTGCTGCGCGAGGAGGCGCTGGAGGCGATCCGCACCGAGCTCTTCCCGCGCGCCACGCTGATCACGCCGAACCTGGACGAGGTGCGGCTGCTGACCGGCGTTTCCGTGACCGGGCCATCGACGCAGCGCGAGGCGGCGGAGGCGTTGCTGGAGTTCGGGTCCGAGTGGGTGCTGGTGAAGGGCGGGCATCTCGACGCGGCCCAGGACTGCGTGGACCTGTTGTCCGACGGCGAATCCTGGGTGGAGCTGAGCGGCCCGCGCTTCGATACCCAAAACACCCACGGCGGCGGGGACACGATGGCTTCGGCGATCACGTCTTCGCTGGCGAAGGGGGCCGATGTGCCGACCGCCGTCGCCGAGGGGAAGCGGTTCATCGAGCGGTGCGTGGCGGAGTCGTATCCGCTGGGAGCCGGCGTGGGGCCGGTGTCGCCGTTCTGGAAGCTGCGGTAGGCCTTGGGTCTCGTGAGTGGTAAGGGCGGTTCTATTGAGGGGTAAGTCAAACGTGGCATGGTCGGTGCGGGTGGGGGGGGGGGGGGGGGGGGGGGGGGGGGGGGGGGGGGTGAGGGCGGCACCCCCACCCCACAAACACCCCGAGGGCCCCAGAAA
>NZ_JBIWKX010000059.1:32268-47719 GCF_044765885.1 Amycolatopsis sp. NPDC102389
TTTCGGGTTCTAACCCGAAACGCCACTCACGACCCGAGCTTGACCAGGGCCGAAGGCTTCTTTCACCGCATTAGACGCGACGAAGGGAGCCTTCAGCCCATCATCGGCCCGCCCGAGAACACGCCACGTTTGACCTTCGGCTCAAATAACCGCCCCTACCACTCACGAGATCCCTACCGGGCGCTGAAGCGAGGAGCGTCCACCGCCCAGTACCAGTTGTTCCCCGCCGCGTAGAGGCGCCAGGTCAGCTTCACCGAACGAGCCCCCGCGGGCACCGCGACCGAGGCCGACGTCGGCGCGGCGAGCACGTCACCGCCCTTGTTCGCCGTCCCCGACTCGGGTCCGTAGGCCAGCACACTCCGTTCGGGCCCACCATCGAACGACGCCGTCAGCGCACCACGCTGCGTCCCGTCCTGCCGGTAGTGCGAGACGAACGAGACGTCCACTGTGGACTTCCCGGTGACATCCAGAGCCGGTGATACCAGCGAGGAATCGAAGGTCCCGCTCGACGAAGGCGAACCCTTGTCGTCCCACTCGTCCGGATCCGCGACCGCGAAGACACCGCGTGCCCGCGCGTTCGCCTCGCGCTGCTGGCCGGGGGCCGTGCGGGTCCAGAAGTCGTCGTTGGTGAAGGCCCAGCCCTGCCATTCCGTCACGCCGGCGGGCATCCCGGACGCGTTGCGCACGGTCCAACCACCCGGCGCGTCGTGCGTCCAGCCGAGGACACCGGACGGGACACCGGTTTCGTCCTGCCGGGGCTTCAGGGCGGCCGTGTCGAAGACATCGGAAGGCACGGCGCCGAGCGCGTAGCCGTCGTAGACCGCCGGGGCGGTGACGCCGAGGTGCCGCAACACGGTCGGCGCGATGTCGACGATCTTCGGTGCCACGGCGGGGGTTCCGGCCGGGACCGCGCCACCGGCGGCGATCACGAACGTCATCCGTTCCTCGGGGGTGTCGCCGCCGTGCCCGCCCGAGGGCGTGTGGCCGTGGTCGGTGGAGAGCATGATGAGCCAGTCTTCGTTCGCGCGGTCCGCGCGGGCGTCGACGGCGGCGAGCAACCTGCCGATCAGCCCGTCATCGGTGCGCAGGCCGGCTTCGTACTGCGTGGAATCGGCGCCGTGTTCGTGGCCGGCGGCATCCGTCTGTCCGAAGTAGACGAACGACGCGTCCGCCTTGTCCTGCTTGAGGTGTTTCTCCGCGTCGACGGCGACCTGCTCGTCCGTCTTCTCGTAGCCGGCGCTGTCACCGTTCAGGACGAACTTGCGATCCTGGCCGGTGCGCAGGATCTGGTCGCCGATCGGGGTCCAGTCGACGGCCGCGTAGGTGTCGAGCGCCGGGTTCGCGGTTTCGGCGCGGGCGAGCCAGCTCGGATGCGAGGCGAGGTCGTTGCCGGTGAAGGAGTTGTCCTTCACCTTGTGCTTGTCCGGCCAGACGCCGGTGAGGATCGTGGACCACCCGGGACCACTGACCGTCGGCGCCATCCCGCTGCCGTAGAGGGAACTGCGCGAGGAGTACCCGCGCCGCACGAGCGCGTGGACGTTCGGGGTGTCGGCGGCCAGCAGCTTGTCGAACCGGGCCCCGTCCAAGCCGATGACCAGCACCTTCGGCGTCTTGGCCGCGGCCGTGGCGACACCGGACGTCAGTCCGGCGACGGCCACCAGCGCCGTCAGGAGGGAAAGCGTTCTGCGCACGAAAGCCTCCGGATAACTTGTTCGAACCAATTCTCCGCCAAGTTAGTGCGCCGATCTGTCTTCCCGATGAAGGCAGCGTGCACTTCGGCCGACAGGCTTCGGCACGCTGCGAGTCATGCCCCCGGACGCGGCCGCCCCGAAAGCCGGGAAGATGGACCCATGAGCGAGAACCCGAGCCCGCCGTCGGCGCTGACCATCGCGGGGTCCGACTCCGGTGGCGCCGCCGGCCTCCAGGCGGACCTGCGCACCTTCCTCACCTGCGGGGTGCACGGCCTGGTCGCGGTCACCGCCGTGACCGTCCAGAACACCCTCGGCGTGCACGATCGCACCGACATCCCGGCGTCGATCGTCGCCGGCCAGATCGAGGCGGTCGCGGCCGACATGGGCGTCAACGCGGCCAAGACCGGCATGCTCGCCTCGGCCGAGATCATCCACGCCGTCGCCGCCGCCTGCGACAAGGCCGAGATCGGCCGCGACGCCAAGGTGCCGTTCGTGGTCGACCCGGTCGCGGCGTCCATGCACGGGCATCCGCTGTTCGACGAGGCCGGGCTGGTGGCGCTGCGCGACGAGCTCCTGCCGCGCGCGACCGTCCTCACGCCGAACCTCGACGAGGTCCGCCTGCTGACCGGGATGACCGTGACCACCCGCGAGCAGATGCACCAGGCGGCCGTCGTCCTGCACCGGCTCGGGCCGAAGTACGTGCTCGTGAAGAGCGGGCACCTCGTCTCCGACCCGGAATGCGTCGACGTGCTCTTCGACGGCTCGACGTTCGTCGAACTGCCGGGCGAGCGGTTCGCGACGCAGCACACGCACGGCGCCGGGGACACGATGGCGTCGGCGCTGACGGCCGGTCTCGCGAAGGGGATGTCCGTCGTGGAGGCCGCCCGCTACGGCAAGTGGTTCGTCTCACACGCGGTCGAAAACGCCTACCCGATGGGCGCGAAGGTCGGTCCGGTTTCGGCGTTCTGGCGGCTTGCGCCGGAGCACTGAGCACCCGTCCGGTTACGATCTGCGCCGTGACCGGACGCGAAACGGTGGCCAGGGTCGTCGAAGACCGCCGCTTCCAGAACTTCATCATCGCGGTGATCGTCTTCAACGCCGTCACCCTCGGCCTGGAGACCTCGACCAGAATGGTCGCCGAATACGGGTCGCTGCTGCACACGGTCGACTACATCGCGCTCGGGATCTTCGTCCTCGAACTGGGCGCGAAGCTCTACGCCTACCGCGCGAAGTTCTTCCGCGATCCGTGGAACGTCTTCGACCTGATCGTCGTCGGCATCGCGGTGATCCCCACGACCGGCCCGTTCGCGGTGCTGCGGGCGTTGCGGGTCCTGCGGGTGCTGCGGCTGATCTCGGTCGTGCCGTCGATGCGGAAGGTCGTCACCGGCCTGCTCGCGTCGATCCCCGGGATGGCTTCGATCGCCGCGCTCCTCGCGCTGATCATCTTCGTCGCGGGTGTGATGGCGACGAAGCTGTTCGGCGCGATCTCACCGGAGAACTTCGGCGACCTCGGCACTTCGCTGTTCACGCTGTTCCAGGTGATGACCGGCGAGGCCTGGCCGGACATCGCGAAGGAGATCATGAAGGAAGCACCCATGGCCTGGGTGTTCTTCGTGGTCTACATCCTCGTGTCCAGCTTCGCGGTGCTGAACCTCTTCATCGCCGTGGTGGTCAGCGGGATGGAGGACGAGCTTCGCCAGGACATCCGTGAGGAAGAGGCGAAGCAGGCCGAAACCCAGGCTCAGGCGAACAAAGAGATCCTCGACGAGCTTCGCGCTCTTCGCGCCGAAGTCAGCGCTCTTCGTCGGCAATAAGCGCTTCGAGCGCGGGGAGAGCCGCCGCCAAGGCCGCCTGGTGCTCCGGAGTCAGCCGTTCGAGGCGTTTGCCGAGTTCGTTCACCCGCGTCGACCGGACGCCGGAAACCAGCCTCTCGCCTTCTTCGGTGGCCTCCGCGAGCCAGGCACGCCTGTCGATCGGGTCCGACTCACGGCTGACGTAGCCCGCTTCGACCAGCGAAGCGACGATCCTCGACATGGTGGCCGCGGCGACGCCTTCCTTCGCCGCGAGATCACCCAGACGGAGCTGCCCGTAGTTCACGAGCGTGGCGAGCGCCGAGATCGCGCCGTGGCCGGGGCCGGGCACACCCGCCTGGCGCAGCGACCGGGACAGCCTGCCCACCGCCAGGAACAACCTGCCTGAAACGTCCTGGACCGCTGACGTGGTCACCACTGGCTCCTCTGGGTACACGGTGGCGGGTGCGCCTCCGGAAAGTGCCGTCAACCATACGGGCTGCCGGGGTGCACGCGGTGTCAAGGCCGTGAACCGTACAAAAGGGTTATCGAGGAGGGCTGGAGGCGTGCGCCCAGAACCGCTGCGGGATCCGCCCCGCACCGGCGGCCAGCCGGCCCGCGGTGACGGCGGCCCGCATCGCCGAAGCCATCCGTTCGGGGTCCGCGGCCCTGGTCACGGCGGTGGAGAGCAGGACGGCGTCGCAGCCGAGCTCCATCGCCAGCGTCGCGTCGGAAGCCGTGCCGATCCCGGCGTCGAGGATCACCGGGACCCCCGCGCGCGACACGATCAGCTCGATGTTGTGCGGGTTCCGGATGCCGAGACCGGTGCCGATGGGCGCGCCGAGCGGCATCACCGCCGCACAGCCCGCCTCCTCCAGCCGCAGCGCCAGCACCGGGTCGTCGTTCGTGTACGCGAGCACGGTGAAGCCGTCCGCGGCGAGCTGTTCGGCCGCTTCGAGGGTCTCGAACGGATCCGGCAGCAGCGTGCGGTCGTCGGCGTGGACCTCCAGCTTGACGAGGTCGGTTTCGAGCGCTTCACGGGCGAGCTGCGCGGTGAGGACGGCTTCGGCGGCCGTCCGGCAGCCGGCGGTGTTGGGCAGCAGGCGGATGCCGAGCCGCCGAAGCAGCTCGAGGACACCGGAGCCGCCTTCGGCGTCGGCCTTGCGCATCGCGACGGTGGTCAGTTCCGTGCCGGACGCCACCAGCGCGCGTTCCAGCACGGCGAGGTTTCCCGCGCCGCCGGTGCCGATGATCAGCCGCGACGAGAGCTTGTGCTCGCCGATGACGAGGTCGTCACCAGTCATGTCAGCCTCCTTGCACAGCGGTGAGGATGTCGACGCTGGCGCCCTTGCGCACCACCGATTCCGGCCATTCGCCGCGCCGGACGACCACGCCGTCCACCGCGACCGCGACCCCCTGGGTCGCCGTGCCCAGCGCCTCCAGCACACCCTCGACGGTGGTGCCGTCGGGGAATTCGCGCCACTGGCCGTTGACCTGGATCTCCATCACACCCGCTCCTCGCTTCGCCGCGACGGCGTGGCCGCCGCGACCTCGTCCGGCAACGCCCCGCCGTCCAGCCAGGCGACCGCGGCGTCCGCGGTGACCGGGGCCATCAGGAGACCGTTGCGATGGTGGCCTGTCGCGGCGAACACGCCTTCGCCCAGCTCACCGATGAAGGGCATCGTGTCGACGCTCGCCGCGCGAAGCCCGGCGGCGGTCTCGACGAGTTCGTATTCGGTCAGGCCCGGGAAGACGCGCTCCGCGCCTTCGAGCAGCTCACGGACGCCTCGGACGGTGACGGTCTCGTCGAAACCGGCCTCGTACTGGGTCGCGCCGAGCACGAGCTGACCGTCGTCACGGGGGACGAGGTAGATCGGGCGGCCTTCGACCATCGCGCGGACGGTCCTCTTCGGCGGCGGCAGGCAACCCCGACGCGGCCGAAGGCGCAGGATCTCACCCTTGAGCGGGCGGACGGCGCCGTCGAGCGCGGGGTGCAGGCGACCGGTCCAGGCGCCCGCGGCGAGGACGACGTCGCCTTCCAACCGGCCGAGCTCGGTGACCGTCTCGTGCCGGAACTCGACACCGTGCCTTCCGCAGGCGTGCTTGAGCGCGTGCAGCAGCCTTCTGTTGTCCACGGCCAGATCCCCGGGCACCAGAAGTCCACTTCGGACGGATCCGGCCAGGCCCGGCTCGGCGCGGCGGGCTTCGCGGCCGGTCAGCTGCTCGACCTCGCGGCCCAGTTCGGTGAGATACGCGGCGAGCATTTCAAGGTTGCCCGCGTCGGCGCTGTCCAGCGCGACGACGAGCGTGCCGTGCGGCGAAAGCCCCGGATCGATGCCCTCTTCGCCCAGGTCACGGGCGAAATCCGGCCAGCGCCGCAATGACGCTTCGCCGAGGGCGAGGACGTCCTCCTCGCCGGGCCAGGCCTCGGTGACCGGGGCGAGCATGCCGCCCGCGAGCCACGACGCGCCGCGCCCCGGCTCGGGGTCGTACACGGTGACGCGATGGCCGCGCGCGGACGCGCGCCAAGCGACCGAGAGGCCGATGACCCCGCCGCCGACAACCGAAAGTTCTCTCATGAGATCACGCTCCCTGCGCCGGCATGACCCGGATCAGGTTCCACGGTCGGAGCGGTCTCGGCTCCCTCTCAGCCCGTCCTCGGGCTCCCGTGCGGACCACCCCACCGTAGCGCGCGAGTACCGTCGCCGCCATGCCCACCCTGTCTGGTTCGCTGATCCGCGCCCGGCTCGCGGACGCCCGCCTGTACCTCTGCACCGACGCCCGCCGCGACCGCGGCGATCTCGCCGAATTCGCCGACGCGGCGCTGGCGGGCGGGGTCGACATCATCCAGCTGAGGGACAAGACCGGCGGTGCGCCGATCGAGGCGAAACACGAGATCGCCGCCCTGGAAGTGCTGGCCGAGGCGTGCGAAAAACACGACAAGCTGCTGGCGGTGAACGATCGGGCGGACGTCGCGCTCGGCGTCGGCGCGCACGTGCTGCACCTGGGCCAGGACGACATCCCGGTGTCGCTGGCACGCCGCGTGCTGGGCGACGACGTGGTGATCGGCCGGTCCACCCATTCGGCCGAACAGGCCGCGGCCGCCGCCGGCGAGCCCGGCGTGGACTACTTCTGCACCGGCCCGTGCTGGCCGACCCCGACGAAGCCGGGCCGGACCGCGCCCGGCCTCGACCTGGTGCGTTCGACGGCCGCGTCCGGGACGACCCGGCCGTGGTTCGCGATCGGCGGGATCGACACCGAGCGGCTGCCCGAGGTGCTGGCCGCGGGGGCGTCGCGGATCGTCGTCGTCCGCGCGATCACCGAGGCCGAAGACCCCGAAGCGGCCGCTCGCACGCTCCGCTCCGCCCTCGCCTGATCCCCACGCGTTTCGTCCTCTGAATGCGGTAGTTCGTATCGCCGACTACCGCGTTCAGAGGACGAAATGCGGGGAAGGGGTCAGGGCACTGGGGTGTTCGAGGCGGGAGGAGCGGACGGCGTCGTCGGGGGTGCCTGGGAGGTCGAAGGCGTCGTGGACGGCGCGGTCGGCGTCGTCGGCGGTGCCTGCGTAGTGGTGGGAGTCGTGGACGGTGTCGGCGTGTTCGACGGAGTCGTCTCGGGCTTGTCGTCCTTCGTTTCCGAAGGGGCGGTCGACGGCGGAGTGTCGTGTTTGTCCTGCCGTTCCTGGGCCTGTCCGCCGCCGATGATCTTCCCTATGGTCGTCCCGGTCCCACCGCCGAAGGTCTTCCCGGTCGCCCCCTCGAACCCGGTGATCGCGACGAGCGCCACCGCGAACGCCACCACGCTGACCCCGGCGATCACCGCCCAGCGCGGCTTGAACTTCCGCGCCGGCGTTTCCTCTTCGTCCTCGGACGGTTTCAACCGGACGGTCTCCTGCTCGCCGGGGTCGAGCACCCGGCGACGCGCCGGTACGGTCAGCACCACTCGCGCCTTCAGCGCCGCGTCCTTCGTCCGTTGAAGCGAACGCAGGTACAGCTCGCCGCCGAGCGTCGTGATCACACTCGCCAGCCCGGCGCCGGCCACCGTTCCGGCCACGCCGAGCGTGGAACCCAGCAACGCCGCGGTGATCGCGGCCATCGCGGCCGCCGTCACCTGGATGATCCGGCCCTGCTTTTCCGTCTTTTCGGTTTTCTCCGAGCTCTCCTTGGTCATGATCCCGTTCTGCAACTAGTCGGTCTTCACCGGTCCCAACGAATAAGGCGCACGGGATGCTCCCTTCGTTGTCCGCACGTGAGGAGCGCCACGCTATCTGTCCAAAAAGGACTGTCCACGGTTCACAATTCCTTGACATAATCCGTCAGATGAACCTGGTTTCGATCGAGGAGATCCGCGACGCGGCGAGCCGCGTCAAAGGCGTCGCGGTGCGCACACCGCTACTGGCACAAGGGTGGGCGCCGTTGTGGCTCAAACCGGAAAGCCTTCAGCCGATCGGCGCTTTCAAGGTGCGCGGGGCCTACAACGCGATCGCCGCCCTGACCGAAGATCAACGCGCTCGCGGCGTCGTCGCGTTTTCCAGCGGCAACCACGCGCAAGCGGTCGCCTACTCCGCGAAGCGATTCGGAATCCACGCGGTGATCCTCATTCCGGACGTCGCCCCGCGCGCCAAGATCGAAGCCACCAAGGCGCTCGGCGCCGAAGTCATCGAGGTCCCGATCGACGCCCAGGAGTCCTCCGCGCTCGCCGTCGCCGGGGAACGGGGGCTCACCATGATCCCGCCGTTCGACCACCGTGACGTCATCGCCGGGCAGGGCACCGTCGGCCTGGAGATCGCCGAAGACCTGCCGGACGCCGACGTCGTCCTCGTCCCGCTCAGCGGCGGCGGGCTGGCCTCGGGCGTCGGCACGGCGATCAAGGCGCTGCTGCCCGGCGCGAAGGTCATCGGCGTCGAGCCGGAGCTGGCGGCCGACACCGCCGAGGGCCTGCGCGCCGGCAAGCGGATCGAGTGGCCGATGGAGCTGCGGGCGCGCACCAGCGCCGACGGCCTGCGCGCCCAGCCGTCGGACCTCACCTTCGCCCATCTCCAGTCGGTGCTCGACGACGTCGTCACCGTTTCGGAGGAGGAGATCCGGGAGGCCGTCCGGACGCTGGCGCACCGCGCCCGTCTGGTCGCCGAGCCGAGCGGTGCCACCGCGACCGCCGCGTTTCTTTCCCACCGGGACGCCCTGCCGCCGGGCAAGGTCGTTTCGGTCGTTTCAGGCGGGAACCTGGACCCGGCGACGCTGGCCACCCTGCTCGCGTAACTCGCGTGTCTGGAACCGTAACTCGCGTGATCGAAGGCGTAACTCATGAGTTACGGCTCTGATCACGTGAGTTACGTCTTCGATCACGCGTGTCCCGCGGGGCGGACGTGCGTCGGGGGCGAGTCGACCCCGCAATGGAGACATTCACCCGGATGCGGTGATTCCTCGGCATCCTCGCCGGAAGGGGTGTCGAGGACGCCGTTGTGGATTCCGAGCGCGATCAGGCCGCCCCCGATCGCCAGCGCCGCGCACACCAGCAACGCCGTCCGCCAGCCGGCGGTCAACGCGACCGGGTCGGTGTAGGCGGCGCCGGACAGTCCGGCGACGGCGGGCAGCACGGCGATCGCGAGCAGGCCGCCGGACCGGGCGATGGCGTTGTTGACCCCGGAGGCGACGCCGGCGTACCGGTCCGGCGCGGCGGCCAGCACGGTCGCGGTCACCGGCGCGACGACCGTCGCCAGCCCGGCGCCGAACACGACGACGGCGGGCAGCACCGAACCCAGGTACGAAGATCCCGGCCCGACGCGCATCAGCAGGAGCATGCCCACGCCGACCAGGATCGGGCCGGCGACCAGTTGCGTGCGCGGCCCGATCTTCTGCGCGAGCGCGCCCGACCGGCCGGAGAACAGCAGCATGATGACGGTGATCGGCAGCCCGGCGAGCCCGGCCGCGGTCGGCGAATAGCCGAGCGACACCTGAAGCTGCATGACCATCAGCATCATCACGCCGCCGAGCGCCGCGTAGACGACGAAGGTCAGCGCGTTGGCGAGGCTGAAGGTCCGGTCGCGGAACAGTTTCGGCGGCACCAGCGGATCGGCGGAGCGGTGCTGGATCACCAGGAACGCCGACAGCCCCGCCACGCCGAGCACGATGGCCACCAGGACGACGGCGTCACCGATACCGCGTCCGGGTGCCTCCACCAGCGCGCCGGTGAGCCCGGCGAGACCGATCGCGCCGACGGCGGCGGCGAGGAAGTCGGGATGCCCGGTCGCCTCCTCGTCGCGGGACTCGGGCACGTAGCGCCGGGCGAGCAGGACGCAGACGGCGGCCAGCGGCAGGTTGATCAGGAACGCCAGCCGCCACGACCACACCTGCACGAGGACGCCGCCGAGCAGCGGGCCGATCGCCGCCGCGATACCGCCGAGCCCGGACCAGGCGCCGATCGCGCGGGCCCGGTCTTCGTGGGCGAAGGACGCTTGAAGGATCGCGAGGGAGCCCGGTGTGAGCAAAGCTCCCCCGATCCCTTGGAGGATCCGGGTCGCGACGAGCATCTCGGTCGTCGTCGCGGCGGCGCACAGCCCGGAGGCGACGCCGAACCAGACGACGCCGACGAGGAACATGCGGCGGCGGCCGTAGCGGTCCCCGAGCGATCCGGCGACGAGGATCAGCGCGGCGAGCGCGAGCAGGTAGCCGTCGAGGATCCATTGAAGGCCCGCGACGGACGCTTTGAGTTCTTCGCCGATCCTCGGGAGCGCGACGTTGATGATCGTCCCGTCGAGCATCGCCATACCCGAGCCGACGATGGTCGTGGCGAGCACACCACGCCCCACCGACGTCCCCCACCGAATCCCCGCCGCCACGTCACTCACCCCCCGACTGAATCACGCCACACACCCCACAGCCACCACAACGCCAGAATTACCTGACCAATCAGATAAAAGGCGACCAAACAAACGGAACCGGGAGACCTGACTCCCGCCGCGCGCCAGCGCGAAGGAGAGTCCGCACAGGCGCGCCCTCTTTTGGCCGAAGGCCACGGAAACCTTTTGCAGGGCGCCCGCGCCCTGCGAAAGGTTTGCGTCAGCGCGCCTCAGGCAACAGCGTGGTGACGAACTTGTAACGGTCACCCCGATAGATCGCCCTGGCGAACTCGACCGGTTTTCCGTCGGTGGCGAAGGAATGCCTCGAAAGGAGCAACATCGGCATTCCGACGTCGGCGCCGAGCATCTCCGCCTCATGGGGGCCGGCGAGAGCGGTTTCGATCGTTTCCTCGGCCCTTTCCAGCTCGACGCCGTAGTGCTCCCTCAGCACGGCATACAGGGAGCCACCTGCGGAAACGTGTTTGCGCAGACCGCGGAACCGGCCGAGCGGGAGATGCGTGGTCTCGAGTGCCATCGGCTGCGAATCGGCGAGCCGGAGACGGCGAAGGCGAAGGATCTTCGCGCCCACCCGGATTCCGAGCAGTTTCGCCAGATCGGCTTCGACCGGCAGTTCGTCGATCTCCAGGAGCTTGGACGAAGGCTTGAGGCCCTGCTTGCGCATGTCCTCGGTGTAGGACGACAACTGCAGGCGTTGCGCGAGTTTCGGCTCGGCGGCGAAGGTGCCCTTGCCCTGCACGCGGTGGAGCCTGCCCTCGGCGGTGAGGTCGGCGAGCGCCTGCCGGACCGTGGTGCGCGAAACGGTGAATTCCCCCGCCAGTGCCCGTTCCGTCGGAATCGGCGAGCCGGGGGGCAACGCGTCGAGCAGATCGAGCAGATGCTGTTTCAGCGCCCAGTACTTCGGTTCGCGCTGGCCGCGCATCCCTGGCGTAGCGCCCGCCTCACTCGCGGTGGTTGTCTCCAACATGACCGACTCCCTAAGCCTTCCCACTCGAACGCGCACCGTCCCCGCTAGGAAACGTACCCTTCACCACAAACGTCCATTCGGGCTAGCATTGGTCTAGACCTACTCGGGGGACGAAGTACGTCCCGGTCGAAGGGAACGAGATGACCGAACAGCGCCCCGGCGAGCACATGGCCGCGGAGATCTCCCAGCAACCCGCCATTCTGGCAGGAATCGTGGAGCGACAGGCCGAAATCGCCGAGGTGGCCGAAGCCATCTCCAAGCGCCCGCCCAGGTTCGCACTGCTCGCCGCCCGGGGCTCCAGCGACCACGCCGCCCTGTATGCGAAGTACCTGATCGAAGTACTCCTCGGTCTCCCCTGCGGTCTCGTCTCACCCTCCACCGCGACTTTGTACGGCGCCCGTCCCGATCTGCGGGACGTTCTCTTCATCACAGTAAGCCAAAGCGGCGGTTCCCCGGATCTCATCGAGGTCACCGAAACCGCGCGTCGCCAGGGAGCGCTGACCGTCTCGGTCACCAACACCCCCGAATCGCCGCTGCGCGCCGCCGCCGAACTCGGTGTCGACATCGGCGCGGGGCTGGAAAAAGCGGTGGCCGCCACCAAGACCTACTCGGCCACCTTGCTTTCGCTTTACCTTCTGATCGACGCGGTCCGCGGCGGCAAGGGCGAGGACGCGGAAAAACTCGGCGAATTGGCCCAGGCCACCCTCGACGGCTCCGAAGAAGGCGTGCAGCGCGCGGTGGACCGTTACCGCTTCGTCGACCGGGTGCTCACCACCGGCCGCGGCTACTCCTACGCCACGGCGCTGGAAGGTTCCTTGAAACTGGCGGAAACCAGCTACCTCGCGGCCCGCGCGTACAGCGGCGCGGACCTGTTGCACGGCCCGGTCGCCGCGGTCGACGGCGAAACCGCCGTGCTCGCCGTGACTAGCCAGGGACACGGAGTGGGCGCGATGCAGGAGGTCCTCGAGGCCGTCGGCAAACGCGGCGCGGACGTGCTCGCGGTCGGCTCCGCTTCGGCCGACGTCCCCGCGGCGCTGCGGATCGGCGTCGCGCCGTCCGCCGAAGAGGTCGCCCCGATCCTGGAGATCCTGCCCATTCAGCGGATCGCGCTCGGCCTTTCGCTGGCGCGCGGCGGTGACCCGGACAGCCCGCGCGGGCTGCTCAAGGTGACCAAGACCCGGTGACCCACGTCGTAGGTGTGGACGCCGGAGGCACGTCGACGCGAGCGATCGCCGTCGACGCCTCCGGCGCCGTCCTCGGCACCGGGCGCGCGGACGGGGCCAATCCCAACTCCCATCCGCCGCACGTGGCCGCGGCGCGGATCGCGAGCGCGATCACCGGCGCGCTGGGCGGACTCGACCCGGCCGCGACGGCGGCGTGCGTCGTCGGCATGGCGGGCGTCAGCAAACTGAGCGATCCGTCGATCGCGGAGATCTTCGAAACCGCTTGGAAGGGCGCGGGGATCGGTCCGGTGCGGACGGTCCCCGACCCGGAGGTCGCCTACGCGTCGGCGACTTCCGCGCCGGACGGTTCGGTACTCGTGGCGGGCACCGGGTCGATCGCCGGCCGGATCCGCGGCAGGCGAATGGTCTCCACCGTCGGCGGCTACGGCTGGTTGCTCGGTGACGAAGGCTCGGCGTACTGGCTCGGCCGTGAAGCCGTTCGCTCCACTTTGGATGTTCTGGGCCGCGGCGGCGAACCCGGCCCGCTCGCCCTCGCCGTGCTCACCGAAGCGCTCGGACCGTCCGCAGTGGACCCCGGGAGCGACCGGGGCCCGCTCTGGCGCGCGCTCGTCACGAGCGCCAATTCCGAAGCGCCGATCCGGCTCGCCAGGTTCGCCCCGTTCGTCAGCGAGGCCTACCGCGAAGGCGACCCGGCGGCGGACGAGATCACGACCCGCGCGGCCGAACTTCTGGTGACGAACGTCATGACCGCCAGGGATCCCGGGGAGACCACGCCGATCGTCCTGGTGGGCGGCGTCTTGTCGCCGGAGGGCCCGGTGGGGGTGAAAGTCCGCGCCGGATTGGCCGGGCTCGAGGTCCTGACCAGCACCGACGGGGTGCTCGGTGCCGCATGGCTGGCCGCCGTCGACGCCTACGGGGAAGGGGCGCCCCGGCCGGTGCCATCCTGAAAAAACACCCGAAACAAGCCCGAAAAGACCAAACCATCGACTCCGGGGCCGAACTCCGGGTACCGTAGGACCCGGCCCCCGGACCCTCCCCCCTCGCCGGGGGCCGCCTTATGTCCTGGGCAGCCCATCGGGCTCGGAATCCGAGGGATCCCCGTTCTCCTCCACCACCCGCAGGCCGGGATGTTCCGGCGGCAGTGTGCGGTACAGCACCCAGCCGCTCACGGCGACCGTCACAGCGACCAGCGGCCAGGACAACAGCGTCCGCGCGATGCCGAGCGCGACCACCTGCCCGCTCCACCACAGCGAGCCGTAAACGACGACCCGCAAGGTGTACTGCAGGAAGACCCACACCCAGCTCGCCCGCGAATACGCGCGCAGCAGCGCGGGATCGCGGCGCCAGCGGGTCTTCTGCCCGATCACGAGCCCGACCACGACGCCGAGCAGCGGCCACCGGACCACGATGCTCGCCGCCCACAGCAGCGCGCTGGCCACATTGGACAGCAGCTGGATGAGGAAGAAGTCTTCGGCGCGGCCGGTGTGCAGGGCGATCAGCGCGGCGGCGATCACCGCGGCGAGGCTCACCACGACCGCGCGCGCCTTGTCGCCCCGCGCGACCCGGTACGCGCCGAGCAGCACCGCCACCCCGATGGCCGCCCCGGCGCCCCAGGCGATCGACTGACCGGCGATCAGCCAGCCGAGGACGAAGGCCGCGGGCGGGATGCTCGCGTCGATGGCGCCACGCCGCCCGCCGAGGATCTGGGCGAGCGACTCGCGCGAGGGTCGTGAGGTCACCCTTACAGCCTGCCGGATCTCTGAGCCCGAACACCCGGGCGGGGAGACGTTCGCCACATACAGTGTCCGTTTTACGCCTGCTTGAGATGAATCTCCGCAGCCCAGGAGTGTACATCCCGGTAATGGGGATGCATGGACGTCCGACAAAATAAGAGACTGTGTCAACGGGCTGAACCATGGGTTTCGGCCAGGTGGGATTGCAGGGGCGCTCTCAGCTGTTAGTTGTGGTGTACAAGTACCACCGGGGGCACACGGACGGAAGGGGACCCAACGTGTACGGATTCGACAGCTACGTGGCGATAGGTGACAGCTTCACCGAAGGACTCAACGACGACTTGCCCGACGGCACCTTCAGGGGCTGGGCGGACAGGCTGGCGGAGATCCTCGCCGAAGGCAGGCCCGACTTCCAGTACGCGAACCTCGCCCTCCGCGGGAAGATGCTCGACGAGATCCTCGAAGAGCAGCTGCCCATCGCCCTCGCGGTGAAGCCCGACCTGGTCACCCTGTGCGCGGGCGGTAACGACATCATCGTGCCCGGCGCGGACGTGGACGCCGTCGCCGCGCGGCTGGAGGCGGGGGTCGCCAAGCTGCGCGAGGCCGGGATCCCGGTGCTCATCTTCAACGGGCCGGACACCAAGTACCTGTCCGTGATGCACGTCCTGCGGGGGAAGGTCGGCATCTACAACGCGCATCTGTGGGCGATCGCCGACCGGCACGGCGCCAAGATGGTCGACATGTGGGCGATGGCCCCGCTGCACGACCGCCGCGCCTGGAGCGACGACCGGCTGCACTTCACCCCCGAGGCCCACCGGCGGATCGCGCTGCGCGCGGCCGAGGTCCTCGGCGTCCCGGTCGCCGACGACTGGCGTGAGCCGTGGCCGGCGTCCGAGGAGCCGCACACCTGGATCACGTCACGCCGCTCGGACATCGAGTGGACGAAGGCGCACCTGCTGCCCTGGATCCGGCGTCAGCTCAAGGGCGAGTCCATGGGCGACGGGTTGTCCCCGAAGCGCCCCGAACTCGCGCCGCTGCTCCCGCTGGAGCAGATCGAGACGACGGGCGTCACCCTGCCGGCCAAGGATCTGCGGGAGATCCACCACCACGCGAGCTGAGCCTCGGACGCGCTTCGGTACAGGTGGTGGGGGGGGGGGGGGGGGGGGGGGGGGGGGGGGGGGGGCGGCCCCCCCCCCCCCCCCCCCCCCCCCCCCCCGCCGCGGGGGCCCC
>NZ_JBIWKX010000060.1:0-45341 GCF_044765885.1 Amycolatopsis sp. NPDC102389
GCGTTTCGGGTTCTAACCCGAAACGCCACTCACGACCCGCGCTTGACCAGGGCCGAAGGCTCCTTTCACCGCATTAGACGCGGCGAAGGGAGCCTGCATCCCACCATCGGCCCGCCCGAGAACACACCACGTTTGACTTACCCTCAATATGCGACCCGGGCGTCACGGTGTGAGGTTCAGCAGGAGGGCGAGGGTGCCGAATGTCTGCAAGAGAAAGGTCAGACCGGCGTGCATCCCGATCGACACCCGCAGATCCTTCTTTCGCCAGGCGAACCAGGGCCCTGGCAGAAAGAAGATGATCCTGGACAGGAACACCCAGGGCGACCACAGGTGGTACAGCGAGAACAGCACCGTGCTGACAACCGGCGCCCATCGGCCAAGCCGGGACAGGCGGCCCATCAGGAAACCGCGGAAATACAGCTCCTCGATGACCGGAAAGGCCAGCCCGGTCAGGGGAATGCAGACCGCCAGCGCGATGACCATGACCGAGTGCGGGTACCCGGAGAGGACGTCGGTGACGCCACCGCCCGCGCCCTCGAACGGAACCCACCGGAACAGCTGCTCGTAGAAGAAGTTGTCCATGGGTGTCAACGCGAATGACACCACAAGGAACCACACGATCAGAGGGATGACGATGGCGACGAGTTTCCCGCGGGAGAGTGGCTTGTCCAGGTAGTGCACCACTCCACGTAGCGTGAACCGGCCGTTGCGCCGCCGGCCCAGCCACAGCAGCAGGCCGAGCTCGAACGGCAGGAGCGCCAGGAGCATGGCGATCGCCCAGCCCAGGAACGGCGGATAGCCGATGGACTCGGCCAGAGGTTCGCCGATGAGCAGGTAGACGGCGACGATCAGGACGCCGGGGGCGAGGTGCAGCGTGATGGACAGCGGCAGGGAGTGCCTGTCGGCCAGCAACCGCTCGGCGATTCGGCTCGGTCGAGCCTCTTCTGTGGCGGACATGGGCTTCCGCGCGTTCTCGTTCTCCATACCGGGGATGGTCGTCCGGTCCGGTGACATGGCGCTGACACGGCACTGACACGGTTCACAGACGGGCCGAGACACCGCGAACACTCAACTCGGCATGAGCGGACGTCGGCGAGTCAGTGCGTGATGCGCTTGTCCCTATTCGGCCGCGTGCTGCTCCCAGGTGACCGGGGTCGGGCAGTAACAGGTGTTCGTTTCCACCTCTTCCAGATCGATGGATCGTCGACGAAAAATGATGCCTTTCGAGAAATCGGTTCTCTGACAACAAGGACGCGATTCACCAACTTCGAGCCCGTCGGGAAAAATTTCCAGCAGGCCGAGGCGTGATAACGCCATGTTCGGCCAAAGAGAACGTAAAGCAGGCGGCGCGCTATCTTAGGTGCCCATCGGTACATGACGACAGCACACCATCGGTTGATGCGCCGTCACACCGATGGACCAGCCACGAACTCGGCGGTAGTGAGTAGGCTTTTCGCCTCAAGGCGAACGACCCTCGCGGTCACGACGCCACAAAGAACCAAGACGGGGTTCCTCCGGAAAATCGGGACGACGAGGCCGGACGGTGCCCGGAAACGCGACTATCCGCTGGGAGGCGCGCGCAATTTCCGAGTCGATCGGGACGCCGCAGAGCAGGCCGAGAAGATCATTTTCGGCCTCCGGGACATCGCCAGGGGCAGCCGCCGCGGGCGGTTGCCATCGGGCCGAGCCATTGTTCGAAGACTTCACGCTGATCAAGCTGGGACTGGTCGGCCGCGCATTGTGCCGTCCCGGGCAGAACAGGCGATATTTCGGAAAATCCCGAAACCGGTTCGCATATCCGCGGTGGCGCCAAGAGGATCCGATAGGGCATCACCCCATGGTGGGCCTGCCGTACCCTCATCGGTCTCGGACGAAAAGCGGAATCGGCGCGAGCGGCCGGTCGAGGACACAGAGATCAAGGGGTCGAGCGTCATGACCAGGCCACTGCCTTCCGGCGGACAGGAGCGGCCTGCCGGAACGCGGCCTCTCACGTCGCGGCGGGAACGCGTCAAGGTCGCGCGAAAATGGGCCTATCTCGTCAGTAGCACCACTTATCTCCCCCTGTCGCACGACCAGATCGAACGAGAGTTGCTCGGCCTGCTCGATCGGCTGCTCGAGGCGGTGGCCGGGGACCAGCCTGCCACCGAGAGCGCGGCGGAGGTCGGCGCCGAACTCGTTCGGCTGCACTGTGTCGGCAAGACGAGCCTGCAGTGCACGGTGGACGTGCTCGCCGCCGCACTACTGACGCCCACGGATTCACGCTCCGCCGATCGCTTACCGGAGCGCGTCGCCAGGTTGCTCGGCGCGCTGGCGTCCGGCTACGTGGAGGCGATCCGTTCCGCGACCGTCGAGCAACGGGACACGAGTGACCAGGCGTTGCTCAACGCGGTCCGGGAGTCGCAGCGTGAGTGGCGCGCCAGCGAGGCCCAGCTGGACGAGATCTTCCTCGTTTCGCCGAGCGGGATCGCGGTCACCGGGCCCGATGGGCGACTCGTCCGCACGAATCCCGCCCTGCACCGGATCCTGGACCGGGCGTCGAGCGAGGTCGCGGGCGGCAACCTGTTCGAGTTCGTACACGAGACGGATCGGCAGCTCATGCGGGACGGCTACCGGGATCTCCGGGACGGCAAGATCGACCGCCTGCGATCGCGCCCGCGCTTCACCACCAAGGACGGCGACCTGTTTCAGGCCACGCTGACCGCTTCGCTTTTGCGCGGTTCGCAAGGCTACGTCACGATCGTGACCGACGACGCGGAGCTGACGCTCCTGCAGAACCAGCTGCGGCACCAGTTGTTGCACGACATGCTCACCGGTCTGCCGAACCGGCAGTTCTTCAGCACGCACCTCGAGCATGTGCTGCACCTGCCGAATCCGGCGACGCTGTACCACGTGGATCTCGACGGGTTTTCGTTGGTCACCGACGGTCTCGGCAGGAAAGCCGGAGACAGCCTGCTGCGGATCGCCGCGGAGCGGCTCAGGTCCGTGGTGGCGGGCGAGAACGCGATGGTCGCGCGGTTCGAAAGCGACAAGTTCGGCATTCTGATCGAGAATTCGGCGAGCACGCCGGATGTCCTCACGATGATCGAGCGGATCAACGAGACGCTGTCGGAGCCGGTCTACATCGACGGAAAGGGCCTGGCGGTGACGGCGGGTTTCGGCGTGGTCGAAGACCTTCCCCGCAACGTCGAACCAGCCGAGTTGTTGCGTTCGGCGGACCTGGCGATGCGGCGGGCCAAGCGCAAGGGGCCTGGCCGATGGGAACGGTACGACCCGGTATGGGACGTCCACGCCAGGGAGTCCATTGGCCTGGTGGCCACGATGCCCGGCGCCTGGGAGAACGGCGAGCTGGGCATCGGCTACGAACCGTTGGTACGTCTGGCCGACGGCGAGATCGCCGGGGCCGAGGCGCGGCTGAGATGGGAACATCCGGAGCTGGGATTGCTGCCAAGGGAAAGATACCTCGAACTCGCCGAACGCACCGCGCTGATCGGCGCGCTCGGCGCGTGGCTGGTCAAGCGTGGCTGGACGGACAAGACCGCGGGCGGCGGCGCGGACATGCCGCTGCTGATACCGCTGACACCGAACCAGCTGGCCGATCCTCGGCTGACCGGGGCGATCCGGGGGATTCTCGACAGCGCCGCGCCGACCCCCGACCGGTTGTGGCTCGGCCTGCCTGCCGGGGCACTGCCCGCGGCCGGGCACGAGCTCGTCGACAACGCGCGCGTGCTCGCCGCACTGGGGATCGGCCTGGTACTGCTCGACTTCGGCGTGACGCCAGGCGAACTGGCGTTGCTCGAGGACCTCCCGGTACACGCCGTACGCCTTGACTCTCGTCTCGTGTGGCGTGCCGTCGATGAGGACTCGATCGCCCTCGCCGGAGCGAGGGACATGATCGCGCTGGTTCGTCGGGCCGGGATCACCGTGCTCGCGGGCGATCTCGAAACCAGCACGCAGGCACGGTGGTGGCAGCGAGCGGGAGTCGAGCTGGGGATGGGCCCGCTGTTCACCGGCGACGAGGGACCGGTGACCGATATCGGATCCCTCATCGGCGGTGGACGGGCCGGTCCGATTCAAGGCCGATGAGCCGCGGTGTCCTTAGTGGACAGTTGCTTCAGGGTTTGCGTGCTATTCCGGCGTAGAGGACCTGGTTCAGTGTCGGGTCTTCGGCGATGTCGCCGGGCCCGGCGGGACGCCAGGTGCCGCACCCCACCAGGCCGGGTTCGAGCAGTTCGAGGTCGCCGAACATGGTGAGCACCTCGTCGTAGGGGCGTGACGTGACCTGGTCGCCGCCCTTTGTCGCGATCTTGAGTGCTTCCTGAATCTGGTAGGGCAGGTAGTCCTCGGTGATGTGTGTGATCGCCAGGTAGCTGCCGGAAGCCATCGCGTCGATGTAGTGGCGCATGAGGCCACTCGGGTCGGATTCGTCCGGGATCCAGTGCAGCATGCACAGGAACAGCATGCCGATCGGCTCGTCGAGATTCAGCCGCCGACGCAGCTGAGGATCGCCGAGGATCCGTGAGGGGTCACGGGCGTCGGCCTTGAGCGCGGTGGCGTGGTCGTTGCCGGCGAGGATCAGTTGGCTGTGCGCGACCGCGACGGGGTCGTGGTCCACATACACCACCCGGCATTCCGGGTCGGCGTCCTGCGCGATTTCGTGCACGTTGCCGACGGTCGGCACGCCCGAACCGATGTCGAGGAACTGGCGGACGCCCTGGTCGAACATGAACCGGACAGCCCGTCGGAGGAACGCGCGGTTGAGTCTCGCCACACCCCGGGCGTAGGGCACGACTTGCTCGGCCCGCGTGGCGGCCTCGCGGTCGACGGCGAAGTTGTGGCCGCCACCCAGCATGTAGTCGTACATCCGGGCGGCACTGGGCACCGTTTCGTCGGTACCCGGCGGGACCCAGTCCGGCAGTCGCGTCAGTGTCAACACCCCATTTTCTCGGAGAGCCGTCGAGCTTACTCAGCCCGGCATGGTGATCGGGTCGCGGCCGCGCATTCACCTGATCGCGTGCTGTGGGCTGCCTCCGAATGGCGCTAGCGTGTCCTCTTCCCTTCCGCGTCGGCGATGGAGTGCGGATGCCTGTACCGGTTGCACCCGGTCGATGGCCGTTGATCGGACACACTCCGGCGATGCTGCGGCGTCGCTTCGGATTCACGTCGTCGTTGCACGCTCACGGAGACGTGGTGCGGGTCTACCTGGGCCCGATGGAAACGTATTTCCTGACCAGTCCGGAATTGACACACCAGGTTCTGGTCACCGACGGGAGCAATTTCCGCAAGGGCGCGATGTTCGAGAAGTTCCGTCCGTTCGTCGGCAACGGACTCGCTCTTTCCGACGGTGTTCTTCACGTGCGGCAGCGCCGGTTGATGCAACCCGCTTTCCACCACACCACCATCGCGGGGTACGCCGAGATCATGGCGAGAGCGGCCACCGAACTGGTCGGACCATGGGGGCCGGGCGAGGTGCGCGAGGTGGACCACGACATGCAGGCACTCGCGGTCGCCATTGTCGGCGAGGCGCTGTTCTCCACCGAGCTGGGCAAGGCGGCGATCGAGGAGGCCCGCAGGTCGATTCCGGTCATCCTCAAGTACGGCATGATCCGCGTGCTCTCCCCCGCGTTCGTGGAAAAGCTCCCCATTCCGGCCAACCGGCGGTTCGACGGAGCCGTCGACCGCATGCGCACGATCGTGGAGGAGCTCATCGACAACTGGCGTGCCGAGCAGGCCGACCGGAGCGATCTGCTGTCCATGCTGCTGCTGGCCAGGGACGCCGACACCGGCGAGGGGATGACCGACGAGCAGGTGCGCGACGAGGTCATCACCTTGCTCACCGCGGGGATCGAGACCAGCGCGCTGGCGCTTTCCTGGCTGTTCCACGAAATCGCCCGGCATCCCGAGGTCGAGCAGAAGCTCCACAACGAGATCGACGAGGTGCTCGGCGGCCGGCGGGCCACGGCCGAGGACGTGCCACGGCTGGTCTACACGCGGCAGGTCATCAACGAGGTCCTGCGGATGTATCCACTGTGGATCCTCATGCGCCGGGTCACCACGGAAGTCGATCTCGGCGGTGTGCGCCTGCCACCGGGCACCGAGGTGATCATCAGCCCGCACGCCATGCATTTCGATCCGAGGTTCCACGACCACCCTGGTCGTTTCGACCCGGACCGCTGGGCGAGCGAGCGAGCCAAGGATCTGCCCCGCGGGGCCTACCTCCCGTTCAGCGCGGGTGCCCACCAATGCATCGGGAATTCCTTCGCCATGACCGAGATCGCGATCGTCGTGGCCACGATCGCCGCGAGATGGCGTCTGGTTCCCGTCTCTGGCAAGCCGGTCCGGGTGAAGTACACGACCACCGCGTACCCGAGCCGGCTGCCGATGACAGCCGTCCCGCGCTTCCAGTAATCGTCGAACACACTATTTCAGTGGAGGTTTGTTTTTATGCATTGGCGTCATAGCAGAGCGAAGCGCCTTCCTCTGCGCCGTGCCGGCGCGGCGACGTTCGCCATCCTGCTGGCCGGGTCACTGCTGGGGCCCGCGCAGGCTCAGGCCGATGCGGCGTCCTGCCAGGACGTGGCCATCCCGGTGCAGTTGACCGGGCTGATTCCCCAGACCGTGCACGGCAGGCTTTGCGAACCACCGCAAGGCGCGCGAACCGTTCAGGTGCTGGTCCCCGGCGCCACCTACAACAGCGTGTACTGGGACCCCGCGCTCACCCCGGAAACCCATTCGTTCCGGCTCGCGATGAACAAGGCAGGCTACGCCACCCTTGCCCTCGACCGGCTCGGCACCGGCGCCGGCTCCAAACCGCCCAGCGCACTGCTGACCGCGTTCACCGAAGCCGACGTCGTACACCAGGTGGTCCAGGCGATCCGGCACGGCGACGTCGGCTCGCAGTTCGACAAGGTGATTCTCGGCGGACACTCGCTCGGCTCCGCCATCACCGTGCTGGAAGCAGGCACGTACCACGATGTGGACGGCGTGCTGATCACCGGGCTGGCACACCACCTCAATCCTCCCGGCGCCCTGATCGTCCTCGGCTCGTTCATCCCCGTCGCGCTCGACCCGGTGATGTCGCGGCTGGGGCTCGACCCCACCTACCTGACCACCCAGCCAGGCACTCGATACGTGGCATTCCACGCACCCGGACCCGACGTCCCCGAAATGACCGCCTACGACGAGGCCACCAAGGACGTCGTCGCCCCCGGCGAACTGCTCGACGCCGCCGCCCTCACCGCGGTGCTCCCGTACACCTGGCAGATCACCGTGCCGGTGCTGGTCGTGCTCGGCGGCGGGGACGGCGGCCTCTGTGGCCCGCTCGCGACCGACTGCACCTCCTCGGCCGGTCTGCTCCGGTCCGAGGCGCCGTACTACTCC
The DNA here is from genome assembly GCF_044765885.1 of Amycolatopsis sp. NPDC102389. Lineage (NCBI taxonomy): Bacteria > Bacillati > Actinomycetota > Actinomycetes > Pseudonocardiales > Pseudonocardiaceae > Amycolatopsis > Amycolatopsis sp. NPDC102389. The sequence continues at coordinate 7,378 of NZ_JBIWKX010000060.1, forward strand.
GCGGCGGCACGACTGCGGACCTACGTACTGCCCGGATACGGCCATTCGATCAATTACGCACCCAACGCACCCGACTACCACCAGGCCGTTACACAGTGGGCCGGCACCATGGGACTGTCTCAGTAACAGCGTGCTCGGTCCGGGGATTCGAGGCCTGGCTACCGGCGATCCGCCGGGATCTCGTAGATGATCTCCAGCCCGTCCTCGTCGTCCCACTGTTCGCCGACCTCGACGAAGCCATACTGCGATGCCAACCGATAGGAGGCCGTATTGCCGGGGCCGATCGTGACCCGGACGGTGCGGACCCGCGGCTCCTGAACGGCCCGCGCCAGCAACGACTCCAGCGCCGCCCGCGCGTAACCGCGTCGCCGGTGTGACGGGTCGACGGCGTAGCCGATCTCCACCATCCCCGATGTGTCGGGAGGCCCGTGGTAACCGGCCGTTCCGACGGCGAGCCGTTGTCGCTGATCCCAGATGATGCCGGTGACCCATCCGGCGCTGGCGGGGTCCGTCGCGACCTGCCTGCTGCGCCTCTGCCACAGCCCACGCCGGTCTGGTCCGGTCAGGTAGGTCGTCAGCGGTACCGGACTGGTCGCGGCCGCTCCGGCCAGATCGCCGCGAGCGAGCGAGTCGAGCGCGGGGCCGGTCAGCTGCACGATACGAACATCCGGCTTCGGTCTGTTCGCTGTCGCTGCGTGATGATCGTCCGGCACGAAGGCAAACCTGCCACGGATCCGAGCACGGCGCATCCGAAATAGCACGACGCGACGCACAGCGGCATGACAGGACGTTCGCCTGCGGGAGAGTTGTTGTCACGACAGCTGGGGTGACGGCGGGGCGTGAGTGTCCTGTCCGCCGAACCTTGCGTTACCCGGACCCAGGTTGCGGGGTGCTGACCAACGATGGATGGCCGCTCAGGAGAATGTGGCACGTGCTGAAGCCGGGGCTGGTTCCCGGTGGCGTCACGAGTGGTCCGAAGTTAAGTGCTCCTGGACGTGGGTCGCGGGAAAGAGGCGTCGATGATGAGGCTGATCGCTGCGGAGGTCGGGTTCTTTGAGGATCACGAGGACGAGGAAACCTTGGAGGTGGGAATCGCCGGGGTCGACGGCGCCGGTGTTCGGAGGTCGTTCTCGATCCAGCGGTCCACGTACGAGCCCGACGAGCAGGAAGTCCAGTCAGGGATGGACTCCTACAACGTCTCGACCGAACGAGGTCTCACGGTGTACGGCTGCCTGCGCGTCGTGCGGCTCACCGGTGCGCTGCTCACCCTGGAGTTCACGGCCGAGGACGCAAGGATCCTGGAGGTCTCGGCTCCCGTGGAGGTAGACCTGAGCGGCTCGGGGGTCAATGACGCGGACGTGTCCGGGTGGCTCCGTGAGATCCTGGACTGGGGCGCTCCCGAGAAGCGACCGGAGTTGATCGGGTTGAGCGTTTCCGGTCCGTCCTCCGGTGAGTGACGTTCCCAGACGTCCGAAGAGGGTGGGGAGCTGGGGTTCGAGGGGAAGCAGCCCTGCCGGACGTCGACCACCGCGGTCGGGTGACAGTCGCGGTGGTTTCGCACCTTCGGGTGATCGGACCGGCGCCGCACCTGCCGCTGTTGTAGTTCGCGACTTGGCAGGAGCGGCTGCCGCCGAGGCTCTTCCTGCCCGGTTGGAGCAGGTGTCTCCAAGCGCGTCGGCGTGGCCGCGTCCGCATTCGCATCCGAGTCACACCTCGTAGTTCGGCGTGCGCGGACAGAGCACCAGGGATGCGGTGGCTGACTACCCACGAGAGCTGGCTACGAGTCCTTGACAACGTAACCACTCCGCAGAATGGAGCGGTATCGACCGCTTCGCGGCATGAGCGGATGTTGATCGGTGAACGAACTCTTTCAATAGGCTCATAACGGGCGTTTGGCGATCGCCGGGCACGGGCCCCGGCGCTCGCGATGGTTTACAGGTCGCTGCCTGAGAGTGCCTGTGCCACGGTGAGGCTGTCCTCGTAGACGTGGTAGCGGGTGATCAGACCGTGGTCGATGGTGAGTTGCAGCGCGCATCGGGCGCTGTAGGCCTTGCCGTTGGCCTTCACGGTCTGGCGGATCTCGCCGAGCACCACGGCATCTGGGCCGTCGATGAGGATCCTGGGCGCGACCCCGCCGCTCTTGCCGGGCACGTGGAACGTGTTGAGCGCACGGAAGTGGTCGGCCACCTCGGCGCGAGTTGAGCGGGGCTTGATCCATGGCACAGCCGGGTGCCCTTCGACGGGCCAGTCCAACTGCCAGTCGACCGCCTCCGCGAACAACTCGGCGATCTGCTCCGGCTTGCCCTCAGCCAGGCGAGAAAGGAACTCCGTCACGACGGCGCGCGTGGCCGCTTGGGCGCCGGCGAACTGGTAGTCGCGGTGAATGCGCCCGTCCTCGCCGAGCAGGGCGAACACGACTCCGGCCCACACGGGTTCACCGCCGGCGGCGGGAACCATGTGCACGGTGAAGGTGACGGCATTGTGGTGATGTACGGCGTCGTTCGCCGCCACGAAGCGGAATTCGCCGGTGGCGACGAACTGCTCGTGCGCCTCGGTGACGCGGGCCTGGATAGCGTCACGCCCGCGGTAGTCGGCGGAGCCGATGAACGCCACGCCGTCCTCATCCCACAACGCGGCGATGGCCGCACTGCGCCGAGCGGGGTCGGGCTCGTTCCACACGGTGGCGTAGCGGCTGGCGAACGTCTCAATGTCGGTGGTGCTGGTCATGGCCGAAACGCTAACCAGTCCTCCCTGACATCTTCTGTCAGTAGGGCAGGGCACAATCGGGTCATGCGTGCCAGCCGCCTGGTGTCCCTGCTGTTGCTGCTGCAGACACGGGACCGGATGACCGCCCAACAGCTGGCCGACATCCTGGAGGTCTCCGTACGGACCGTCTATCGGGACGTGGAAGCGCTGAACGCGGCAGGTGTACCGATCTACGGCGAGGCCGGCAACGAGGGTGGTTACCGCTTACTGGAGGGCTACCGAACCCGGTTGACCGGTCTGACCGCCACCGAAGCCCAGACACTGTTTCTGACCGGATTGCCCGCAGCGGCTGCCCAGCTGGGCCTGACGACCGCGGTGACCGGTGCGCGGCTCAAACTTGCCGCCGCGCTGCCCGACGAGTTGCGTGACCGAGCCAATCGCGCCGCCGACCGGTTCCACCTCGACGCGCCCTCGTGGTTCCACGAGGGCGACCGCCCTCCCCACCTGGCTGTGGTCGCCGACGCCGTGTGGAACCAGCACGCCCTGCAAATCGGCTACTTGCGCTGGGCGAAACCGCACGAGATCACCCGGATCATCCAACCGTATGGTCTCGTCCTCAAAGCCGGTCACTGGTACCTCGTGGCCAGGCACCAGGACCAGTTCCGCACCTACCGGATCTCCCGCATCCTCGACGCGCACGCACTCCCCGAATCCTTCGACCGCGCCGAAGACTTCACCCTCGCCGGCTACTGGTGTGACTATCTCGAGAACTTCGACCAGCGCCGACACCAGCACCAGGCAACGCTGCGGGTCTCCCCTCACGGCCTTGACCTGCTGCCCTACCTAGTGGAACCGGCCGTGGTCCACGCCGCCCGGCAGACCGCGACAGGGCCGGACCCGCAAGGCTGGACCCAGATCACCATCCCCATCGAGTCGGTCGAAGCAGCTCTCCCCGAGCTGCTCAAACTCGGCGCCGACGCCGAAGTCCTCGCACCCGAAAACCTGCGCGCCCACCTCATCCGCACCCTACGAGCGATGAATCGCGTCTACGAGTACACAGGCGCCCCGGGCACGAGCCCTGACGCCACTCCGCCGACAAGCTTGGTCGGGCTAGAGCCGTCTTAACCGATTCAACCGCCACCAGACCTCCTCGCGCCCGCACCCGTCGACCCCGACACATCCTCAACTCGGCATGAGAGTGCGCCCGGCTGAAAGCCCAGGGGTCCATCCCGCTGTTCGTCGCGTCGCGGTCAGCCGGGAGTGATCACCCCACTCGCCGCCGACGACGCGATGAGCTTCAGCGGGTGCGTGCCACGCCCGCCAGGCCGCGGGAACGCGGGGCGTCCTTGTCCGCGCCCGTGGTGTCGGGGTGCCATTGCGGCAGCCACACCAGACCGGGCTCGACCAGCTCCAGGTCTCCGAAGAAGTCGGCGATCTGCTCGCGCGAACGCATGATCGCGGTGTGGTTGGTCCGGCGCCCGTACTCCTGCGCCACCCGTTTACCCGCGTTCTGCGTTTCCACGTCCTCAGGCGCGACGTGGATATGCGACACCGCCAGGAAGCTGCCCGCGGGGAGCATCGCGCGGTGGAAGCCGAGTGCGGCGTGCGGGTTCAGCTCGTCGGGCATGAAGTGCAGCAGGGCGACCAGCAGCAGTCCGATGGGCTGGGTGCGGTCGATCAGGCCGGTGTCGAGCACCCGTTCCCACAACTGGCCCTGGTCGAAGAAGTCGGCGTCCAGCGCCGCGTGCCGGTTCAGGTCCGCGGTCTGCTCGAGCAGGATCTGGGCATGCGCTTGGGCGATCGGTTCGTTGTCGATGTAGACCACCCGGCATTCACCCGGCGCGACCTCGTCGGCGACCTCGTGCACGTTGCCCTGTGTCGGCAGCCCGGAGCCGATGTCCACGAACTGCCGGATGCCTTGCCCGACCATGAACCGGACAGCGCGGCCGAGGAACGCCCGGTTCGCGCGGGCGAAGTCCCGGATCTCCGGCAGCACGGCGAGCTGTTGCTCGGCGAAGGCCTGGTCGACGGCATAGTTGTGCGTCCCGCCGAGCAGGTAGTCATACACCCGCCCCACCGAGACCTTGTCCACCGACGCAGCCACACGGGCGGCCTCATCCATGCTCATCGTGTTCCCCTAGAGTCTTCTCGCAAGAGGCGCATCCAAGTACCGGCACACTACCGGGTCCGGCGACGGCCCGAAGTCCGGATCGATGCCATGAGCTGCTTCTTGTGCGGCCTGACGCCCGGCGCGGGCCCCTCCCCTCGCGGGTGGACAGCCACTCCCATTCGACGCGGCCACGAAGATCAACTAACCGCGGCCGACGTACACTGATGCGGTGGGCATGCCGTTGATCGTAAATACGGTACAGGTGGTCAGCGCGTTAAGCGCTCCAATCACCGTCAATCTCAGTCACTCACCTATGGCATTCGACCTGCGACCCGGAGAGACGTTCGAGATTACAGAGAGAACTCCACCGGAAGGATATATCGAGATAGTCTTCGATTCCTACGAAGGACGTCCGATATTATGGATTCACGGCTGGGAATTCGGCGAGACCGAGCTTTCGGTACGCGGTGTCCGGCAGGACGTTCCGCCGTGCATCCGAAACAACAAGCCGGATTTTCGCTTGAAAGGCCGGCCGCCCGGACGGGCCGAAGTCGTTCCCGCGGCTGGCCTCTTCGTCTGCGACGAACGAACCCAAGGTGACAACCGGATCGACGTCGAAGACTCCGGAACCGTGACTTCGTACCTCAACCCGCCGAAGCAGCCGATTTGGTACTCGGGTACGGGCATTGATGGCAACCCACCCAAGCTGGTCTTGCACGACGATGCTGTTCGTGTCGTCGGAGCGTATGGCCACATATTTGAGGGGTAAGTCAAATATGGCGCGCCGCGCACCCTTTGCGGCCTGGGTTCGCGCTGACCGACGAGGGTCGACGGCGCCATGAATGTCACAAAGGACAAAGCTTTGAGCTGCGAGTGTCTGATTTGGGCAGTATGCACGGTTTCGCAAGGGGGTCGCGAGTGGCAAGTGTCGTTATTTTGAGGGGTAAGTCAAACGTGGCATGGTCGGTGCGGGTGGGGGGGGGGGGGGGGGGGGGGGGGGGGGGCGCACCCCCCCCCCCCCCCCCGCCCCGGACGCCGCACCCCCGGCGGGGCGGGGGGGGGGGGGGGGGGGGGTGGGGGTGTTGGCGCACCACCCCCCCCCCCCCCCCCCCCCGACCCGCGCTTGACCAGGGCCAAGGCTCCTTTCACCGCATTAGACGCGGCGAAGGGAGCCTTCATCCCACCATCGGCCCGCCCAAGAACACGCCACGTTTGACCTACCCCTCAATAGTTTCCGAAGGCGACAAACGCGATAAGGGCTGACTCCGGGTCAACGGCACGAACGCGCCAGGCAGCACTGGCCCGAGACCTGCCACCCGGAAGGCTGCGATGCACACCAGCCGACCCGAGGTGTTCGGCGGTACCTTCATCTCCGTGACCTTCGACCCTCGCCCGGCATCCGCGCGGCGGTAAATGCTCGTGCCATGACCTATCCAGTGAAACTCACCGAACTCGACGCGCTCACTGTCGCACATCTGCACCGCCGCACCACAACGGCCGGACTCGGAGAGTGCGTGGGGGCGGGTTTCGAAGCGCTGTATGCCTTTGTGTCCGAGGCGGGTGCCGCTCCGAACGGACCGCCTCAAGCGGCCTATCCGAGTGATTTCCAGCCAGGAGAGGAACTCGATCTCGACCTCTATCTGCCCGTTCCCGGCTCCCCTCGGTCGAGAGGTGACATCGACGTCGTCGCCCTGCCCGGGGGGCCCGCCGCATTGACATCACATCATGGGCCCTATGAAGAGATCGGGTCGGCGTATGAAGCCGTGTACGAATGGGTTCGTCTGAACGGTCGTCAACCCGCCGGAGCGCCACGGGAGCTGTACTTGAGCGGCCCGGACGGCACGCTGGACCCCGCGCGTTACGTCACGGACGTCGTTCTGCCCTTGCGAAGCGAGTGATCGCGACCTCGGTCCCGCTTCGTCCCATGGCGACGCCGATGTCCGCGCGGCACAACGCGGGCGCGTCGTTCACCCCGTACCACGACTTCGCCGTCACGCTGGATCTGCTCGACCAGGCGCGGTTTCTCCTCGGGCGAGACCCTGGCGTGCACCGTGGAGATGCCGAATTCCCCGGTGCTCGAACGCGCTGTGGCCGGGTCGTCGCCGGCTGAGGTGAACCGATTCGGCAGCGGCCTCGCTCGTCGGCGTGGCGACCGTCGCCGGGTGCGGGCTTGTTCGTTTTCCGGCTGGTTTGGCCGTTGAGCGGTGCTGGGCCAGGTTCGCCATGCGTGCTGCGCTGATCCGCTCGGGAAACGAAGCTGGAGACATGGCAAGCTCCCAGTTCCGCTGGGTTGCTCCTGACTCCCGGGGGCCCGGCCCCCGCCCCCGGGAGCCGACTCCGGGCGGATACCCGCCGCCCGGAGTCAGGCTTGCGTCGCGGTGTTGCCTGCGTGGCGGCCGGAGGCATCGCGGCAGGAATGAGCGAAGCGGGGAGGCGTGGCGAACCCACGTCCCTCCGCTTCGACCGGACTGTTGCGGAGCACCGAGCGTGTGTGGATTTCGCGCGGTGTCGACACAGCCTGAGCGTGGGAATGACGCAGACGGTGTCCAGCGTGACCCTCCCGCCCGGACAGTACGTGCTGTCCGGCGACATCGCGGTTGCCACAGCCCCGGGTGAAGACAAACTTTTCGTGGTATGCGGCTTCGTCTCCGCAGGGACCGTGCATGGCAACGCGGCGACCGCCACGCTGTCCGGACCGAACCAGTTCAGGATGCCGCTGCACGGCGACATCACCACGATCACGCCGTCGGAGTAGGCGTCGGCACCACACTGGGCGATACGTGGCGCTGTCCCGCCACCGCACGGCCTCGCGGAGACCGACCTCAAAGCGGCAGCCGGGTCAGCGATCGTCGCGCTGCAGTGTCCGATAAGGCGGGCAGCCGTAGGCGCTGCGGTAGTGATGGGCGAAGCGGCCTGGGTGGAAGAAGCCCCAGCGGGCGCCGATTTCGGTGACGGTGACCCCGGCGGCGGGGTCGACGGACAGCAATTCCTGGTGCGCGTGGTGGAGGCGGACTTCACGGAGGTAACCCAAGGGCGTGGTGCCGCGGTGGCGACGGAAGGCGTATTGCAGGGCACGGATGGTGACGTTCGCGGCCGCGGCGATATCGGCGACGCTGATCTCGAGATGTGCGTGGTCGTCGATGAACGCCATGGCACGCCGCAGGGTGGCGGGATGCGAGTCGTGGCGGTCCTCGATGGTGGGGTCGATCAGCGCGCTGTTCGGGAAGGTGCTCAACACCGTGGCCGCCAGCAACTGGGGTGCGGTGGAGGCGACCAACGCGGCGCCCCGGATCGTCGGGTCGGGCATGACGTGGTCGCGCAGAAAGGTGATGGTACGCATCAGGTGCCGGGCGGCGGCCGGGGAGATCGGCTGGTCGCCGGTCAACCGCACCGGGTGCTCTGTACGACCGGGCACGGTCGCGGCCACCTGACACAACACGGACGGCTCCAGCGTGGTGTGGCTGTACCGCGTATGGCGGACCTGGGCGGCGAAAGGCCGATCGGGCTGCGCGATCAGGAACATCTCCCCCGGGCCATATTCGGTTTGCGCGCACCCGGATTCCACCCGGCCGACCGTGCCGGATTCGATCCCGACCAGGTCGATGCTGCCCAACGGGGCACCGACGGCGTCCATCCCGAATCCCCAGTCGACCAGATCCATGCTGATCGGCCCCAGCGGATTCCGGATGATCCGCAGCAGTGGCCGCTCGTCGGGGCGGGGCCTGAGCCGTAGCGTCGTGTAGGCCGCGCTGACGAATTCCTCGATCTCGTCCAAGTCGGCGCTTTCGAAAGCCAGTCCCATGATGTTCCCTCGTCCATCGGCCTGGTGCCGTGGGCGAGGCGACCTTGTCAACTCCAGGGCACGACAGGCCATCGGCGACGTGGGGTCCGGCCGCTGCCTCGGCGAGTTTTCTCCTACTGCCGGGGAAAAGCAGCGACCAGAAGGAACGTTCACGCGGATGGAGCACAGATCGGTTCGGGTCGTGCACGGCTCCGGGTCAGCGACCGTCGCGTTGCAGGGTCCGATAAGGCGGGCAACCGTAGGCGGTGCGGTAGTAGGCAGCGAAGCGGCCAGGGTGGAAGAAGCCCCAGCGGGCGGCGATCTCGGTAACCGTGACACCGGTGGTGGGGTCGGTGGCCAGTAGTTCCTGATGGGCGTGGTGAAGGCGGGCTTGGCGAAGGTAATCCATCGGGGTGGTGCCGCGGTGGCGGCGGAAAGCGTATTGCAGGGCCCGGATGGACACGTGGGCCGCGGCGGCGATGTCGGTGACACCGATGTCGTGGTGGGCATGGTCGTCGATGAACGCCATCGCCCGCCGCAGGGTGACCGGATGCGAGTCGTGGCGGTCCTCGATGGTGGGGTCGACCAGCGCGCTGTTCGGGAAGGTGTTCAACACCGTCGCGGCCAGCATCCGTCCTGCCGCACCGGCCACGAGCGGTTCGGCCATGGCTTCGGGCCGGTCGCGCAGGCTGGTTTCGAGGTAGTCGATGGTCGCGGCCAACTGCTGGGCGGCGACGCGGGTGCCGGGGCGGAGGTCGGTGAACCGCAGCGGTTCGGGGTGGCGGGTTTCGGCGGTGGCGGCGACCTGGCCCAGTACCGGGAAGGGAACGGAGATGCCCTGCAGGCCACCACTGGGTGTCCGCAGCCAGTACGGGGGGCCGCCCTCGGCCTTGGAGAGGAGGAACACCTCGCCAGGACCGAACCGGTGCTCGGCACCTTCGGACCGGTAGTCGAACGTCCCGGCGCGGTGGCGGCCGATCGTCAGCGTCGGCAAGGACTCCACGGTGTAGGTCATGTCGACGGTCTGCACGTCATCGATGGCGAAGGTGGTACTGGCCAGCCGGGTGTGGCGGAGTAAAAGACCGTCCTTGGGGCTGCCCAGCCGGATACTGCTGCCGTAGACGCCACTGATGTACTCGCCCCACCGGTCGTGATCGCGGGTCTCGAACAGCACAGGCCGGGACGAGATGGGGACGGCAGCCATCGTCATGACTCCTGGGCACTAAAGGAATTGGCGACGTGGGTCCGGCCGCCGCCACCAGTACGGCGAGCAGCCTGCTCCTGCCGCCAGGGCGACGCAGCAGCCAACAGGCACGGCCACACAGTCGGAGCAGTGAATCCCGGCCACCCTCACTCGGACGGCCGTATGGGGCATGTCGTCATCGGCAACACGAATTCCACGCAGGCAGGCTACTCGCGTCCCGCATATCACTCTGATCGCTGCATGAGAGCGACACCGCAACTAATCTTCGCGGCCAAAACGACTCGTCATGAGTGGCCACGACCACGCATCCTTAGCGCGTGTCCGATGATCGAACCCCCGAGACCGGCAAGTCGACCCGGCCCGGGCACCCAGGCGTGGCGTGGTTCCAGACCTACACCGGACACAAGAACGTCTTCGCCCCAGCCACCGGTGGGCCATACACCTGTCCCTGCTGCGGCCAAGAGCCTGGCACGTTCCGCCGCGTCGGTGGCTCCTTGCTCACGTCCACGAAGAAGCTTTCGGATGGCACAAGCGGAACGCCGCCATGTCGCCGCATGGCCTTCCGCGCGCCGGGCTGCCGGGTCATCCCCAACGTGTGTGCCGGCCCGCCGACGACGGTTTCCAAGGTGCGCATCAGGATTTTCCTTGCCGGGTATCGGCGAGCTCCCGGGAGGCGCGGGACACGGGGATCGCGACCAGCACGACGGCGGCGGCGAGCGCCACGAGGCCGGTGGTCAGGAAGACCCACGCGAGCCAGCCGAGTGCGGGAGCGGTCACGCCGGCTTCCGCCCGCACGTCCACCCCCGGCGACCCGTCGGCGTTCATCACCACGACCGTCCAGTCACCCGCCTGATCCGGCCACGCGACCGTGCGGGTTCCCGCCCCGATCGACGAGGCCGTCCAGACGTCCGCGTTCTCCGGGAGCATCGCCACGCCCGAGCCCTGATGGACGGTGACCGCGCCGGAGCCCAGGTCGGTGATGGTCGAGTACTCGGTTCCCTCCAGGTAGCGCGCGACCGCGGCTGACGGCCCGATTCCGACGAAGATCGGGTTCTCCGCGCTCAGATCGGTGACCCGGACGCGAATGTCGCCCAGCGCTCGTTCGGCGAGCAGCACGTCGTCGGGGGTGCCGGCGAAGCGCACTCTCTCGCTCGTCAGCGCGTAGGTTCCCGTGCTGTAGGTCGACGAGGCGGACAGGTAGCCGTCGTCGGATCGTTCGCCCTGGTCCAACCAGAGCAGGGTGATCCCGCCGGTGAGCAGTCCCATGGACAGGGCACCCAGCGCCACACCGGCCACGACCGAAACGATCCGGCCCGGCGACCACTCGGCACCCGACCGGCTCGGGGACCGATTGTCCGTCGAAGTCGCGCTTCGTCCCGGTTCGGTGCCACCCATGTCCAGCCGGAACGGCGGGTACTCGTCGGTCATCAGCGCGGCGTAGGCGCCGACCCGGATGACCCAGCGATCCATCCCGATCACGAAGTCGTACAAGGGCTTCGGGTACTTTCCGGTGAACAGCAGGATGATCGCGGCGATGAGTACCAGTATCCCGATCAGGCCGCCCGCTCCCCAGCTGAACCGGTCGTCGGACCGGCCCCAGCCGAGCCACAGGCCGCCGCCCGCGAAGACGCCGAGGACGAGGTAGTGCGGAATCGCCAGTAGCCACCACTTCACCAGCACCAATCCGCGTGACAACCGTTCCGGGTAGTCGATTTCGAGCCTGGCCGGATAGGACGGGTCGTCGGCGAGGGTGAAGGGTGGATAGCGATCGGTGCCGAGCGCGGCGTAGGCGTAGTAATGCACTCGCCACGCCCAGCGGAAGACCCCGACGTTGAACTCGAAGATCGACCGCGGATACCGCCCGGTGAAGAGGATGGCGAAGAAGGCCACCATCGTCAGCGGGACGAACGCGAGCCACAGCACCGCGAGCACGAGGTAGTGCGGAATCGCGAGCAGCCATTTCACCAGCCAGAGCCACCGGGACAGGCCGGGATCGAGCGATGTCTCGACGCGGACGGACGAACCCATGACGACGCCTCCTTGCCGGGAGCGGACCTTTCGACTCTCCACCCCGTCCGCCGTCGGCAACAGAAACGAACGGCCTCCCGAGCCGGGCCCTCCGACCCTGCCCTCGCCCCGCCGGGCCGGGAACCATGAACGTCGCCCCCTTTCCCCACTCAGAGGCAGGTTCGGATGGAGCACGGCCTTCCCGACGACTTCACCGTCGAGTCCGCGGTGGCGCTGGCCGTCCGCGCGCCTTCGGTGCACAATTCCCAGCGACGGTGTCCCCTCGGCGAACGCGCCCGCACAGGACGAGACCCCCGGCGCCCTGCCCGCGCGCGCGTTCGCCGAGCCCCGGCTCCCCCAGCCGGAAGGCGCGACCGGCGAGAACGACGAAACCGTGCTGCTGGTGCTGAGCACCGCATCGGACGACACGATGTCCAGGCTCCGTGCGGGCGAGGCGACGAGCGCGGTCCTGCTCGCGGCGACCAGCCTGGGCCTCGCGACCTCTCCGCTCACCGAACCGCTGGAGCTCTCCGGCACCCGCGACAAGGTCCGCGACCTCGTCACCGGCGGGACGTTCCCGCAGATGGTGCTCCGGACGGACTGGGCACCGGTCAACGCGGACCCCCTGCCCGCGACCCCTCGCCGGAACCTGACGGAAGTCCTGGGCGAACTGGGAAAACCCATCACCGAGACGGTGCGCTACCAAAGCCACTGAACACGACCGAGGAGTGGAAATGCGGTACTCGCACTACGCGGACGGCGGCTGGATCGGCATGCTGCTGCTGCTCATCTTCGTGCTCGTGCTCGTCGGCGGGCTCATCACCGTGTCGGTGATCCTCTTGCGCCGTTTCGCACGGCCATCGGAAAGCCACGACCAGGCCATCCGGATCCTCAACGAAAGGTTCGCTCGTGGGGAGATCGACAAGGACGAATTCGAGGCGCGCCGCGCCGCGCTCCGAACCTGACCCGGCGGCAGGTCATTCAGGTGATCAGGTCTCGGCGGCCGTAGCCGGCCAGGCTTCGCTCCGCTGACTGCTCTTCGGCCCGTTCCCAGAGCCGGCCGAACCGGTCGATCCGCCACAGCTGGGCCATGATGACCAGTGTCGCACCGTACAGTGTCGGCCAGAAGTCGAGCGCGATCAGGCCCCAGGCGATGAGCCCGAAGCCGGCGAGACCGAGTGCGACCAGGACACGCAGCACCGCGCGGTGGTCCGGCGGGACCAACGATTTGTCCTGTGCCCACACACGTTCGCCGTAGATGCCGCGCGCCGCCCAACCGCGTGGCTCGACCGGTGGAAACGCCGACGGGTTGAGAAACAGCCACGCGACGACCGCCGCGATCGGCACGAGGCACCACCAGCCGATCCAGGTCCGGCTCCAGATCGCGAGCAGCATCAGGGGGATCGCGGCGAAGCGGGTCCATACGCTCCAAGGATTCGCGTGGCGGCGCCAAGCTTCGTCGTCCATTCGGAAGGTCTTCGCCACCGCGTCGGTGAGTTCCACCATGGTCTCCTTGTCAGGTCAGGTTTTCGAGGAGGGCGACCGCGGCGGAGACACCGTTCTCCGCCTGGATCTCCCGGCCGAGCCGTTCGGCCCGTTCGCGCATCCCGGCGTCACCGGTCGCTTGCCGCAGCGCCGCGGTGAGCCGGTCGGCCGTGAGGCGCTGCTGGCGTACCGGAGGCGGCGCGACGCCGACGGCGTGCATACGATTCGCCCAATACGGCTGGTCGGCGACGAACGGGCACACCACTTGCGGTCTGCCCGCGGCCAAGGCGGCACCGGTCGTACCGCCGCCTCCGTGATGCACGACCGCGCTCAAGTGCGGGAATAGCCAGTCGTGCGGCGCGTGGTCGAGCACGAACAGATCGCCGGTACCGGCGTCCGCGGCGATACCGCCCCAGCCGGTGGCGAGCACCGCGCGCACCCCGGCCCGACGGACCGCTTCTTCGACCACCGCGCGGGTGCGGCGTGAGTCCCTGCCTGCCATGCTGCCGAATCCGATGTAGACCGGAGCGGGGCCCGCGTCGAGGAAGTCCCGCAACGCCGCGGGTGGTTCCCACCCTCCCGCGGCGGGGAGATACCAGAAACCGGTGGTGTGCACCGCATCCGGCCAGTCGGACGCCGCGAGGGCGACCTGGCGGCTGAACGCCTGCAAGACCGGACGGTGCTCGCCGTCGGCGTCGTGCAGGATGTCGTGCATTCCCCGGCGGCGTGGCAGCCCGAGTTCGGTGGTGCGCCACGTGGCGGTGATACCGGCGAACATCCTCAGGACGGCGTCCACCGCGAGATACGTGGCCCGGTTCAGCATCTTCGGCAGGCGGGGCAAGGGAATCATCGGGCAAGGGAGCTCACCGGTGGGGATCCAGCCCGGTTGCAGCGCGACGACGACCGCGGGCACGCCGAGCATTTCGGCCGCATGATGGGCGGGCACCCCGGTCGTGTGTACGACGACGTCCGCACAGGACGACTTCGCGGCCACGCCGACGTTGTGCAGGACTTCCGCCATCAACGGCTTGACCCGTCTCGCCGTCCGGATGGCGGTGATCTTGCCGCGTACGCCCCGATATCCACCTTCGATGGCTTCCTGCACCACCGGATCGTTCATCAGCCGGTTCGGCCCCTCACCCAGCGAGGTGAACTCGACCTCGTACTCCCCCGCGGCGTCGGCGAACGAGTCCGGCGCGGCCAGCACCACCTCATGTCCACGATCGCGCAGGGCGACCGCGAGAGCGAGCATCGGCTGCACGTCACCACGAGTGCCGTGGGTGACCAGCAACGCCCTCACTTCGAGCGCTCCTGGTCGTTGATGGCGGCGTAGGCGGTCAGCCAGCGGTCATCGGTGAACAGGCCGTTGGTCAGGATCCCCAACCCCGCCCTGGCACCGCGGACCGCGGTCGCGGTCTCCGCCGGATCCCCGCCGAGCAACCGGCCGACGTGATCACCGAGCACGAGTGGCGCCAGCAACCAGGACACATAGACGACGGCGCGCGCACGCGAGTCATCCGACGGCCGCACCCAGCCCTCTCGCTCGCCGTCGGCGAGCCACACTTCGGTGCGCTCCACGATCTCGGTGAACAACGCCGACGCCCCGCTCGACCCGTCCAGAAACGCACGGGCCAGGTAACGCCGTACCGGCGTGGCCGCCTGCAGCACCTCCGCCAGCGCGTCGGTACCCGCCTCACCGCCGGAACGGATCGAGTCGAGGACATGGTCGTCACACGCCTGCCGCAGCCCGTCCTTCGAACCGAAATGGTGAAGCACCAAGGCCGGAGACACTCCGGCGTCCGCGGCGACCGCGCGCACCGAGGTCCCGGCAACGCCGTCGGCGCCGAACCTGGCCAACGCGGCATCGCGGATACGAGCCCGGGCTGTCAGATCGGAGGCTGAACACATGTTCAGAGTATTGAACACCTGTTCAGTCCGGTCAAGTTCTGTCGGTCACCCGCCGTGTGGATCACCTCGGAGCGAGCGCCAGCTCCAGGAGCCGGGACGCGGAGATGACGCCGAGCAGCGTCTTGTCCTGCATGACCGCGACCAGCGGGCAGTGCAGCCTCGCCATGATCGCGGCGACCTCGATGATCGTGTCGTCGGAGTTCACCCTGGGCAGCTCGGCGGGCTCCTCCGGAAGCAACGACCGCACCTTGCGCCCGGACAGTTTGTCGGCGACCCGATCGGCCATCGATTCGTTGAGGACACCGGCGAGTGACGGGTCGTCCTGTACGTAGCTCGGCACCAGGAAACGGACCACCTGAGAAGCGGGCAGGACCGACTGCGGGCAGCCGTTCCGGTCGGTCACGACGATGCCGGGCAGGCGGTTCTCCGCGAGCATCCGCGCCGCGTCGAGCGCGTCGGAATCCATGTCCACGACCGGGAATTCTTCGGCCATCTCGCTGGCGTGCATGACGTCAGACTACGACCGTGCCGGTGGACGCGCCCGGATCAGCCGTCGTTACTGTCCGATTCTTTACGCCCTCGGGA
Organism: Amycolatopsis sp. NPDC102389; assembly: GCF_044765885.1. NCBI lineage: Bacteria > Bacillati > Actinomycetota > Actinomycetes > Pseudonocardiales > Pseudonocardiaceae > Amycolatopsis > Amycolatopsis sp. NPDC102389. The sequence continues at coordinate 23,164 of NZ_JBIWKX010000060.1, forward strand.
GGCTCCCCATCCGCCGCCATCCCGCCGCAGATGAACGAGGCGGATGACCACGATCAGGACGGTGAACACAACGATCAACGCGAGAGGACCGAGCAGTCCGGACATGGCCCCTCCCTCTCACGACGCTGTGTGACCACCGGCACAATTCAGCGTACCGGACAGCACCGGCATCGAATCCCCTGGACAAGGCGAGCCGAGTTGCTTCAGCTTGTTGTTTACGGCATGTTGACGCTTGGAGCGCCGGGAAGTCTGGTCGGCATACCCCGTCCCTGACCGGGCCGGGACGGTCGGCATGGACAGGAATCGGTGAGAGCACAAGTGATCTGGCAGCACCTTCGGCCGGCGTTCGTTCAGCGAGCCGTGGCATGAGCGCCACCGTCGCGATCACCGTGTTCGTGGTGGCGTACCTGTTCATCGCCACCGAGAAGATCCCGAAGATGGTCACCGCTCTCGCCGGCGCGGGCATCGTCCTCGGCCTCGGCGTGCTCGGTTCCGAGGAGGCGTTCTACTCCCACGACACCGGAGTCGACTGGGACGTCATCTTCCTGCTGCTCGGCATGATGATCATCGTCGGTGTCCTGCGGAAGACCGGCGTCTTCGAGTTCACCGCGATCTGGGCGGCCAAGCGCGCCAAGGGTTCTCCACTGCGGATCATGCTTCTGCTGGTGCTCATCACCGCATTCGCCTCGGCGTTCCTGGACAACGTCACCACCGTGCTGCTGATGGCGCCCGTGACCCTGCTCGTCTGCGATCGGCTCGACATCAAGCCGGTGCCCTTCCTGATCGCGGAGGTCATGGCTTCGAACCTCGGCGGAGCCTCGACCCTGATCGGCGACCCGCCCAACATCATCATCGGCAGCCGGGCCGGCCTGACGTTCAACGACTTCCTCGTCAACATGGCGCCGATCGTGGCCATCGAGCTGGCCGTCTTCTGTCTCGTCCTGCCGAGGCTCTTCCGCGGTTCCTTCACGGTCGATCCGGAACGGGTCGCCGACGTCATGGCCCTCAACGAACGCGAAGCCATCCACGACAAGCGGCTGCTCGTCAAATGCGGCGTCGTGCTCCTGGCCGTCTTCACCGCGTTCATCGGCCACTCGATCTTCCACATCGAGCCCTCGATCGTCGCCCTGCTCGGCGCCGGTGCCCTCGTGCTGTTGTCCCAGTCCAAGCCGAAGGACTATCTCGCCAGCGTCGAATGGGAAACCCTGCTGTTCTTCGCCGGGCTCTTCATCATGATCGGCGCCCTGGTCAAAACCGGTGTCATCGGCGACCTGGCGAAGCTCGCCGCCGACGCCACCGGCGGCAACGCCCTCCTCGCCGTCATGCTCATCCTCGGCGTCTCCGCGCTTCTATCCGGCGTTGTCGACAACATCCCCTACGTCGCGACGATGAGCCCGCTGGTCCTCGACCTCACCAACGGCATCGCCGACCCCACCCACTCCGAAGCACTCTGGTGGTCACTCGCCCTCGGCGCCGACTTCGGCGGCAACGCCACCGCCATCGGCGCCAGCGCCAACGTCGTCGTCCTCGGCATCGCCGCACGAGCGGGAAGCCCCATCTCCTTCTGGGAATTCACCAAGAAGGGCGCTCTCGTCACGCTGATCACCGTTCTCGTCGCGGCGCCCTACCTGTGGCTGCGGTACTTCGTCTTCGCCTGAGTTCGGATCCGTTCGGTGGCCAGGCCGCGGCGGACTGCCTTGTGGACGGTGTCGGCGAGCAGCACGACCGGGACGGTGGCGAAGGCCAGCACCCAGCCGAGCGGGCTCGGCACGGTGCCGCCGAGAAGCCCGGGCAGAGGCGGCATGAGCAGGAACGCGGCCAGCATCGCGAGTTCGAAGACGATCGCGAACCACAGCAAGGGATTTCCCCGCACTCCGATCCTGCCGACCCAGCGTGATTCGCTTCGGCAGGCGAAGGCGTTCGCGAGCTGGCCGAGCACGATCGCGCTGAAGGCGGTACCGGACGCGGTCGCGAGCAGCGCGGTGCCCGGCACCTCGCCGAACCACCACCCGCCACCGAGGAGCACCAGCAGGAACGCCGCCATGGACGCCAGCGCCTCGGCCGGGCCGAGCACTCCGAAGGCGCGGCGCACCAGCCTGCCGTCGATCAGGGAGCCGCCTTTCGCCGGTCCCTCCATCGTGCGGCGGTTCGGCGGCTCCGCGCCGAGCGCGACCGCCGGGAGCAAGTCGGTGCCGATGTCGAGCGCCAGTACCTGCAGGACGGTGATGGCCAACGGGATCTGCCCACCCGCGAGCGCCCACACGACGAACGGCGTGAGCTCGGCGACGTTGTCGGTCAGGTGATAGGTGAGAAAGCGCCGGATGTTCACGAACGTCGCGCGCCCGAGTTCGACGGCGGCCACGATGGTGCCGAAATGGTCGTCGAGGAGGACCAGGTCGGCCGCCTCCCTCGCCACGTCACTGCCCGAAGCCCCCATCGCGACACCGATGTCGGCCGTGCGCAAGGCCGGTCCGTCGTTGACACCGTCGCCGGTCATCGCCACGACGTGCCCGCGAGCCTGCAACGCCTTCGCGATCCGAAGCTTCTCCTCCGGGGCGACCCTGGCGACCACCACACCGTCGACGTCGAGGAGCCTGCCGAGGTCCTCGTCGTCGGGCGGCAGGTCCTTGCCTTCCAGCACGAGCCGGTCCGGCCCGAGCAGGCCGACTTCCGCGGCGATGGCCGCGGCCGTCCCCGGATGGTCGCCGGTCACCATCGCCAGCCGGATCCCGGCGCGGCGGCAGGACGCGATCGCGGCGCCGACGTCCGGCCGGGGCGGGTCCTCCAGCCCGACGAGACCGAGCAGGGTCAGCCCGCCCTGTTCCTCCTTTGTGGACGCTTTGGCGTGGTGCGCCACCGCGAGCACCCGCAGTCCCGCCCCGCTGAACGCGGCGACGGCTTCGTCCGCGCCGGAAGCCTTCCCGCACAGTGGCAGGACGGTGTCCGGTGCGCCCGAAACATGGAGGCCGTCGACGTCGGTGACCGACGACCGGCGCCGACGCGGGTCGAACGGCCGCCGTTGGGCCGGCGGCGCGGCGGCGGTGACTCCGGCACGTGCGGCGAGGACATGGAGTGCCACCTCCATCGGGTCGCCGACCGGTCGCCACCCGTTCGCCTCTTCGACGGCGTGCGCGTCCGGGGAGCACCGCGCCGCGGAATCCGCGAGCCTCGCCGCCGCCCGCACCGCTTCCCGAGAGCCGGTCAGTTCGCCGACCGGCCGGTACCCCGTACCGTCGACCTCGACGGTCCCGGACGGCGTCCACACCCGGACGACGGACATTTCGTTGCGGGTCAGCGTGCCGGTCTTGTCGGTACAGATGAACGTGGTCGCCCCCAGCGTCTCGACAGACTCGAGCCGTCGTACCAGGGCGTTGCGACCCGCCATCTTCTGCGCCGCCCGAGCCAGCGACAGCGTCACGGTCGGCAGCAGCCCCTCCGGGACGAGCGCGACCGTCACGCCGATCGCGAGCAGGAAGCTCTCCGTCCCCGCCCGGCCGAGACCGAGGGAGGCGGCGAAGAACACGCCGCCGACCGCGACCGCCATCAAGGCCACGATCCGCACCACGCGGTGCAACTGGGTGGCCAAAGGACTTTTCGGCCGCACGGCGTTCGCGGTCACCGCGGAGATCCCGGCGAGGCGGGAGCGGGCGCCGGTGGCCGCCACGATCGCGACGCCGTGCCCTTCGGTGACATACGTGCCGGCGAAAACGGATCCGCCCACCTCCGGCCGCACCGGCCTGCTCTCGCCGGTCAGCATGGACTCGTCCACCGACAGCAGGCCGCGTTCGGCGAGATCCCCGTCGGCGCACACGCGGTCTCCCGCCTCGAGCAGGACCACGTCGCCGACGACCAAGTCCGCCGCGTCCACGACGATCGCGCGCCCGTCCCGGCGTACCGTCGCGCGCACCGGCAGCAGATCCCGCAACCGCTCCGCGGCACGATCCGCGCGGTACTCCTGGGCGAACGAGAACGCGCCGTTGAGCACCACGACCACGACGATCGCGATCGACAGCGCCGGCATCCCGGCGAGCAACGCCAGCCCCGCGGCACCCCACAGCATCAATGCGAAGAAGTGGACCATCTGCCCGGCCAGTGTCAGCAACGGATTCCGCTGTTTGACGGCGGGCAAGACGTTCGGCCCGTCCCGGCGGAGAGCAGCCACCGCTTCGGCAGCCGTGAGGCCCGCCGTATCCCGGACGAGAGCGGAGCCGGTCACCGCTCCCCTGCCTCGCGGGCCACGATCACCGGGCACAGGGCGTAGGACATCACCGCTTGGCTGGTCGAACCGAGCATCATCCCGGCGATACCACCGCGGCCGCGACTGCCCACGATCAGCAGCCGCGCCCGATCGGCGCGTTTCAACAGTTCGTCGGCGGGACGACCGCGCACGACCTCCCGGTGGACACGCACGTCGGGGTACTTCTCCCGCCAGCCCGCCAGCCGTTCGGCGAGCACCTCGTTCGCCCCCTCCTCGATGTCCGACCGCTCCAGGCTCCAGTGCGTCTCCTCGAACACCGCCGAAAGGAACACGTCGTCCCAGCAATGCAGGGCGACCAGTTCGGCCTGCCGCCAGGACGCTTCCTCGAAGGCGAGCGCGAGGGCGGCTTCGCTGGTCCTTGTCCCATCGACGCCGACGACGACCGGTCCGTCATGCGGCGCTTCGGCTTCCGCGACGTGCGGACGGATCAGCGCGACGGGGCATGCCGCACGCGCGGCCAGCGCGATGGACACCGATCCGACCAGCACCCGGCCCAAGGGACGGAGACCTTCGGTCCCCAGCACGAGCAGGTCCGCGTTCTCCGCCGCGTCTTTCAGCGCTTGCACCGGGCGTTCGTGCCGCAAGACGAGTGAGACGTGGACGTCCGGAGCGATCTCCCTGGCGACATCACGGGCTTCCCGCAGAAGGCGATGTCCGCGCATCCTGATCATCGCCGCGAGATCCTCCCGGGTCGGCATCGGCCTCGGATGGCTCAGCGACTCGTCGTCGATCGCGTGTACCAGCGTGAGTTCCGCGTGGCGGCGACGCACCTGATCCGCCGCCCAGCGGACGGCCCTGGTCGCGGACTCCGAGCCGTCGACACCGACGACGATCCTGCGCCCCGAATTCTCCGGCATAGCGGTACACCCCATCCTGATTTCGGCAACAGCCTTGGACGTTAGGAACTGACGCGTGAGTAGTGCAGCGGCGTTCGTAACCAGGGGACGGGACCTTCGACCTATCGGTCCACTGTGGATGGACGGGCGGAAGTCGCACCGCCGCGTCCGCGAGACCCGTGGAGGCGACACCGCCCCGAATGTCCACAAGGGACACTTCCGACGGCATGGTGTCCGATTCATGTCTATATGTACGATCATGGCCGGGGTCGTGCAGACTAATCAAACCGGACACTGGCAGCTCGACAAGTGTCCCTTGTGGACAGTTACCGCACGATCGGCCCTCGTTGGTCAGCGCGGACCCAGGCCGCAAAGGGTGCGCGGCACGCCATATTTGACTTGCACCTCAATAACCCGAAACGCCACTCACGACCCGCGCTTGACCAGGGCCGAAGGCTCCCTTCACCGCATTAGACGCGGCGAAGGGAGCCTTCATCCCACCATCGGCCCGCCCGAGAACACGCACGTTTGACCTTCGACTCGTTAGAACCCTCTTTGCCACTCACGAGTCCCTCGCGGAACCGTGCAGACTACCCAAACCGGACACTGACAGCCCGACAAGTGTCCCTTGTGGACATTCGGCGGCGCTTTGACGTCGACGACGATCACGCCCCTTTCCCGTCAGGAGCTCAGAATCCGTTCCCGAGGATTTCGTCGACGGCACGGCGCGGGCTCGGCGGCACCGGCCCGGCCGGATAGCCGAAGCGCATCACGGCTTGCGGAAACCCGGGAAGTTCCAAGTCCTCGGCCAACGCGGAACGGACTTCGGGCAGGTGCAGCGGCTGGGTGAGGACCGAACCGGCCAGACCCTCGTCGACCGCTTCGAGCCAGGTGTCCTGGAGCGCGTGTCCCGCGTGCAGGTGGTCGTACCGGCCATCGTCGACGGTGAGGAAGACGAGCAAGGTCTCACCGGCGAGACGACGCTGAAGGACCCGGCGATCGGGGAGAGCCGTCCCCGGACGGACGAGTCCCGCCCAGGGAAGCGATCCGGCGGGCAGCGTGCTCGCGGCCAGTCCGACGCCATGACGGTGATAGCGCTCGTCTTGGATGGTCCACAGGGCCAGTTCGCGTTGGTACACCAGGTCGTGCTGATACGCCTCGGCGGCGAATTCGAGCAGATCCGCGACCCGGGAGAGCTCCAGTTCGTCGTGGATCGGCCTGGCTTCGACCCCGTTCTCGGTCGCGGCGGCGATCAGGTCGCCGATCTTCTCCCGCGAAACCCGTCGGCCGGAGAAGGGGTGGCGGTAGCTTCCTCGCCGGGCTATCGCCGAGTACCGGTGCAGGTCGACATCGGACGGCGCCGAACGCCCGGTGGTCTCGATCGCGGCGACGATGTCCGGCTCGCCGTCCTCCGGGAACATCCGCGTGCTCAGGTCATAGCCGAGAACCCGGACCGCCAGTTCCACGTTGGCCAGGGCCGCACCGCAGGAGATGAGCCGGTCACGGCCCCGGGCGTCGTGTTCGGGCAGTGCCAGGTCGCGGCGTTCACGCAGGAGGAGCCGGTCCCCGTCGAACTCCAGTCGCCACGGCTGGATGTTGTGCACGGACGGCGCCCGCAGCAACGTCCTCGCCAGTACCTCGGTCTCGGCCCTCGTCCACCCGTTCGCCATGTGTCCCGTCCTCAGTCGTCAAGCGATCGAGTTCCACGGTGCGCCCGTCGCGCGAGGACGAAGCAGGTACCGATGGCACCGATCGCCAGGACCAAATACCCGCCGCGGGTCCCACTAGGGCCCAAGGTCCCGGTTCGTTGGGACGTCCAGGTGGCTGTGTCGGCCGAAGTACACAGGTACCGTCGGTCGAGAGGCCTGGACCCCGCGGGAGGAACGAGATGGCGATCAAGGTTTTCCTCGTGGACGACCACGAGATCGTCCGGCGTGGCTTGGCGGATCTGCTCGGGAACGAAGCCGACATCGAAATCGCCGGCGAAGCGGCGTCCGTCTCCGAAGCACTCGCTCGCGTACCGCAAAGCGACGCGGACATCGCCGTGCTCGACGTGCGGCTCCCGGACGGGACCGGTATCGAACTCTGCCGGGATCTGCTGTCCACCGAGCCGGAGCTGCGGTGCCTGATGCTCACCTCGTACGCCGACGACGAGGCGCTCTTCACCGCCATCATGGCCGGCGCGTCGGGATTCGTCCTCAAGCAGGTACTCGGGAACGACCTCGTCTCGGCCATCCGCACGATCGCGGGTGGCGGCTCGCTGCTCGACAGCCGGACCACCGCCGCGCTGATGAACCGCATCCGGCGCGAGCGCGACCGGAACGATCCGACCGCCACCCTCTCCGAGCAGGAACGAACCGTGTTCGACCTGATCGGCGAAGGCCTGACCAACCGCGAGATCGGCGAGCGGATGTTCCTGGCCGAAAAGACCGTGAAGAACTACGTCTCCCGGATCCTGGCCAAGCTCGGCATCCAGCGCCGGACGCAGGCCGCGGTCCTCGCGACCGAACTCAAACGCACCGCGGTGCCGCCGGTATTCGGTGACCGCTAGGACAGCGGAGCGCGCCAGAGCACGCGTGCGCCGCCACCGTCACGGTCTCCGAACTCGGCTTCGCCGCCACACTTCGCCGCTCGGTCGGCGAGGTTCGCCAGTCCGCTTCGTCTGCCGGCCCGTGGAATTCCGATGCCGTTGTCGGTCATCTCGATGATCAGCTCACGGTCGGCCTCGACGCTGATCATGATCTCGTCGGCGCCGGAATGCCGGACCGCGTTGCTCAGCGCCTCACGGACCACCGCCTCGGCATGTTCGTGCAGCGTCTGCGGTACGAGCGTGTCGACAGCCCCGGCGATCCGGACCGAAGGGGTGAGCGTGCTCTCGGTCGTCAGCTCCGTGACAGCGTCCAGCAGCCGGCGGCGCAGGCTCTTCGAGGCATCCGCGCCCGAAGTGTGCAGATCGAAGATGGACGTCCTGATCTCGCGGACCGTGCGATCCAGTTGTTCCACCGCCTGCGTCACCCTGTCCCGCGCGAACGTGTCGGGTACCCGGGGCACGATGCTCTGCAGGCTCATCCCGGTGGCGAACATCCGCTGGATGACGTGGTCGTGCAGATCCTGGGCGATCCTGTCCCGATCGGCGAGCACGTCCAAAAGCCGCTGATTACGCTGTTTCTCGCCGAACTCCAGCGCGACCGCGGCCTGATCGGCGAACGACGACAGCATCGGGAGCTGATCGGCCTTGTACTGCGAGGAACCCTTGTCCCTCCCCGCGACGAGCACCCCTCCGACGCCGGAAGTGCTGTTCAACGGGATCACGGCGGCCGGTCCGAGGCCGTCGAAAGCGGGCTCGGCCTGCCCATGGGAGACCGTGCCCAGGTCAGGGACGAGGCTGGGCTGGCCGGAATCGAGCACCTGATCGATGGCCGGATGCCCGCCCGCCATCGACGTACCCTCCGGGGCGGTCGTCCGCTCCCCCGCGAAGACGCTCACCGTCAGCGGTTCTCCGGCTTCCGTGGCGAGCAGGATCAGCACCTGGTCGGCCGCGGCGAGTTCGCGAACCCTGGTGGCGATCAGGTTCAGCGTGTCGATGACCGAAGCTCCTCCGAGGAGTTCCCCGTTGACCTCGGCGACCGCTTCGAGCCAGCGTTCCCGCGTCCGCGATCGTTCGAACAGCCGGGCGTTGTCGATGGCGACCCCGGCGGCCGCGGCGAGTGCCTGCAGGACGACCTCGTCATCGGCGGTGAATTCGGCGGCGCCCCGCTTCTCCGTCATGTACAGGTTGCCGAAGACCTCGTCCCGGACGCGCACCGGGACACCCAGGAAGCTGTGCATCGGCGGATGGTTCGCCGGGAACCCGACCGAGGCCGGGTGCAGGCTCAGATCCGGGACCCGGACGGGATGGGGCTCCGCGATGAGCAATCCGAGCAGGCCGCGGCCCTCGGGCAAGTGGCCCATATGAGACCGGGTTTCCGCGTCGATGCCCACGTGGACGAACTCCGAAAGCCCTTCTTCGTCGCCGAGCACGCCAAGCGCGCCGTACCGGGCGTCGACCAGCTCGACCGCCGCCTCGACGATCCGTTGCAGGGTCGAGTCGAGCTCCAGCCCGGTGGCCACGGCCAGAACCGCGTCGAGCAGGCCTTGGAGCCGGTCCCGGGTCTTGACGATCTCCGACAGCCGCTCTTGGACCTCGTGCAGCAGCTCGTCGAGCCGTAGCCCGGTCAAGACCGCCGCGCTCGGTGGCGCCTCGTCGGCCGAACCTTGCTCCGACGACATTCGGCTGCTCCTCCCGGATCCGCACAGGTGTGACGACTCTCAATCGCCCGAACCGCTCCAGCGTTTCACCGGCCGCCGATCCTGCCAAGCCACACGGCCGTCAGAAAGGGCGATGATCGTCCGGATAGCCGAGCCGCATGATGAGCTGCGGGCGTCCCGGTAGCTTCAGTTCCGCGGCCATCCGCTCGCGAACGGGTTCCTCGTGCAGCAGCCGGGTGAGCACCGACGCGGCCAGCCCTCCGTCGACGGCCGCGAGCCACGACTGCTGCATGGCCACTCCCGTCTTGAGCCTGCCGGCGCGATCATCTTCCTTCGTACAGAACATCAAGATGCTTTCCGCGTCCGACCTGCGCGCGAGGGTCCGGACGTCCGGGACCAGTCGCGCCCACGGCAGGCCCACCTTGTCGTAACCGGGCCGGACCAGGCCGTCATCGACACCGCACGCCCATTCCGCAAGCTCCCGCCGGATGCCGTCGCGGCTCTGGGTCGTTTCGGCAGACTGGTCGAGCAGTACCGCGAGGACGTCTTTTTCACCGGCGTGCAGCACCCGGCAGCCGACTCCGCGGGGCAGCCGCCCGATGACCGGCGCGAGCATCGACGACGAGACCGGGATCGCGGCGAACGGGCGGTGGTGACTCCGCCTCCGCGAGATGGCGGCATACGCGTGCAGTTCGCGGCCGGACGGTGGCTCGCGGCCGGAGGTCCGCACGACGGCGACCAGTGGCCCACGTCCCGGAGGCAGCTCCACTTCGGTGGCCCACCCCAGCGCCCGGACGGCCAGCACGAGGTTCTCCAGGGCCGCTCCGCAGGAGATGAGCCGGTCGCGACCGGCCGGATCATGCTCGGACGCGGACGGATCGGCCCGTTCGGTCAGCTCCGCGCGCATACCGGGCAAGGCGAGCGACCACGGCTGGATGTTGTGCACCGAAGGCGCGCGGATGACGGCCCGTGCCAAGACCTCGACCTCGCTGTCGGACCACATGCGCTCATCCAGGTTCGGCATGTGCCTTCCTCCTCTCATCGGTGCCTCCGGCTCACCGCTGAGTACGACGAAGGCGGCAGGCGGGCGAACATCGATCGAGTGCACAGCCCCGTGGCGGCGCGCACCAGTGACCAGAGGCGCACCCGAGGTCCCGCGAATCCGGGACCAACGGCACCGGACCGCGCACGTCCGCCCGCCTAACTTTGGCTACCTAGGGCCGCGGCGGGTTTTGCGGTCTCCTCCTCGGCTCGACCGGGCAGAGCCTGATCCATCACGCCGCCTGCCCGGTGCTGATCGCCCGCACCGCGGATTCCCGAGAATGAAGGAGCGACCCCATGTGCACCACCGTTTCCGAGGTCATGACCACCGACCCGATCGCGGTCGCGCCGGACGCCGGCTACAAGCGGATCGCCGCGCTGATGGCGAAGCGGCGGATCAGCGCGGTGCCCGTCGTCGACGGATCCGGAAGGCCGATCGGTGTGGTCTCCGAGGCTGATCTCCTGGCCCGGCTACGTGAGCCACGGCCCGCCTTGTTCGCCGGTCACCACGCCAAGGACGAGTCTCGCAAAGCGAAGGCGTTCCTCGCCAAGGACCTGATGACCGCATCCGTGGTGACGATCGACGCGGGCGCCTCCCTCGGTGCCGCGGCGGTCCGGCTGGCCCGGAAGGACATACGACGCCTGTTCGTGGTCGAGGACGCGAAGCTGGTCGGGGTCGTGTCACGCCGGGATCTGCTGTCCACGTTCCGGCGTCCCGACGAGGAGATCCGTGGCGAAATCGAACGCGACATCCTCGCCGGCACCCTGCGGGTGGCACCCGGACATGCGTCCGTCACGGTCGACGACGGTGTGGTGACGCTACTCGGCAGGCTGGACAGCCGCGGCGCGGTCGAACGCGCGGGTGCCCTGTCGAACGAGGTCCCCGGCGTGGTCGGCGTCCGGAACCGGCTCGACTTCGTCTGGGATGACGATGGCCTCGTGTACCCGGGCCTTTCGACCCCAGAGCCGCGAGTCGCGCCGTAACACACTCGAATCGATCCGTGAACTGCCGATCAGAGGAGAATTCCATGGCCACCACCGAAAGCGGACACCGGCGCGGCGTTTCCGTGCGGCATCCGGAAGTCCATGATGGACGGTCGTCCGGCGCCGAGAGCCTCGCCGTGCTCCGGATCGCCACGGGCCTGCTGTTCCTGTGGGCGTTCGTCGACAAGACCTTCGGTCTCGGTTACGCCACCGCTTCCGGCAACGCCTGGATCAACGGCGGCTCGCCGACGAAGGGGTTCTTGAGCCGGGTCGACGTCGGCCCGTTCGCCGAAACCCTGCGCTCCTGGGGCGGCACCTGGTGGGCGGACTGGCTGTTCATGGCGGGCCTGCTCGGCATCGGTCTCGCCGTCACCGCGGGGGCGGGGATGCGGCTCTCCGCCATCACCGGGACCGTGATGATGCTGCTGATGTGGGTCGCCGAATGGCCGCTCGCCCGGACGAGCGGTGCGGGCGAGCCGACGATGTCGACCAACCCGATCATCGACTACCACCTGATCTACGCCCTCGTGCTCATCGCGCTCGCCGCGACGGCCGCCGGAAACACCTGGGGGCTGGGAGAACGCTGGGCACGACTGTCCTTAGTGGATCGTAACTCTTGGCTCCGGTGACCATCGGCCGCCAAGTCCCGGCACCGTTCCCTGGTGCCGGGACTTGGCCTTCGTGGTCGACGACCGGAAGGCAGTGCCGTCTCGCACACCGAGCCGACCGCCGCGGCAGAACGCGCCGAGCCGTCCATGCCGACGACGATCCGGTTCTCCGTCGCGCTGTCCGTCATGACGTTCTTCGCTTCTGTGCCGGGGTTTTCCGAGGTTCTTCGACCACGACGACCGCCTGGGGGAAGCCGGGGACACCCTCGACGACGCCGAGCGCGCCACGGACCGCGGGGGCGTCGAAAGGCTCCGTGAACGCGGCGCTCTCCAGGCCGTACTCGGTGGAGGTGAGCAACAACCGCTGTGTGACCGCACCGGCCCGGACGAGCTGTTCCCGGGTTTCCGTCACGGTGGCGACGAGGAACGCGATCCAGGAGACCTCCGGGGTCGCCTTCCTGATGATCTGCCCGCCCACCTTGGGCAGATCACGCACATCGGACGGCCTGAGCCCCCGGACCCGGACGCCGTCGGCCTCGCTCGCCTCGGCGACCTCTCGCCCCCACGTCACCACCGAGGACGGAGCCGGCTTGGTCCGTCGCCCGGGTACGGCGGCGAAACGGGCGAAGTCGGCCGCCACGGGGCGGACCCGACGCTTCGTCCGGAGCCTGGCGACCCGATCCAGCGCGAGCGCGTCGCAAGTCAGGTCGGTGAGGGGCGCCCAGCCCAGTATCCTGATCGCGCAATCGAGATTCGCCACCACCGCCCCGCAGACGATCAGCCGCGCACGCCCACCCCGGTCCCGCACCCAATGGCTGCTCGCGAGACGTTCGTACAGATCGATCGAGTCCTCATGGACCGAAAGTGTCCAGACGTCGTCGATCCATCGCTTCGGCACCTGACGTGCGGCCGCCACGAGGATCCGTTTCTCCTCCGTCGACCAGACGTGCGCGGGGATCCCGGTGAGCGAAGCCGTCATGGCCACTCCCCCTCGGCCCGGTCGCGGGCGACCGCTTCGATCGGGCGGCGTGGTGTCTTCACACCCGGATAGCCGTGACCGAGCCTGAAGATGGTCTGGGGATGGCCGGCGCCACCGAGCAGGTCACGCAGTTCGGCGCGAACGGCGGCGATCTCGATCGGCTGGGAATAGAACGAAGCGCTCAGTCCGGCGTCCGTGGCGGTGAGCAGCACCCGTTGCATCGCGCACCCCGCGCGGACCTGGGAGATCGGCGCGTCGTTCGGCATGGTCAGCACCGCGACCAGCGGGTCCCGCTCGAAGACGCGGAGAGCGCCGCCCTCGTTGACGTACCGCTCCGGGAGCAGGCCACCCGCGGAACGGGGCCCGCCCGCGTAGGTGGGAACACCGTCGTCCTCGGCGGTTTGCCGGGTCCATGCCCGGAGTTCTCGCTGGAAGGCCGCGTCCAGGCGTTGGACGTGGTCGGCTCGGCGGATGAGTCCCGCGGTCGCCTCCAGCAGACCGGCTTCGTCGAGCAGGACCAGCCGTGCCCCCTCCTCACCGGCCGCCTCGCGCACGGCGGTCCGTACGCGGAGTGGCACCGGCTCGCCGGTGAAGGGGTGGCGGTTGCTGTATCGCCGGGGAATCGCGGCGGCGAGACGTCGTTCGGTCGTGGTGGGACGGTGCCGGGGCCCGAGCGCGACCCGAGCCAGCAAGGACGGCCTCGCCCGTTCGGGCGCCAGCTCGACCTCACCGGCTCGGCCGGCGGCGGCGATGGCGAGACGCAGGTTCAGCAACGCCGCGCCACAGGCCAGCCGCGCCTCACGCGCGTCCGGATCGCAGGCGTCGAGGATCCGGCTTTCGTCGAGCACGACGTCGATCGTGTCCGGCGCCAGCTCGAAGATCCACGGCTGCGAATTGTGCGGTGACGGCGCGCGCACCGCGGCGCGCAACGCGTCCGCGACGACCGTCGAACGAGTGAGGACCATCGTGCTGCACCTGCCTTTCGACGATCTCAGCGTCTCGCGTGGCGCCCGAGGACGGCAGTGGCCGTGGGCCCGGTGTGCCGGGACCTTCGGCACCGCTGGTGAGGCGACGGCGAGAGAGCCGACGGTCCCGCCCGGCCGGGACCTCCAGCCGTATTCCCGGCCCGCCCGGCGGATCGAGACTGGGCTTCAAGCGAGTACGCGACGTCATGACCAGCCCGGTCGCCGGCGAACCACTCCGTGCCGGGCCATCCGCGCAAAGGAATGAGCCATGAACACGAAACCCGACAACACCCGCCACCTTCTCGTGGGCGCCGACGGCTCGGCCGAAAGCGAGGAGGCGATCCGGTGGGCCATCGCCGAAGCCGCCGCCGTCGGCGACAAGGTCGAGGTCCTGATGGTTCTGCCAAGGGAAGAACTCCTTCCCGGCACGTCGTTCGCCCTTCAGCCGCACGGCAGGGTCCCGGTGAGGAAGAACTACTCGCTCGACGACGCGGTCGCACGGATCCAGAGCGGGCTTCGTACGGGCGTGGAGGTGAAAACCTCGCTGCGGCATGGGAATCCGACGTCGGAACTGCTCGCGGCGGCGTGCGATGCCGACCTGCTCGTACTGGGCACGGGCGCGAAGAGCGCGGTCGGCAGGCTCTTCTTCGGCAGTGTTTCGACGGCCTGCGTCAGGCACGCGACGTGTCCCGTCGTGCTGGTGTCGACGCAGGCCGTTCATCGGTTCAGCCCCACCCCTTCCTGATCTTCCGGGCGGCCGCTACACGTGTTCCGGCGAGAGAACCGCCTCGGCGTCCCGTGCCAGTTCGACGTCCTCGCCCGTTCCCATGGCGAAGACGGTCACCGGCGCGTCGTCCGGGCCGATCACCCGGTCACCGGTCCCGAGACAACGAGCCGGATCGACGGAGATCCCGAACACGCCCAGCCTCCCGGCCAGTCGCGCGATCAGCTCCGGCTGATGCTCGGTGACCCCGCCGGTGAACACGACGGCGTCGATCCGGTCGAGGCTCGCCGCCATCGCGCCGATCTCGCGGCGGATCCGGTGCAGGTAAACGGCGACGGCCGAAATCGCGTCGGGATCCCCGGCCGCTTCACGGGCCAGGACGGCGCGAAGGTCCCCGTTCGTCCCGCTCATCCCGGCGAGACCGGAACGGTGGTACAGCGCGTCTTCCATCGCTTCGACCGACATCGGCGCCGTTCGCAGGACGTGCAGCACCAGCCCCGGATCCACCGAGCCGGACCTGGTCGCCATCGCCGGCCCTTCCAGCGGCGTGAAGCCCATGCTCGTGTCCAGGCTCCGGTCACCGCGGATCGCGGTCACCGAGACACCGGCACCGAGATGGCAGCACAGGAGCCGCGGCTCCTGTGCTGCGAGGAGTTCCGCCACCCGGCGCGCCGCGTGACGGCACGAAAGGCCGTGGAATCCGTAGCGCCGCAAGCGCCCTTGAGTGGTCCATTCCCGTGGTAGCGCGTACCTCGACGCTTCTTCCGGGAGGTGGGCGTGGAAGGCCGTGTCGAACGACGCGCTCACCGGCAGGCCGGGCCGCGTCCGGAACACCTCCCGCGCGAGGCGGACGGCCTGCGGCTGGTGAAGCGGCGCGAACGGGCTGAGCTTTTCGAGCGCGTCCACGACGTCCGGGGTGAGCCGGACCGGGCCGGATCTCGACCCCCCGTGCACGAACCGGATCGCCACGATGTCCACTGTGGACCATCGATCGAGTGCCTGTCGGGCGGCGTCACGGGCGTCGTCCAGGCTCATGGCGGCCCACCCGACCGGCGTGCCGTCGACGACCAAGGACGACTTCAGGCTCGAAGAGCCGGGATTCAGCGTCAGGACACGCATGAAGACTCCTTCGGGCGCGCGAGGATGGTCGGCGGAGATGCGCGGGGGCCGTCAGGACTCCCAGGCCCAGTCACGGATTTCGGGGAGATCCTCACCGTGTTCGACGATCCACCGGTGGTGCCGTTCGCGCGCGTCCGTCATCCGCTGCCGGACAGCGCCGGACCGGGCGAGCAGTCCGGGCACCCGGTCGATCACGTCGGTCACGAGCTGGAAGCGGTCCATGTCGTTGCGCACCAGCATGTCGAACGGTGTCGTGGTGGTCCCGTGCTCGATGTAGCCGCGTACGTGCAGGTCGTCGTGGTTCGTTCGCCGGTAGGCCAGCCGGTGGATCAACCAGGGGTAGCCGTGATAGGCGAAGATCACCGGGCGGTCGGTGGTGAACAGCGCGTCGAACTCGCGGTCGGTCATCCCGTGCGGGTGTTCCGCGGCGGGTTGCAGGCGCATGAGGTCGACCACGTTCACCACCCGGACCGTGAGTTCGGGCAGGTACTCCCGCAGCAGCTTCGCCGCCGCCAGCACCTCGACCGTCGGCGCGTCGCCGGCACAGGCGAGCACCACGTCGGGTTCGGAATCCGGATGGGTACCCGCCCATTCCCAGATCCCGGCGCCGCGCGCGCAGTGCACCGCGGCTTCCTCTTCGCCGAGCCAGACGGGGCTGTCGTTCTTGCCCGCGACGATCACGTTGACGTAGTCCCGGCTGCGCAAGCAGTGGTCCGCGACCCACAGCAAGGTGTTCGCGTCCGGCGGCAGATAGACCCGGACGACTTCCGGGCTCTTGTTGGCGACATGGTCGATGAAACCCGGATCCTGGTGGGAGAACCCGTTGTGGTCCTGCCGCCAGACGTGCGAGGTCAACAGGTACGTCAGGGACGCGACCGGCCGCCGCCACGGGATCTCCCGATGTACCTTGAGCCACTTGACGTGCTGGTTGAGCATCGAGTCGACGATGTGCACGAACGCCTCGTAGCAGGAGAAAAGCCCGTGCCGGCCCGACAACAGATAGCCCTCGAGCCAGCCCTGGCAGAGATGCTCCGAGAGCACCTCCATCACCCGGCCGTCGGCGGCGAGATGCTCGTCGACGGGCTCGATCTCGCACAGCCAGGTCTTGGCCGTCACGTCGAAGACCGCGTCGAGCCGGTTGGAGGCGGTCTCGTCCGGCCCGAACAGCCGGAAGTTCGCCGCCTTCCGGTTCAGCGCGAACACGTCCCGCAGCCAGCGCCCGAGCACCCGCGTCGGTTCGGCGACCGCGCCGCCCGGCCGGACCAGCGGGATCGTATGCGACGGCACCGGTGGCAGCTCCAAGGGCCGCAACACGAGACCGCCGTTGGCGTGCGGTGACGAACCCATCCGGTGCTCACCGTGCGGGATCAGCGCGGTGACTTCGGACGTCGGCCTGCCGTCCTCGTCGAAGAGCAGCTCCGGCCGGTAGGAACGCAGCCAGTCCTCCAATTGCCGCAGATGCCCGGGGTTCCCGCGCGCGTTCGGGATCGGGACCTGATGCGAGCGCCAGGTCCCTTCGACCGGTTTACCGTCCACAAGGGACGGTCCGGTCCAGCCCTTGGGGCTGCGCAGCACGATCATCGGCCAGCTCACCGAACCCGCCGGCCCGCCCGCGGCGCGGGCCCGCACCTGGATTCCGTCGATCTCGTCCAGCGCGCCGTCCACCGCCGCGGCCATGACCTGGTGCATGACGGCCGGATCGTCACCCTCGACGTAACGCGGGGCGTACCCGTACCCGCGCAGCAGCTCGTCGAGCTCGGTGCCACTGATCCGCGAGAGCACGGTGGGGTTGGCGATCTTGTACCCGTTCAGGTGCAGGACAGGCAGCACCGCGCCGTCACGGGCGGGATTGACGAACTTCCCCGAGTGCCAGCTGGTCGCCAGCGGCCCGGTTTCCGCTTCACCGTCGCCGACGACACAGCCGACGACGAGGTGCGGGTTGTCGAACGCGGCGCCGTAGGCGTGCGCGAGGGAGTAGCCGAGCTCGCCGCCCTCGTGGATCGACCCCGGCACCTGCGGCGCCACATGGCTGGGCACCCCACCGGGGAAGGAGAACTGCCGGAACAGCGTGCGCAGGCCGTTCTTGTCGTAGGGGACCTCCGGCCACGCCTCCGAGTAGCTGCCTTCGAGCCAGGTGTTCGCGTAGAGCGCCGGGCCACCGTGACCGGGCCCGGTCACGAACATCGCGTTCAGGTTTCGGCGCACGATGGCCCGGTTCAGGTGGGCGTAGACGAAGTTCAGTCCTGGAGACGTACCCCAGTGCCCGAGCAGACGCGGTTTGACGTGCTCGGGTTTCAGCGGCGATTCCAGCAATGGATTGTCCATCAGGTAGATCTGGCAGGCGGCGAGATAGTTCGCCGCCCGCCACTGAGCGTCCACTTGGGACAACTCGGCAGGAGTCAGCACCGCGGGCGCGGCGGGAGCACTGAGCACGGTCACCGCGACTTCTCCGGCCGGACCACCATCACCGGGCACTCCGCGTGATGCGCGAGCGCCTGACTGGTCGAGCCGAGCAGCTGACCGGTGAATCCACCCCGGCCCCGGCTGCCCACGACCACCAGCTGCGCCTTGGCACTCCACTCCAGCAGGGCATGCCGCGGCCGATCCTGCACGACAACCCGCTCGACCTCGACGTCCGGGTACTTCTCCTGCCAGCCCGCGAGCCGTTGCGCCAGCAGCCGTCGTTCCTCGTCCTCGATCGACTCCCACTGCACGACAAGCCGTGCCATACCGTAGGCGTCGTCATAGGTGACGTCCCGCCACGCGTGGACCGCGACCAGGCCCGCCTTCCGCCACGCGGCCTCTTCGAAGGCGATTTCCAGCGCGCGCTCGCTCAGCGGGCTGCCGTCGATCCCGGCCACGATCGGGCCCTCGGCCGGATACGCGGTGGTGTTCTTCCGGCCCCGCATGACCACCACGGGACAATGGGCGTGGGCGACGACCTCCGACGCCGTCGAACCGATCGTCATCTCGCCGAAGAAGCCCTTGCCGGTACCGCCGACTACCACCATCGCCGCCGCTTGCGAGGCGTCGATCAAGCCGGGCACCGGGGAGTCCGGCGGCATCCGGGTGTCCACGTCCACCCCGGGTGCCACCGAGTGCGCCTGACCGACCGCCTCCTCCAGGACGCGCTGACCTTCCTCGGCGAGGATGTCGTACCAGGGCGCGGGGCCCGCCAATCCCCCGCCGTAAGCCAGCTTGTCGACGCGCAGCGCGTGCACGACGAGCATCTTCAGCCGTCGTTCTTCGGCGACGGCGGCCGCCCACCGTACGGCCGCCCTTCCCGGCTCGGTCCCGTCCACTCCGACGACGATCTTCCGGTCCGCCGCGTTCATCGTTCGTCCTCCTGATAGGTCACTTTCGCTTCCACGACACCGGGAACCGCCTCGGCCAGCAGTTGGGCCACGTGGCGATCGGTGCCGCTGTCGTAGGCATCGCCCACTCGCGCGACGCCGTCTCGTACTTCGACCGTCCACCGGCCCGGTCCGCCGTAGATCGCCAAGTGATGGCGGACGTCCGCGGCGATCGCCTCGTCGGAACGGGCGAAGGCCCGCACGAAGTCGCCTCGCGTGAGGATTCCGACCACCTTCGAACCGTCCACGATGGGCATCGCGCGGATACGTCCGTCGAGCAGAGCCCTGCCGACGTCGGCGGCGTCCGCGCCGGTGCCCATCCCCGTGGCCGGTGTGGTCATCACCTGAGCGACGGTCAGCCCCGGCCGCGGCCGCGCCTCGTGGTCCGGACCCGAGCGGACGTCGTGCGGGAACCGGTTCCTGATCAGATCGGCCTCGGTCACGATGCCGATCAGCCGGTCGTCGTCGTCGATCACCGGCAACGCGGTGAATCCCTTTTCCGCCAGCAGTTCGGCGGCGTGTTTCGCGGTGGTCCCCGGTGTCACCGTGACGACCGGGGCGGACATCAAGTCCCGTGCTCGCATGCTGAGCTCCTCACTCGTGTTCCCGTCCGGGCAAAGCCGGACGAACGACCGCCACAGGACATTCCGAGTGCGCGAGGAGTGCCTGGCTCGTGGAGCCGAGCAACATCCCCTGGAACCCGCCACGACCTCGCGACCCGACGACGACCAGCTGCGCGCGTTCGCCGAAGCCGAGCAGCGCGCGGACCGGACGGCCGCGGGCGACCACCGTCTCCACGTGTAGATCGGGGAACTTGGCCAGCCAAGGCGCGAGTTGTTCGTCCAACGCCTGTCGCTCCGCCGACTCGATCGCGTCCGGGTCCACCGTCAAGGCGTGCGCCCTGGCCGATTCGTGGTCGGTGACCTCGTTCCACACCCTGAGCACGATCAGATCCGTGCCGCGGAGCGCCGCTTCGTCGAAAGCGAAGGCCAAGGCCGCGTCGCTCGACTCGGAACCGTCCGTGCCCGTGACGACGGGACCGGTCTCCGGTGGAACGTCTTCCGGCAGCTTCCCTCTCGCGACGACGATCGGGCAATGCCCGTGCTGCGCCAACGCCACCGCCGTCGAACCGACCAGCAGACCGGTGAAGCCACCGAGGCCGCGGGAACCCAGCACGATCAGGCTCGCCGTCCGCGATTCCTGGATCAACGCGGCCACCGGGGCCCATTCCCGCGCGGAGGACTCGACGATCAGCTCCGGATAGCGCTCGGCCACCTCGTCGGAGGCTTCGGCGAGCCATCGCGCCCCTCGTTCCTCGAACGCCGACCGGAGCGCCTCCGCGGACGGCACCACCGCGGGCATCCTCACCTGAGGGACCGCGTACACATGGACCAGCCGGAGCCGCTTCCCCCGCTTGACGGCCTCGGCCGCGGCCCACACCGCGGCCCGCCGGGCCGATCCCGAACCGTCGATCCCTGCTACGACCGCGCCTTCAGCCATGCTGGGCATGACCGCTCACCTCTTTCGTCCGGGCAGGCCGCACCGCGGCGGCGATCTCACCGGCCCAAGCCCGCACCGCCGGCCAGTCCCGGTAGTCACCGTCCTTGACCCGGAGCGCCGTCACGACCGCTCGTTCGGGGAACCGCAGCAGGCTCCGGTCGATCCGGCCCGGGAACACCACGTGCTCGCGCGCACCGGACGACACCATCAGCCGGGCGACGTCCACGGGGTCCTCCGCGGGCTTCGGCGGTGTCCCCACCGGGCCGCTGGAGAACAACCACACGTTCTTGGTCCTGAGGGCTTCGGCGTGCTCGCCGACGACGTCTTTCGCCTGCTCGAGCCATTGCCCCAGATACACGCCGCTGCCCACCAGAACGACGTCGAACTCGTCCACCGACGTGACGTCCTCGGCCCTCGACACCCGCACGGTCGCGTGACCGCGCAGCTCCGAGGCGAGGGCTCGGCCGATCTCCTCCGCGATCTCCCAGGTCCCGCCGTGGCGGCTGGCCGCCGCTACGAGCATCTTCATTTCGCTCTCCCGTCTGGTCTCTTCCAGCTTCGACCAGTGAGGAGTTCAGGAGGAGAGACCGAAGTCCCGGCGGGCCGGGCCCACAGTCCCGGCTTGATCGCCTCGGTGGCACGGCTCAGTTCGCGAGGTCGGCCCGACCGGCGACAGATCGCCGACCTGGGAACATGATCCGATGACCAGACTGACCGGACAGCAGATCGCCGACGAAGGGCTTCACGGGTGGGCCTACCTGCTCCGTGGCCTGCAGACCCGCATCGTCTCCCGGAATTTCGCGACCGGCCTCGCGATCGTCGACGCCATCGGCAAGGCGGCCGAGGAGATGAACCATCACCCCGACCTCGACCTGCGCTACGGCCATGTCGACGTGCGGATGACCAGTCACGACGAACGCGGGGTCACCGACCGCGACATCCGGCTGGCCCGGACCATCACCTCGATCGCCGCCGACGCGAACGTACGGTTGGAGTCCGCGGACGTCTCACGGCTCGAGCTCGCCCTCGACACGCCGGCCCACGAGTCGGTGCTCCCGTTTTGGGCCACGGTAATGGCGATGGACCATCTGTCCGGGCCCGAATTCGGCGACGAACTTCGCGATCCGGCCGACGGCCTGCCGACCATCTGGTTCCAAGCCTCCGGCAGCGAGGAACCCCGTCAGCGCTGGCACCCGGACATCTGGGTGGAGCCCACGCAAGTCCAGCCCCGCATCGACGCGGCACTCGCCGCCGGCGGCACGCTGGTCAGCAGCGCGGACGCGCCGAGGTATTGGGTGCTCGCCGATCCTGAAGGCAACCGGGTCTGTTTGTGCACCTGGCAAGAGCGCGACTGAGCCGCGGGCCGCGCCAGGCGGTGTCCTTTACGTCCACAAAGGACGCTTGGTGGCGGCCTGAGGTCTGCTTGAGGCACGGTTTTCAAGTGGTGTCGTGAGTAGCAATGAGGGTTATTGAGGGGTAAGTCAAACGTGGCATGGTCGGTGCGGGTGGGTCGTGTGGGGGGATTTGTGGTGGTTAACCAAACACCACACAAACACCCCCCCG
>NZ_JBIWKX010000061.1:0-35592 GCF_044765885.1 Amycolatopsis sp. NPDC102389
GGGTTTGGGGGGGCCCCCCCCCCCCTACGTGGGGGTTTTTTTTTTTTAATCTGGTTGTTGTTTTTTTTTTTTTTTTTTTTAACGTAAAATAACCCCACACGACCCACCCGAGGTCAGCTCGCCCGCTTGCCCAGAACTTCGGTGATCAGCTTCGGCAGGTCGCCGCCGTGCCACGAACTGGGCGAGAACCGCTCCTGCGCGATCCCTTCCCAAGGCTCGCCGTCGTCCAGCGAAATGCCTTCCTCGCGGGAAACGAGCACGCCGATCTCCTGCGCCGCGACGCCTTCGCCAGCGAGGGTCTTCTTGGCGAGCTCGACGTCCTCCGGCCGCACGGCGACCACGAGCGTCCAGTCGCCCCAAGCCTGTGCGAGCTCGAACCGGCCGAGTCCCGACTGTGCACAGACGTCGGCGAGCGGCTCGTCCAGCTGGATGGCAGTCGTGACACGCGCGCCGAGGCCATTGACTCCGCAGAGGGACTGCACGGTCGGGAAAAGGCCGTCGGAGACGTCCATCGCGGCGTGTGCCAGCCCCGCCGTGGCGAGGATCCTGCCCGCGGTCACCTGCGCCATCGGACGGCAGGCACGTTCGCGGATCTCCGCGACGAGCGGATCGGAGAGCCGCGCCTGCTTTTCGACGAGCAACGCGTACGACCACAGGTAGCCGGGCGAACCGACCAGCAGCAGGCGATCACCGGCTTCGGCGCCCGCGCGCCCGAGCCGTCCGCCGGGGACGCACCGGCCGATCGCCGTCGCGGTGAGCTGCCGGACCGGGCCGTCCCGGAGATCCCCGCCGACGACCTTGGTCCCGTGCACCTTCGTGCAGTCGTCCACGCCGTCGAGCAGCCGCCGGAATTCGCCCGCCGTGGTCGTCTTCGGCAGGGTGTAGTTGACGACCAGGCCGAGCGGCGTGGCTCCGGCCGCCGCCAGATCGGACAGGTTGATCGTCGCCAGCAGCCACCCGGCGTGGTACGGATCCGCTTCCCCGAGGATGGTGACCAGCGGCGTGGGGCAGCTGTCGGTGGTGGCGACCAGATCGCCGCGAAGCCCTTCTTCGGCGTCGAGGACCGCGCAGTCGTCCCCGAAGCCGCGCACACCGCCGTAACGCGGCCGCAGGATGTGCTCCAGGATCGCGTGCTCGCCGAGGTCGCCGAGCCGGACGTCGTCGCGGACCGGCGAGATTTCAGTTACGGCCGACATGATCCGCCAATCGGGACGGGGCCACGTTGTGGTCGCTGGAATAGTTGTGCGGCAGCGTGCCATAGGTCTGTTCGCTTCCCGTGGAGGCGAACAGCATCAGGTTGCAGATCCGCGTTCCCGGGTGCAGGAGTACGGGATGCCGCAGGTGGTTCACGATCTCCAAGGTCAGCACGGCGCCTTTCTCATTGCCGAAGCCGGGGCTGACCTGTCCACAAAGGACGACGCTGATGCCGAGCCGCGCGTAGTCGCTCGTGCCGTCGACGAGCCCGGCGAGCTTCTCCGAAAGCCCGATCTTCTCCAGCGTCGGCGCGAGGACGACCTCGCCGGGTTCGACGCACAGCCGGCCTTCGGCGTCGAGTTCCTTCGGCCGGAGTTCCGGATACGTGCTCCGATCGGCGATGTCGACGGTGCCGGTCGACTCCAGCCCGAACGCTTCGTGCCCGAGCCGCAGGCTGATCGCGGCGGGGCGGACGAGGGCGGGCTCGAACGGGGTGATCGTCAGTTCCCCGTTCCGGTGCGCGCGTTTGATGGCCCGGTCGGTCAGGATCCCGCGGCGCGGGGCGGGCCAGGTCAGCGGCATGACGCCACCGCTTTCGCGACGGACCCGACCAGATCACGGAAATCGGACTCGGTCAGTTCGCCGTTGGGCTGGTCGTCGGACTCGCCGGGCTCGCAGTAGACGACCGTGGTGCTGGTGCGGTGCGGTCCCTGGATCACCACCGTCGCGGTCAATCCCGCCGCGATCGGCCGCACGGTGTGCACGACGGCGGTGTCGCACGTGTAGACGTCGCCGAGCCGGACGTCCGGGGTCTTGTCCACCTCGAGCCGGGCTTCGCCGTCCGCCAGCAACGCCGCCGGGTTCGCCGGATCGGCGCCGTAGCGATACCGGTCGTACGGCTCCCCGCCGTCGGCCGTTTCGTGGAACTCGACCATGTGCAGGCCTTCGCCCGCGACGATGGTCGAGGCGAATTCCCACCGATGGCTGTGCGGATTGGACTCGCCGCGGGACGGTTCCGCGGATTCCGGCCAGACGTGCAGCCGGATCCGGAAATCGGGCGAGGCGTGGAGCACCATTTTGGCGAATCCGTTGGGATGCCAGTAGGAACGCTTCGCCGCGGCGCGGACGGCTTCTTCGTCACCGAGGATTTCTTCGAGCCACGAAAGGAAAACGCCGGGGGAGTCCTGGACCCGGTGCGCGACCGAGCGCAGCCAGGGAAGGTCCGCCTCACCGTGGCCGGGGCGGGTGCCGGTGACCTCACCGAGAAAAGCGGGCGCGCCTGCCGGTACGGCGGTGAGGGTCGATGGCGGGGTGTCGATCATTGAGTTCCTGGAATTCCTGGAGGGCTGAGCGGGGGCGCCGCGGCGGCGAAGGCGGCCGCGCGCAGCGCGGTGACTGCGTCCAAGGTCTGCCAGATGGGTAGGTCTCCGCTCTCCCAGGCCCAGAGCCCCTGATCGGCGTCGTAGCGCTCCCAGAGGGTTCCGAGCGCCCGGTTGAGCCGGGGGAGTGGCAGGAAGGGGGCGGTGGCGAGTGCTTGGACGACCCAGGCTGAGGTGAAGTGCCGGATGATGATCCGGGTCGTTCCTTCACCGTCGGGGCGCGGCCTTTCGAGATCCTCGGCCACGCCATCGTCCGAATGGGAACGATCGATGAGCCATTGTGTGGCTTCGTCGGCCGCCTCACGGACGTCGGTGCGATCTTCACGGCTGCGCAGGACGTCCCGCAGAGCGACGACCGACCGGGCGGTGTGCACGACCGAAGCCTCCGGGGCGACGAGCCCGGCCTCGTTCTTCTCCGGCCACAGCTGTGAGCCGTCGAAGTCGAGCCGGGCCGCCAGGAGGGCGTCGATCAGCCGGTCGGTCAGCGGGGCGTCCGGCCGCAGCCGGACCGCCGTGTGCAACACGGCGGACAACAGGTACGGGCGGGTCCGGCTGTACGGGTCGATCTCCTCCCCGACCAGGAGCGACCCCTCGAGTTGTTTCAGCCCGTCGTCGGCGGACATGGTGCTGGTGCGGAAAAGCGCGTCCACCACCGACGCGGTGGTCTCCGGTCGCCTGCCGCCCGCGCGGCCCCGCCAGCCGTGCGCCGTTTGGAGCCGGTAGAGATCTTCGGCGAGCGTATGTAGGTCGATGTAGGGGTCGCCTACCACCAGCATGGTGTTGATCCCGTAGGCGGTGCTGAGTGCCTTCGGCCCGGTGCTCTTCTGCAGGTTGTGCCGCCAGCCCAGCGGTTTCCCGTTCTCGTCGCGGATCAGGCGCTCGGCGAGTTTGGCACCGACGGTGTGGAAGACCCGCAGCAGCGACCGCGAAGTGTCGACGACACCGGCGTCGCCGACTGCGGCCGGGGCGTGTTCCTGCGGCGAACGGGCCGTCTCCACCAGGGCGAACAGCGCGTTCGCGGCGCGGAAATGGTCGTCGAGCTGGCGGGCGTTGTGCGTCGACGGCAGGTATTTGCCGGTCTCCCACTGGGTCAGGTTCGCCCTGGTCACCCCGATGATCCGGGCCGTTTCGGCCTGGGTTTCCCCCGCGGCCTTGCGCAGCCGCCGCAGCTCACGGCCGACACCCGACGCGGTAACGGTTTCCGCATCGGGTCTTACCGGCCGCCGCCCGGCCGATGTAGGCTTCATGTAGGCACTAGACACAGGCTTACCTACCTTTGGTAGGCAAAGTAGGGCGGTGACTGAACGTGCACACAACGGGGAGAGTACAGCAAGCGAATCGGACCGTGCTGGCGCGTGGGTCAATGTCGTGTCACAACGTGAGAGCGGTCGCGCTCGAGCCTGTTCTACCTGGTCCTGGCGTGCGCGACCCGCCCTGCCGCGAGTGCTGGTCCGAACTGGGCTCGACCGGAGAGTGGATGCTGTCAGCCATGTGAATGTGACGCTGCGCATCCGATCCGGTTCGCGTCGCCTGTGGGTCACACGAATGCCGGAGTAGGCGTCGTGTCGGCCGGCCCGAATCTGTGCTTCGCGGCATCGGGGGTGAACCTCATGTCCCACCACGAGAACCACACGGCAGCGCCCCGCTCTTGGTTCGATCGACTTCTCGAACGCTTCCACGAATGGCTTTTCGCGTCCGGCGAGGACACCCGCGCCGCCGCGCGCGGCTGGCAGGTGACCCGCGTGCCGGGGAGCAGGCGCCGCGTCTACCGCGATCCCCGCTGGGACACCGTGCACGCCTGCGAACCGTGCGGAGGCACGGGGTGGTGGCCCTACGAGGACGCCGTTTGCCCGGACTGCGCCGGTGCCGGTGTCGTCCGCTCCATTCCCGCGGCGGCCGTGGCCGCCGAGCAAACCGCCGGACGGACAGGAGGAAGGTCATGAGCCGTTGGCAGGAACCCCAGGCGATCGCCGAGCTGGCCAGGGAGATCACGGTGGTCAGGAGGCCCAACCCGGTCACCGCCCTCTACCACTGGCGGTACGAGATCGGGGCGCTCCTCGTGCTCCCGTACGCGCTGTTCTCCCTGTTCCGGGCGGTCGGCCCGATCTGGGGCGCGGTCGTGTTGTTCGGCGTCGCGAATTGGCTGTTCTACTGGAAATCGGCGCGGAGGTTCCTCCGTGACCGGCTCCGCTCGGTCGTCGTGCAGCACCGGCTGCGGACCGGGTTCGCCCGCGCCCGGGTGTGCACCCTCGACGGCAAGCTGCCGGTGATCCTGTGGACCAAGCCGCGAGGCGACGAGGTCGAGGTCACCGTGTTCTGCCCGGCGGGGGTCGGCTACGAACGCATCGAGCAGCGGCGGGCACTGCTGGCCGCGGCGTGCTTCGCCACCGACGTCCATGTGTACCGCCACCACAAACGTGCCAACGTGGTGCACCTTTCGGTCTGCACCGCGCGGTTGCGCAAGGATGCCGACGACGATGCCGAGCTCGCGCCCACGCCACGATATGCCGGGCAGACGGACGGCGCAGCCGTTCCTCTTCCTGCGCCCGTCGCCGGAATGCCTCGCGCAGTCTGGCGGTGAAGAACGTGGCGGCCTCGTCCCAGGCACGGGCGAGGCCGTCCGTCGATCAGGAAGCGATCTCCAGGGCTTCGGCCTGCTCGGTCACCGGCGCGGTGACCACGCGCGCGGGGATGAGCAGCGACGCCAGCGCGACCAGCCCGGTCAGCGCCATCGCGCGCTCGACCAGCCCGAGGGGGATCGCCCGCCACCAAGGCTCACCACCGTTCATCGAGACCACGATCGCCCCGAGGATCACGCCGAACCAGGCCAGTGCCGCCACCGCGAGCACCCTGGTCACGGCGCGTCGCGCGGGGGAGGAGGGGAAGACGGCTTTCGCCGCGAACCACACGGCCAAGGGCAGGCAGACGAAGGCGACGACGCTCGCGATCCGGTGCACGGTCCCGCCGGTGCTCGGCCCGATCGCCCAGTTGTTCTTGGGGAACGCCACGATCACCACCAGGCTCACCGTCCAGAGCGCGCAGAAGATCGAGGCCGCGGACAAAGCGGGAAGGTGTTTGCGGCGGATCAGCGCGCCGAAGCCGATCGCCGAGCCGAACGCGACCAGCAGGACCGCGACGTCGAAGATCCACTTGTTCTCGCTGAGCGCGTACTCGCTGATGGTGCGGCGGACCGGGCTGATGTCGCTGGTGGCGGGGAGGACCTGCAGCAGCAGGATCAGCAGCGCTCCGCCGGCGACGGAGACCACGGCGGCCAGCAGGGCCAAGGGGGACCTGGCGGTGACCTGGGGCGTCGTCATGGTGGAAAGGTAACCGCCCAACCTGAAGGTTTTCTTAGGCCTTCCTGTCGGAATCGACAGGAAAGTCCCATTCCCTCGCGCGGATGCCGGTGATCGTTCCGGCACGGACGGTGAGAACGTTGGGCCGAAAGGGGTGTAGGCGACTTGTGGCGGGTCCCTCGGGCGGGGTCACGGGTCTAGGGTCTCGCTACCGGTGACCTCACCCGGTCACCGGACTGTCCAAGGAGGTCAGTCTGTGGGGTATTCACCAAACCGGCGAAGAGCGGGATGGACCGCGGCGACCCTGGTAATCGCCGGGGCCTTCGTGGCACTGCCGTCGGCCACGACGGCGGGGGCCGCGGACAACGTCGTGCGGGCCGATCAGGCCGTGCCGCGTTCCTGTTTCGCCGCGCTGCAGAAGCCGGGTACGTCCGGCACCGACAGGCGCGAGTTCACGTCCACAGTAGACGGTCTGCTGCAGGCCCGCCTGGCTCCGCGCGGGGGCAACGAGGGCGACTGGGACCTCGCGGTCTTCGACAAGGCCACCGGCGCCGTGGTCGCCGCGTCCGCCGCGTTGCGCAGCCACGAGCTCGCCGAAGGCTTCGTGAAGAAGGACCAGAAGCTGGTCGTGCAGACCTGCCGGTACGACGGGCGGACGCGCGACGCGGTGCTGGGCGTCGACTTCCTCGCGCTCACGCCGCAGGGGACTCCGACCGGCGCCGCGCCCGCGCCTCAGCGTGCCGAACTGGTCCGGGTCGAGACGCCTGCCAAGAAGGACAAGGACAAGCTCCTCCGGCTCGGGCTGGACGTCACGGAGAAGGCCGACGCCACCGGCGTCGAGGTCGTCCTCGCCAATGACGCCGACCGCAAGACGCTGGCGGACAACGGCTTCAAGTCGAAGGTGGTCGACGCCGACCTTTCGGCGCGGTCGATCCAGAACGCCAAGACCGACCGTGAGTACGCCGCGAAGACGCCGGGCTCCACCCTGCCGTCCGGGCGCACGAGCTACCGGCACCTCTACGACTACCAGTTCGAGGTCAAGGAACTGGCCCGCAAGAACCCCAAGCTCGTCACGGCGTTCACGCTGCCGCAGCCGACCTGGGAAGGCCGTGACGTCGTCGGTCTCGAGATCGCGACCGACGTCAAGAACATCACCGACGGCAAACCCGTCAACTTCACCATGGGCGTGCACCACGCCCGTGAGTGGCCGGCGGGCGAGCACGCCATGGAATGGGCCCACGAACTGGTCAAGGGCTACACCGGCAACAACCCCGAAGTCCGCGGTCTGGTCGGCCGCACGCGCAACATCATCGTGCCGATCGTCAACGCCGACGGCTTCGAAATCTCCCGTGAGGCCGAGCCCAAGGGCGACTTCTCGCGCTTCGACTACGAGATGAAGCGCAAGAACTGCAACGTCAACGACTCGCCCAAGGAGTTCGCGACCGGCGTCTGCAAGGCCAACCCCGGCGGCCGTGAACGCGGCACCGACCCGAACCGCAACTATGCGGGCTTCTGGGGCGGCGCCGGCGCGTCGACCTTGTGGCGCAGCGACACGTTCCGCGGCTCCGGCCCGTTCTCCGAGCCCGAGACGCAGAACATCCGCTCGATCGTGTCGAACCGCCAGGTGACCAACCTGATCACGCTGCACACCTTCTCGAACCTGGTGCTGCGTGTCCCGGGTGTCGCCGCCGTCCGCCCGCCGCTCGACGAGCCGGCGTACAAGGCGCTCGGCGACAAGATGGCCTCGCGCAACGGATACACCAGCCAGCCGTCGTGGGCGCTCTACGACACCACCGGCTCGACCGAGGACTGGTCGTACTGGGCCACCGGTGGCTGGGGCTTCACCTTCGAGATCGGCAACACGGAGTTCCACCCGCCGTTCCAGGCGGGTGTCGTCGCCGAGTACACCGGCGTCGCTCCCGCGGCCGGTGCCGGCAAGGGCGGTAACCGTGCGGCCTTCATCGACATGCTGGCCAACGCCGCCGACCCGGCGGCGCACTCGACGCTGATCGGCACGGCGCCGAAGGGCTACCAGCTGAAGCTGCACAAGACCTTCCAGACGCCGACCGCCCCGGTGGTGCAGCCGGACGGCTCGACGAAGCCGCCGATCTACGTGACCGACGACCTGAACTCGTCGCTGTCGTCGACCGGTGGCCGGTTCGCGTGGTCGATCAACCCGTCGACCCGGCCCTACGTCGCGGGCCGCTACGGCCGCGAACCGCAGGGCCCGGCCCAGCCCGCGATCCAGGTCGCCAACCCGGCCGGGGTCCCGGCGATCAACACGAACTACCCGACCGACCCGGCTTCGGAGAGCTTCACGTTCCACGTGGACGGGCTCCCCAAGGTGGACAACGGGAAGTTCAGCGTCGACGTCAAGTGGGCCAGCCAGGACACCGACTGGGACCTCTACGTCTTCGACGCCGCGGGCAACATGGTGTCGTCGTCGGCGAACGGCGGGACCACGGAAGAGCACGCGATCCTGTACGACCCGCCCGCCGGGGACTACCGGGCCGTGCTGGTCAACTACGCGCAGGCGAATCCGTCCACTGTGGACGACTGGACCGGCGGCGTGTCGTTCCAGTCGCCGATCCCGCCGACCTACGGCCCCAAGGAGGCGTACCAGCTGACCTGTACGTCGCCGAAGGGCAAGCTCGTCGGGCTGGCGGACGTCTACATCGACCGCGGCCAGACGGTCGACGTCGGTGAGGTCTGCACCCGGTCCGCGCGTGCCAACAAGGAGCGCTCGGTCCGGTAGTTCTTTGCGCGTGAAGGCCCCCTTCCCTCGGCTGACCCGAGGGAAGGGGGCCTTCACGCGCTAAACGGTGCCGACGACCCGGTCCCGTACGATCCGCATCGTCGCGGCGTCCACAGTGGACGGCTCCGCCGCCAGCCAGCCGCCGATCTCGTGCAGGAACTGTTCCGGCGTCATGGGCGGCGTGGGGGAGGGGTCTTCGAGGTCCGTGGTGATCTCACCGGTCCGGCTCGGGTACACGATCATCGCGCCGCGCAGCGCGACCCCCGGTAGGATCCGCCGGTATTCGGCGAGACTTCCGGCCAGCCTGCTCCCGCCGCCGCGGAAGGCGCGGCCGTTGCGCAGCAGGCGGTCGTCGTCATCGGTTTCGTAGTGTCCCGGCAGCCACAGCTTCGATTCGACGAGCACCAGCCGCTTCCCGCACAGCACCGCGTGGTCGACGTCGGCGAACACCGAGTCCGGCCACGAGAGGCCGTGGAAGATCCGCGCGCCGGGCAGCCGGGTCAGGTAGCGCTCCAGCAGGTCGGCGGTGAGCCGTTCGGCGAGTTCGTCGGTCTCGACGCCGGGCGTGCCGAACACGCGTTTCCCGCCGAATTCGGCGGCGAACCGGTTCTTGGCGCGGGAAGCGGCCAGATAGCCGCGCGCGAGCCGTTGCACGAGCAGGGCGGTTCCGGCGGTCAGGATCAGCCAGACGATGAGCGTGGGGGCCGAGAATCCGACGCCGGTCAGCACCGGCAGGAGCACCAGCACCATCCCGCCGACCGCCGCCACCACGGGGGTGTGCCCGGGCCCGCGACGGCGGCCGTGGCGCACGCGCTCGTCCTGCGCGGCGAACTCCCACCATGCGAGGTCGTCGGGATCGATCACCACCGGCTCGGGCTCATAGCCCGGTTCTTCGCCGAAACGACGCCGCGGCCGCGGCCGGATCGGGGCGCGCACCGAGCGCCCGCCCGCGTCGTAGCCCGCGCGCCGCATCGGATCGCTGAGCGTGTCGTAGGCCTCGCGGACCAGCTGGAACGTGAGGGCGGATCCGCCGGCGTCCGGGTGATGCGACTTCGCCAGCCGCCGGTAAGCGGTCTTGATCTCGTTGACCGAGGCGGCCTTGCCCACGCCGAGCACCTCGTAATAGTCGACGTCGGGCACGGGCGGTTCACCTCCAAAGGGCCGGGCCGCAACACTATTCGGCCGCCGCCGCCCGCCCGCAACCACCTCCGCGGCGCGTCGGGGTGACGTCGCGGGCATACTGTTTCGCTTGTGGCGGAACGAGGTCCGCCCCCGCCGCGTCCTGGATATCGTGGAGATCGACAGCACACGGGGGAGGAACGCGGTGGGAGAACCGGTCACGGGCACGGCTTCGGGGGTGCCGTTCACCGTATTGCCGCCATCGGCCGAGGTCAGCGGCCCCGCACCGGTGGTCGTCGCCTGGCATATGATCGATTCGCCCCGCTCCGACGCCGCGTTCGCGGCCGCGTTGCCGCTGGCGGAGGTGCCGGCGTGGCGCGTCTATCTCGGAATGCCGTTGTGCGGCGCGAGAATGGTCGACGGCGGCATGGACGCCGTGGTCGAACGCGCCCGGCGTGACGCGATGCTGGCCTACGTCGACCCGTTCGTCCGCCAGGCGGCGCTGGAATTCCCCGCCGCGCTGGCCGAACTGCGTGAACGGTTCGGTTTCGACACGTCCCGGACGGCGGTCGTCGGCGGGTCGCTGGGCGGCGCGGTGGCGCTGACGATCCTGGCCACGCGGGAGATCCCGGTCCGCGCGGCGGCCCTGATCAACCCCGCCGTGCGGGCGCGTTCGGTGGTCGGCCTGGTGGAAGGCATGCTGGAACGGCCTTATCCGTGGAACGACGAAGCGGAGCAGGCCGCGGATCAGCTCGACTTCGTCGCACGATCGGGTGAAATATCGGCGCGGGAAACGCAAGTTCCGCTGCTGGTCGTCAGCGGCGAGGACGACCATCCGTCGCTGCGCACCGACGCCGAAGACCTGGTCGCCGCGCTGCGCGAGCGGTACGCCCGTCCGGACGACGTCCGCCTGGACAGGGTGCCCGGTCTCGCCCATCCGCTCGCCGAGGAACCGGGTATCGAGCCCGCGCCGCAGCTGCCGATCGCGAAACTGGTGGACGGCACGGTCGCCGAATGGCTGGCGCGCCACCTGGTCTGACGCACGTCAGCAGGTGGGCGGCGGGACCGATCGGGGCGGGCCGAATTCGAGGCGCAGCTTGTCGGTTTTCGGGATCACGAACGCGACGCCGGTCGAGGTCCGCCAGTTCGCCGGGAGGAAGACGTACTGGCCACTGGACTGGAGGAGCAGTTTCAGCCCGGTGTACCGGTACTTGTAGGCCGATTCGGGGTCGGCGCATTTCACCTGCAGGACACCGTTCGCGGTGAGGTTGAGACTTTCCGCGCTGTACACCGTCGCGGCCGGTCTGGTCGCGATCACCCCGGAGGCCTCGAAGGCGCGGCTCGTGCCGACGGCTCCCGAGTAGTCGCCGACCGCCCAGAAGAGGCCGATGCTCACCAGGACGTAGCCGGTCACCAGTTCCGCGACACTCGACCGGCTGCTTCCCGCTCTGCGTGAAGTCCAGTGACGCCAGGCGAAGAGCACCATCAGGATCCCGATCGCGAAGCCGATCCCCGGCGCGCCGGGCCGGTCGCGGAAGGGTTCCGGGTCGAGGGCGATCGCGGTCGTGACGGCGAGCAACGCGAGGCCGAGGACGCCGGCGACGGGGGAGCAGATCCGCAGCAGCCGGGCCCAGGAACCCTCGCCGAGACGGATCTTCAGGAACCGCGTGAGGATGAGGAAGAGCAGAGCGGCGCCCGCGGCGGCGGTCAGGGGCAGGAGCACGCCGTCGACGCCTCGCCCGAAGATCTCGTCCGGCGTCTGACCGAGCAGGGTGTAGTGCACGCGGAAGTAGATGAAGTACGTCTGCGTGTACACGAGCCCGAAGTAGTAGAGCAACGCGGTGAGCAGCGCCGTGTTGGCCAGCACGGTGCCGGCCAGCCTGAGCGCGTGCGAGGGGCCCG
This sequence comes from Amycolatopsis sp. NPDC102389, assembly GCF_044765885.1. NCBI lineage: Bacteria > Bacillati > Actinomycetota > Actinomycetes > Pseudonocardiales > Pseudonocardiaceae > Amycolatopsis > Amycolatopsis sp. NPDC102389. Next base: position 11,646 of record NZ_JBIWKX010000061.1, read on the forward strand.
CCGCCGGCTCGGGCTCCGGCGGCGCGGGGGCGCGGAGGCCCCGGCGTAACGGCCGCCGGGTGCTCATCCGCTCGTGGTCTCGCTCGGCTGCTCGCTTCGGGACTTCGGCGGCACCGAGCTTTCGTCCGTGGTCTCGGTTTCGCAGGCCCTGGCCCGGATCGTGATCGTCTTGCCGGGGGCGACGGGATTCGGGCCGATGCTGCGGATGCAGTTCCCCGCACCCACGATCGCGACCGACACCCCGCACCGGCGGGGACTCTTGCAGAGACGCTCGAGGTTCTGCTCGATCGCGTCCTTGGCGGTGGCCGGGTCGGTGCCGAGAAGGTCGCTGTTGTACGCGATGGGGCTTCCGGGGACGACGGGCGGCCGTGGCTCTTCGGTGCGCCGGGGGCCTGGCGCGGGGCCGGTCGTGGCCGTGTCGGAAGACGCCGTCGGCGCCGTCTCCGTCGTCACCCCGCTGTCGGTGGTCAGATCCGCCGGAGCGGTGTCGCGGGGCGTGGACGCTCCGCCGCAGGCCGCCGCGAACCCGAGTACGGCGATCGCCATCGCAGCGCTGAACAGCCGTTTCATGGACCTCACCGTCCTTGGGGAAGACGTCCTTCTGGGTAAGGACGCGGAATGGCGGGCCCCTGATACGTCCCGGGTTGGTCCGTTCGGGCGTATTCCCCGGGATTCCGCCCTTTCGGGCAATTCCGGGTGGACCGGAGCACGACAACTTCGCCGCGTGGCCTTCCGACACACCCGAAAATATGTTAAGAAACTTTACTAACTAACAGGGAGGCGCGTTTTGAGTTCATCCCCGCGGCCGGGGCTCGAGCGGAAGATCGGGCCGCTCCAGGCGACCGCCATCAACATGACCCAGATGTGCGGGATCGGCCCGTTCGTCACCATCCCCGCGATGGTGGTGACCCTCGGCGGCCCGCAGGCCATGTTCGGCTGGCTCATCGGCGCGGTCATCGCGCTGGCCGACGGCCTCATCTGGGCCGAACTCGGCGCCGCCCTCCCCGGCGCCGGTGGCACCTACGTCTACCTGCGTGAGGCGTTCGGCGTCCGCACCGGCAGGCTCATGCCGTTCCTCTTCGCCTGGAGCGCGGTGCTGTTCATCCCGCTGATCATGTCCACCGGCATCATCGGCCTGGTCCAGTACCTGGGGTATCTGATCCCCGGGGTCGCCGACGACGGCGGGACGACGACGCTCGGCAAGGTCATCGGCCTCGGTGTCATAGCCCTGATCGTGCTCGCGCTGTTCCGCAAGATCGGCGAGATCGGGAAGCTGACCACCGTCCTGTTCGGGATCATGCTGTTCGCGGCGCTCTCGGTGATCGTCGCGGCCTTCACGCATTTCGACGGCGCGCAAGCGTTCGCCTTCACGCCGGGCGCGTTCTCGTTCGGCGGCGGCGCGTTCTGGGCCGGGCTCGGCGCGGGCCTGATCATCGCCATCTACGACTACCTCGGCTACAACACCAGCGCCTACCTCGGTGGCGAGGTGCGCGACCCGGGCCGGACGCTGCCGCGATCGATCATCCTCTCGATCCTCGGCATCATGAGCCTGTACTTCCTGCTGCAGCTCGGCGTCCTCGGCTCGGTTCCGCTGGAGGAGCTGAAGAACGCCACTTCGGTCGCTTCCACGGTGCTCGAACAGGCGTGGGGCACGGGCGCGGCCAAGGTCATCACCGTCTTCATCGTGATCGCCGCGATCGGTTCGGTGTTCGCGGGCCTGCTCGGCGGCTCGCGGGTCCCGTTCGAGGCCGCGCGCGACAAGGTGTTCCTGCCGGTGTTCGCCAAACTGCACCCGAAACTGAACCTGCCGACCGCCGGTGTGCTGACGATGGGCGCCATCGCCGCGATCGGCTCGCTGTTCACCCTGACCGCGGTGATCAACGCGGCGGTGACGGTGCTGGTGCTCATCCAGTCGCTCGCGCAGGTCGCGGCGATCGTGGTGCTGCGACGGCGACGGCCGGAGCTGGAGCGGCCGTACCGCCAATGGCTCTATCCGATCCCGACGATCATCGCGCTGCTCGGCTGGGTCTACATCTACTTCTCCGCCACCTGGCTCTCGATCGGGCTTTCGGTGGGATGGATCGTGCTCGGCGTCGCGGCGTTCCTCGCCTACGCGAAGGCGGAGCGCGTGTGGCCGTTCGGGCCCAAGGGGATTCAGGAATCGTTCGCGGGGGCGGCAGAGGGGACTGGGAAGTGACGGGGGAAGAACTGATCCTGGGGATCGACTTCGGGGGGACGAAGGTCGCGATCGGGCTGGCGGACAGAGCCGGGAGCCTGCTGGTCACCCGGCGGCTCGACACCGACGCCCAAGCGGGCGCGGAGCAGGTGGTGCGCCGTGCGCTCGCCGCGGCACGGAAACTGCTCGCCGACGAAGGCGCCGCGGACCGGCTCGCCGCGATCGGCGTTGTCAGCCCGGGCATCGTGCTGGAGGACCGCATCCTGCTCGCGCCGAACGTGCCGGGCTGGGAAGAACTGCGGCTGCGTGAACTGGTCGCGGCCGAGTTCGAAGGCATCCCGATCGAGGTGGGCACCGACGCCAAGGCGGCGGCGCTCGCGGAATGGCGTTGGGGGGCACTGGCGGACACCGATCCGGCGGTGTTCCTCTCGCTCGGGACCGGGATCGCCGCGGCGGTCCTGGTCGGCGGCCGGCTGCTGGCCGGCGCCAACGGCGCTGCGGGAGAGATCGGGTACAACCTCCTCTCACCGCAGGACACCGACGGGTTCGCCAGCGGAGCGGCGCCGCTGGAGGAAGCCGTCGGTGGGCGTGGGCTGGGCGGCCGGGCGAGTGTGCTGCTCGGCCGCCCGGTAACCGCGGGCGAGCTGTTCGGCCTCGCCAGGGAGAACGCGCAGGCGAAGGAACTGGTCGGCGCGGCGCTCGACGAACTGTCGATGCACGTCGCGAACCTCGCCATCGCGCTCGACCCCCAGCGCGTCGCCGTCGGCGGGGGGCTGGTGCGCTCGGCCGACATCCTGCTGCCCGCACTGCGCGAACGGCTGGCGCGGGCCGTGCCGTTCCCGCCGGAACTGGTGTCGGCGAAATTCGACCAGGACGCGTCCCTGCTGGGCGCGATCGCGATCGCGCTGGACGCGTAGCGAGATCACCGACCGAAGCCGCCGGGCTTTCGCTAGATCCGATCTAGCGAAGGCCCGGCGGCTTTCTCGCGCCCAAGGGGTGAGGCGAGAGGAGGTCGGTCATGGACGCCAGTCCGCTGCGGGTCGCGGTGATCGTCGGCAGTACTCGCGAAGGGCGGGTGGGGGACGCCGTCGGCAAGTGGTTCGCCGGCCGGGCGGAACACCGGCGGGACCTCGTGACCGAAGTGCTCGATCTGGTCGACTTCGACCTGCCCGCCGGGCTGCCGGAGCATCCGACGCACGACATGAACCGGTTCGCGAGGCTGGTCGACGAGGCGGAGGCGTTCGTCGTCGTCACCCCCGAGTACAACCGCAGTTTCCCGGCGTCGCTCAAGCAGGCGATCGACTGCGCGTACGACGAGTGGCGCGCGAAACCGGTCGGCTTCGTCTCCTACGGCTACCGCTCCCAAGGGCTCTACGCCGTCGAGCAGCTGCGCACGATCTTCACCGAGCTGCACACGGTGACCCTGCGCGACACCGTGGCCTTCAACCTCCTCGACGGCACCCTCTTCGACTCCGAAGGGCAAGTGCAGGCCGTGACCACCTTGCTCGACGCACTCGCCTGGTGGGGGCTCGCCCTGCGTGAAGCGCGCGCCGCCCGCCCCTACGTCTGCTGAATCTTCTGAAAGGAAACGGAAAAATGAGTGAACTGGCCATCGAAGCCTCGGGGCTGGTCAAGGTGTTCGGGGAGAACCGGGCGGTCGACGGGATCGATCTGAAGGTTCCCGCCGGCACCGTGTACGGCGTCCTCGGGCCGAACGGCGCCGGCAAGACCACCGCGGTGAAGATGCTCGCGACCCTGCTCCGCCCCAACGGCGGTGAAGCGCGCGTCTTCGGCAAGGACGTCGTCCGCGAGGCCGACGCGGTCCGGTCCATGGTGAGCCTGACCGGGCAGTACGCCTCGGTCGACGAAGACCTGACCGGCACCGAGAACCTCGTGCTGATCGGCAGGCTGACCGGGCACCGCAAACCCGCCGCCCGCGCACGGGCGGCGGAGTTGCTGGCGGCGTTCGGCCTGACCGAGGCCGCGGGACGGCAGGTGAAGAACTACTCCGGCGGGATGCGGCGGCGGATCGACATCGCCGCGAGCATCCTCAACACCCCGGACGTGCTCTTCCTCGACGAGCCGACGACCGGGCTCGATCCCCGCAGCCGCAACCAGGTCTGGGACATCGTGCGCGCGATCGTGAAGCATGGCACCACCGTCCTGCTGACCACGCAGTACCTCGACGAGGCCGATCAGCTGGCCTCGCGGATCGCGGTCATCGACCACGGCAAGGTGATCGCCGAAGGCACCAAGGGCCAGCTGAAGGCGTCGGTCGGCGCGGGCGCCGTACACGTCCGGCTGCGCGAGGCCGACCAGCGTCCCGAGGCCGAAGCGCTGCTCGTCCGCAACCTGGAGGCACAGGTACTGCTCGAGCCGGATCCCGTCGCGCTGACCGCCCGGCTTTCGGGCGAGAGCACCGAACAGGGTGCCGCCGAGCACGCCGCGCGCGCACTGGCCGAACTCGCCCGCGCCGGCATCGTCGTCGACACCTTCTCCCTCGGCCAGCCGAGCCTCGACGAGGTCTTCCTGGCCCTCACCGACCGCACCGCAACGCCTGAGGAGAGTGCAGCTTGAGCACGACAGCAGTCAAAGACAACGAACCCGTTCTCGCCGCACCGAAGGCGGAGGATCTCGCGGCCGTCCTGATCGCGAAGAACCGCCCGCAGCGCCCCAGCGCGCTGTCGACTTCGGTCACCTTCGGGTGGCGCGCGATGCTGAAGATCAAGCACGTGCCCGAGCAGCTGTTCGACGTCACGGCGTTCCCGATCATGATGACGCTGATGTTCACCTACCTGTTCGGCGGCGCGCTGTCCGGCTCGCCGACGCAGTACCTGCAGTTCGTACTGCCGGGCATCATGGCGAGCAGCATCCTGATGATCACCATGTACACCGGGGTGGCGGTCAACACCGACATCGAAAAGGGCGTCTTCGACCGGTTCCGCACGCTGCCGATCTGGCGGCCGTCGGCGATGGTCGGCTACCTGCTCGGCGACATGCTGCGCTACCTCATCGCCTCGCTGGTGATCCTCGGCGTCGGGCTGATCATGGGCTTCCGCCCCGGCGGCGGATTCGGTGGCGTGGCCGCCGCGATCCTCCTGCTGCTGGCGTTCTCGTTCGCGTTCTCGTGGATCTGGACGATGTTCGGCCTGCTGCTGCGCAGCGAGAAGTCGGTGATGGGCGTCAGCATGATGGTGCTGTTCCCGTTGACGTTCCTCAGCAACATCTACGTCGATCCGGCGACGATGCCGGGCTGGTTGCAGGCCTTCGTCGACGTCAACCCGGTGACCCACGTGGTCGCGGCGGTCCGGTCGATGATGGACGGCAACTGGGACGGCGGCGAGATCACCTGGGTGCTGATCGCCGGCGCGGTCATCCTCGCGATCTTCGGCACCTTGACGATGCGGCTCTACAACAGGAAATGACCTGGGGGCGACAAGGTCCCCTGGCGGCTCACAACCGCCAGGGGACCTTGTCTTCGGGCGCGTAACGGCACGAAGAACCGGTGGTGACCGACGCGCGCAGGTGCGCGGCCAACGCCGGATGCTGCTCGTCGAGTTTGCGCAGGGTGTCCCGGATCCGGGCGGTCACCGTCTTGCGGGCGCGTTCGGCCTCGTCGCCGAGCCGGCGGGTGCGGCCGCCGAGCCCGGCCGCGGACCGCAGTTCGGTGAGCAGCGCGTCCCGTTCCCGGTCCAGCGCCGCGGCGCGCGCGTCCTGGCCCAGCCCGGTCGCGGTGTCGATCCGTTCGTCGAGTTCCTCCAGCCGCGCGCGATATCTGGCCTTCGCCTCGTCGTCGAGGACGGCGTCCCCGCCGAGACTCTTCGCGGCGACGACCACCTCGCCTCCTTCGGGATCGAGCAACCGAACGGCCGTCACCTCCGAACCCGGCCTGCCGAGCAGGAAATGCAGATCCCGCAAGCCTTTCGAGTCCGGGAGGCGGGTGGTGACGCCGTCGAAGCGCAAGGTCCACACGGCTTCGTCGCGGCGGAACTCGGCCGTCGGCGCAGCCGGGGTCCGGGCGTCCTCCCGCGCCCGCGCCGCCCTGGCGACGACCTGCCGCATGCCGAGCGCGGTGGCCTCTCCGGCCACTTCGGACAGCAGGGTCACCGCGGCCGTCATGTCGCCGTCGAGGTTACGGCCCAGCAGCGCCTTCGCCAGCCAGGACTTGGCTTCGGTCGCCCAGACCGTCGCCCTGAGCCGATCCGCGGAGAGCACGGCACGGCGCAACCGGTCCACCGCTTCGTTCCACCGTTCCTGCGCGAGATCGAGCCTGCCGAGCCAGAGGTCGACCGGGCCGGAGATCTCGCAGCCGTACAGGGAAACCAGCCATTCCCCGCTGTAGGGCGCGAGGAGCGCGCGGGCCGCTTCACACCGTTCGGGATCGCGCGAGACCGCCGCGGTTTGCGCTTGACAGCGCAACCACAACGCTTCCGAGTCACGAGGGTACGGTTTCGCGTCGGCCGCGAGGTCGGTGAGCCGGACGGCCTCCGCGACGTCCTCACGCTGGGCCGCGGTGATCGCCTCCAGCAGCCGGCTGTAGGAATACCCGTCGCGGGAGATCTCGCGGTGCAACCCGGCGAGTTCGTCGAACCGCCCCTCCAGACACCACCGGATCCAGCGCTGCAACTGGTTCAGATCGACGAAATGGGGATGCACGTCCCCTGTGTGGCACGAGATCACCTGCTCGATGTACGCCTCGGCTTCGGAGAACCGGCCCTGGAGCGTGGCGATGATGCTCTGGTCGATCCGGGAAGCCAGCTGCGAACTCGGCGCCCTTCCGGTGGCCGCCAGGGCGAGAAACTCCTGATACTGCTCGAAATACCGGGGATCGCCCTGTTCGAGCAGCGCCACCCACTTGAACGACGCCGCGTAGTGCTCCAATTCCGGGTTCGCCGTGCGCCTGCCGACGAGGACCAGTTCGTCGGTGAGCCGCTCGCGTTCCGCGGCGCTGCCCGGCCCCCAGATCGCGTCGTGCCGGGCCCACAGACCGAACAGCAGCGCGGAATCGTCCTGGTCGTCGCGGGCGGTCATCATGATGCGCGCGGAGAGTTCCTGCGTCATCTCTTCGACGGTGAGTTGCTGTCCGGGCTCGCGGCCACAAAGCCGCGCGTGCGCCTCGGCGAGCACGTCGACCGTCTCGTCGGCCCGCAGGCTTTTGTGATCGGCACGGACCAGGGTCAACGCCAGCCGGGCGAGGAGATCGTCGTCGTCGAGTTCACGGATGAGCACCGAGACGTCGTCGAGGACCTGCCTGCCCTCGTCCGTTTCGTGGTGGCGGGTCAGATGCGCGCCCAGTTCGAGCGCGATGACCGCCTGCCGCCGCCGGTCTTCGACGATCTCCATCGCCCGCCGGTAATGCGTGGTCGTCTCCTCGGTCGCCATCCGGCCGGTGGCGTCGATCGCGGCGGCCAGCAACAGGTCGACGGCCTCGTCCGGATCGAGTTGCCGTCCCGCGAGCAGCGCGTGACGGGCCATGTCCGCGGGGAAGAGCCTGTCCGGTGACGACGACGTCTCGCGGGCCGCCGCGACGACCGCGGCGTGGCGGTTCCGGCGGTCCGGCTCGGGCAAACTCGCGTACAGCGTCTCGCGGACGAGGTCGTGGGCGAAGGCGAAGCGGCCCTGCCCGTGCACCACGACCAGCCGCGCCGCGACGGCCTGGTCGAGCAGCCGGTCCACCTGGGGCACGGGCGCCGAGGCCACGCCCGCGAGCAGCCGTCGGTGGAATTCCCTGCCGAGCACGGACGCCGTGGTCAGCAGATCGAGGACCGGCCGGGGGAGTAGGGAAAGCCGTCTCTGCAGGGCATCGGCCACGCCGGGGGCGATGGTCTCGGCGGAACCGCCGCTGTGCCAGAGCCGCGCCGTCTGCTCGACGAAGAACGGATTTCCGCCGGTGCGGCGGTGGACCTCGGCGACCAAGGCGTCGTCGGGTTCCGCGCCCGCCGTCCTGGCCATGAGCGTGCCGACCTCGTCCGGTTCGAGGCCGGTGAGAGTGACCGAAGTGGCCTTCGCGAGCAACGGCAGCATGAGCGAGCGAAGCGGGTGATCGGTCGCTTCGACCTCGACGTCCCGGTACGTGCCGATCAGCAGCAGGCGTTCGAACCAGGTGTGCTGAGCGGCGAACTCGAGCAGCCGCAGCGACGCGGCGTCGGCCCAGTGCAGATCGTCGAGCACCACGACGACCGGCTGGTCCTGGGAAGCGGCCACCAGCACGCTCGTCACCGCGTCGTACAGCCGGAACCCGTCCGCCGCGCCGTCACCGCGCGCCTCGCCGAGCAGGACGTCCAACGCGCTGTCGGCCCTCGCGGCCCAGCAGCGCTCCCCGACCGCGCGCCGCAGCCCGCGGACCACCTGTGTCCACGGCCAGTAGCCCGGAGCGCTCGCGGAATCCCAGCAGGACCCGTTGAGCACGAGGGCACCGAGGCGTTTCGCCTCTTCGGCGGCGCCGGTGACGAGCGTGGTCTTGCCGATTCCGGCCTCGCCGGTGACCAGCACCAGCCCGCCATGGCTTTCGGCGGCGCGGGAGATCTCCGCGCGGAGTACCCCCGCGGGATGGTCACGTCCGATGAGCGCGGCTGACATGTCCGAATCCTCCCAGTAAGGTCCGACAATCTCACGACGCGCGTCCGCTGTCAGGCGATATCTCGGCTCCGCAGTGACCGAGGGTGACCGACGTCTCCCGGTCGCCGGGAACCTCACCGGGCGGAAACCCGACTTTCTGGACGTGACTAATCGAGTGGGACGGCGGGTGAACAGCCGCGGAAATTCCTGCCCAGCCGGGCGAAGGCGGCCTGTTGTGCCAGGTCAGGTGATCGGCGCCTGGAGTAGGGTGCGGAGTATGGGGAGCATTCGCTCGCGCGTGCTGGCTTGGGTCGGCCGTCGCTACCTCGCGCGTCAGCAGAAGAACGGCTTCGACCTGGCCAAGATGTCGATCATCCCGGACAACGCGCTGCTGCCGCTCAAGCGCGACGGTCTCGACCCGGTGGCCGAGCTGGGCCGGATCCGCGCGACGGAGCCGATCAGCCGGCTCGACCTGCCGTTCGGGATGAACGGCTGGCTGGTCACCGGCTACGACGAGGCCAAGGCCGTGCTGGGCAAGGTGAGCGAGTTCAGCAACGACTTCACGAACCTGGTCGGCAACGCGGGCGTGACCGAAGACCAGAACCCCGGCGGGCTGGGATTCGCGGATCCGCCGGTGCACACCCGGCTGCGGCGGCTGCTCACGCCGGAGTTCACCATGCGGCGGCTGTCGCGCCTGACCCCGCGGATCGACGAGATCGTCGCCGACCAGCTCGACGCGATGGCGAAGGCGGACGGCCCCGTCGACCTGTGGGAGGCCTTCGCCCTGCCGATCCCGTCGCTGACGATCTGTGAGCTGCTGGGCGTTCCGTACGAGGACCGTGACGACTTCCAGCGGCTGAGCACCGCGCGGTTCGATCTCTTCGGCGGCGCGGGCGCGTCGCTCGGCGCGATGACCGAGTCACTGTCCTATCTGGACGAAATCGTCAAGAAGCAGCGTGAGAACCCGGGCGACGGCCTGCTCGGCATGCTCATCAAGGAGCACGGCGACGAGATCGATGACCGCGAACTGGCCGGCCTCGCCGACGGCGTGCTCACCGGCGGGCTGGAGACCACGGCGAGCATGATCGCGCTCGGCGCGCTCGTGCTGCTCAAGGACCGCTCGCTGTTCGAGACCGTGCGCGGCGACGACGGAGCAGTCCACAAGTTCGTCGAGGAGCTGCTGCGGTATCTGACCGTGGTGCAGATGGCCTTCCCGCGGTTCGCCAAGGAGGACATGGAGGTCGGCGGCGTCCGCATCGAGAAGGGCGACATCGTGCTGGTCTCGCTCAGCGTCGCGAACCGCGACGGCGTCCTTGGTGAGGACATGGAGACGTTCGACGCGACCCGCGAGCCGACATCGCATCTCGCCTTCGGCTGGGGTATCCACCGATGCATCGGTGCCGAACTGGCCAGGATGGAACTGCGCACCGCGTATCCCGCGCTGGTCCGCCGGTTCCCGGAGATGCGGCTGGCGATCGATCCGGACGAGGTGGGCTTCCGGAAGGTCTCGATCGTCTACGGCGTCGACGCGCTGCCCGTGCTGCTGGACTGATCTTCAGGCGACTCCTCTCGGACGGAACTGGATGCTGATCCTCGGCCCGACCGGTTTGGCGGTCTTGGGGACGGCGTGTTCCCAGGTGCGCTGGCAGCTGCCGCCCATGACGATCAGGTCGCCGTGGCCGAGGGCGTGCCGGACGGTCTCGCCCCCGCCACGCGGGCGCAGCGCCAGCTGGCGGGCGGCGCCGACCGACACGATCGCGACCATGGTGTCCTCGGTGCGGGAGCGGCCGGTGTCGTCGCCGTGCCAGGCGACGCTGTCCCGCCCGTCCCGGTAGAAGCACAGACCGGAGGTCACGAACGGCTCGCCGAGCTCTTCCGCGTAGTGCGCCGACAGCGTCTCCCGCGCCTCCGTGAGGATCGGGTGGGGGAGCGGCATGCCCTCGCGGTAGTAGCTCAGCAGGCGGGGAACGGCGACGACGCGGTCGTACATCTGCCGCCGTTCCGCCTGCCATGGCACGTCTTCGGCGAGGCGGGCGAACAGTTCGTCCGCACCGGTGAGCCAGCCGGGCAGCACGTCGATCCAGGCGCCACGGGTCAGCTCGGTGCGCCGGAGCGCGCCGAGCGAGCCGAGCCCGAGGGTGGCGCACTCGTCGAAGAGCGAGCCTTGAAGTGCGGGGGTCATGGCAACCGAACCTACCCCGGTTCGGCCTGTTTGTCGAACGCCTGTTCGATTCTCGCCGAGCTGCCGTGAGCTAGGAAAGCTGCTCGTTGTAGTCGGGCAGCTTGAAGCCCTTTTCGTAGTTGCCGCCGGTGAAGTCGCCGGGACGGTTCCCGACGTTGGCGATGATGGTGTATCCGGCGGCGACATACTCCTTGCGGCAGCGCTGTTTCGTCTCGGTCGCGTGGGCCTCCGAGCTCTTGCGCACGCAGACGCGGTCCACCGGATAGCCGGCGTCGGTGAGCGCCTCTTTCGCGCCGCTCGCGCTGGAGCGGTAACTGGCCACCAGTACCGAGACCCCTTTTTCCTTGGCGTGCTTGATGAAAGCGAGCACGTCCGCGGTCGGTTCGCCGGGATGGTAGTAGGTCTCGAGAGCGGTGTTGTCGATGTCGGTGACGACGGCCAGTTTCGAGCCACCCTTGGCGATCCGCTGGTCGAGGTACGTCGTGCCGCCCTGCATCGCCGTGTGCACGTCGGACAGCCAGGTCCGGTAGCTCGGCACCGAGCTCGCCGAAGAGCTCGGAGCCGCGATGCCGAACGCCGCGCCGGTGAGGGCGGTGATGGCGAGGACGCGGGCGGTTCTGCTGTTCACTTTGGACCTGCTTTCGTCGCGGTTTTCCCTGTGGCACAAGAACTGTGCGTCTCGAACATAACCAGGCGGCTCCGCGTGGGAAACCCTCGGCGAAAGAATCCGTAAACAGAGAAACGCTATTCCCAGCTCCAGTGGAGACCGTGGATTCCGGGGGCTGCGTTCCGCCGCGACACGTGGACGGCGTGCTCGGCGTCGGGGCGTACGGCGATCCACCCGGTGGTCCGGTTTTCGGGCGTGCGGGCCCGCCAGGTCCGGCACGCGACCGGCTCCGTCGCGGGAGCGAAGACGACCTCACCGTGGTAGTGACCCACGGATTCCGTGAGCCTGCGGTGGTGGTGGTCGGCGACTATCGGCGACGGATACTCCTGGACGAAGTCGATGGCCAGCCGTTCGCCGCGCCGCAAAGTCCTGTCCAGTACCAATTCCGTCAGCGAGAAGCCTTCTTCGTCGAGTGCGAGCACCGTTCCGGGACGGCAATGGACGCCCTCGACCACCAGCGGCGGCGGAACGCCCGGCTTGCTTCTGGCCGCGAGGATCACCGTGTGCGTGCGGTCCTGCCTCGCCTCGATGAGCTCTCGCACCACGATGCGGCCGGTGCGCCGGTCCGGACGCACGTGGACGATCTCGTGCAGGTCGATCTTGCGGGCCGGGTTCATCAGGCTGTCCCGGAATTCTTCGAGCAAGGGCGGCAGAAAGGCCGGATGTCCCCACGCCCGATGCCATCGATGGAGCGGTGTCGCGGACCGCACGCCGCGACCTCGTGGTCGCGGGGAGCCGACCAGCCGGCGGAGGGATCCCGCCTGCACCGCGAGCACCTTTTCCAGGATTTCCACCGCCCTGAGCGATTCCTCCCGTTCCGGCACGCTTCGACCGCTCTGCCAATGACTCAGCGTCATCGCGCTCACCGAGGCGCCCAGCGCGCGGAGGCGGTAGTGCAACTGCCGGAGGCTGAGGCCGCGGGCCTGGACCGCCATCGACAACGCGCGGCAGAACGGCCCGGTCCGCAGCGCCTCGGCGAACTCGTCGGTCTGGGGCATGGCTCACCTCGCCGCGACAGTGTGCAACGAAGGTTCACGGCACACCACCGTCTTTCGCCGGTTGACAGCGCCCGCGGGGGAGGCCGGGCAGAATGGTCCCATGATCGACACAGTCAAGTCCGCCGACGGAACGCCGATCGCGCTCGAACGGCGTGGAGCAGGCCCGGTGGTCGTCGTCGTGGCGGGCGCGGGCAACGACCGCCGTGGCGACGAACCGCTGGTCGCGGAGCTGGCGGCGGAGTTCTCGGTGGTGACCTACGACCGCCGGGGACGGGGTGACAGCGGGGACACCGCGCCGTACGCGGTCGAGCGTGAGATCGAGGACCTGGCCGCGGTCGTCGCCTCACTCGGTGAGCCGGTGATCGTGCACGGCATCTCCTCCGGCGGCGCGCTGGCGCTCCTCGCGGCCGCGGCGGGAGTGCCGATGACGCGCCTGTCGGTCTTCGAGCCGCCTTATCGCGGCGAGACGGAAGAAGTCCCTGCCGGGTATGCCGACGAGATGCGCGAGCTGGTCGCGGCGGACCGGTGGGACGACGCCGTCGCGCTGTTCACGATGGCCGCGGTCGGCACCCCGGCGGAGGCCGTCGCCGCGGCCAAGGAGACACCGATGTGGGCGGAGCTGCGATCGTTCGCGCCCACGCTCGTCTACGACGCCTTCGTGATGAGGGACTCCAAGGTGCCGGGCGAACTGGCGTCGATCGCGACGCCCGTGCTCGTGGTGAACAGCAACGGCAGCACCGATTGGCTGAAGGCCGCCGCTCTCGCCGCGGCCAAGACGGTCCCAGGAGCGCGGCAGGTCGAGCTGGACGGCGAGTTCCACAGTGTCGCGCCGGAGCGGCTCGTGCCGGAACTCAGCGCGTTCTACCGGGATCCTCGATGAGACGCGGACAGGCCGCGCCGCGCGGGGAGATCCGGTAGCCGACTTCGAGACTGAGCGTCACGCCCACGTTCTGTCCATCTTGGACAATCGCCCGCGAAGGCTTCGACGTCCTTGTTCGCCGACTCCGCGCCGGAAGGCCAGGTCGATCGTCCCGGCCGCCAGTCCTTCGAGGACCGTCAAGGAGAGGATCACCGTCGTTACCCGATCAGCGGGACGCCGGGGCGTCAACGTCTTGTCCGGCGACGGCCCGTGCTCGTACAGTCGCAGCCTGGTCCTGGTCTGGACCATCACCGCCGCCCTGAGTGTGCAGGAGGCAGGATGCGGAGACGACTTCGGACCGCCGGGGTGGTCACGGCGGCCGTGCTCGGCCTGATCGCGTCGGCGATGCCGGCGAACGCCCAGGTCGGCACCGGGCCGTGGACGGCGGAGAATCCGTCGTTCAACGTCCAGGAGCGCGGCTGCGGGACCGTCGACGGGCTGAACTTCGAGCTGACCTGCTCCACCGGAAGCGGGGACCAACGCGCGGAACGGCGCTACGTGACCTATACCGGCGGGACCCGGCAGTTCGAGGGATCGTTCCGGATCACCAGCATGGCTGGCACCCGGATCAGCCTGAAGCAGACCTTCCGCGACGCGCCGACCGCCGGACCGTACTTCATGCTCGCAGTCGAACGCGGCGGGCGGCTCTACGCGGTTCACGGCGGGGAGACCGTGGGGAGCGGGGCGACCGTCGGGACGTCGGTGCGGGTCAACACGGTGCACCAGGTCGGGAGCACGCACAAGGTGTACATCAACGGCTCGCTGAAGCAGACCGTGAGCAGCAGCGCCGGGAGCTACTACGACAAGTTCGGCGCCTACCGGACGGCCAGTGGCGCCGGACCGGTCAAGGTGACGTGGAGCGGGATCAAGTTCTGGCGTAAGTGAGCCTTCGGTCCCGTTGGTCGTGAGTGGCGATTCGTGTTCTAACCCGAATCGCCACTCACGACCCGTTCCGGGCCGCGGCGCCACGCGTCGAGATCCGTCCACGCCTGCAGCGTCCGCCGGCTTTCGAACCGGCGGCGTTCCCCGGTGACCGGATCGGTGAACTCGAGGACCTTCGCCAGCAGCTGCAACGGTTCGGTGAAGTCGTCGAGCGGGGTTTCGGTCAGCTCCGGGTAGAAGTCGTCGCCGAGGATCGGCAACCCGAGGCCGCTCATGTGGAGCCTGAGCTGGTGGGTGCGGCCGGTCGCGGGGGTCAGGCGGTAGCGGCCGAGGCCGTCGCGGTGCTCGATCAGCTCCACGCGGGTCTCGGCGTTGGGCGGCCCGTCGACCTCCTGCGCGGCGATGACTCCGCGTTCCTTGACGATGCGGCTGCTGATGTCGCGCGGCATCGCGACGGCCGGGTCGTACCGCGCGATAGCGTCGTATTCCTTGTGCACCAAGCGGTCTCGGAACATCGTCTGGTACTTGCCGCGGACTTCGGGGGTGATCACGAACAGGATGAGCCCCGCGGTGACCCGGTCGAGCCGGTGCGCGGGGGTGAGCCGCGGGAGGTCGAGTTCGCGGCGCAGGCGCACGAGCGCGGTCTGCAGGATGTGCCTTCCGCGCGGGATCGTCGCTAGGAAATGCGGTTTGTCGGCGATGAGGAAATGTTCGTCGCGGTGCAGCACGGAAACCTCGAACGGCACCTCGACCTCGTCGGGCAGGTCGCGATGGAACCAGATGAACGAGTCCGGCACGAACGGCGAATCGACGCCGAGTGGCCCGTCCAGCCCGACGATGCGCTCCTCCCGGAGCATCTCCGCGATCCGTTCGGGCGCGACGCGGGGAAGCCGCTCGACGAGGTGCTCACGCAACGTCGACCACGGCCCCTCGGCGGGCATCTTGAGCCTCGCGGGATCGAGCCCGTGGCGGGGCGGGAGCGGCGGGCGGAGCTTGTGTCTCATCACCGCGCACTCTAGCCGCGACGGCTCGTCCTGCCTGGTCGTGGGCGGCTGCCGTAGGGCTCGGCGGGATGCTCCGGGCGTTGCCAGCGCGTTTCGGGGGTGTCGCGAAAGCCACTTTCGCGACACCCCCGAGTCGTCGGATGCCACGGGACTTATCCACAGTGGGGCTGGTGTGGCGAGTTGTCCACAGGCCGGGCGAAAGGTACTGGCGACCGAGGACTGGGGAGCCGACGATCATGGGGTGAAGTCCGGAGATTGGGCCCGTGATCCCGAGGGCCTCTACCAACGCAGTCGTGGTGGCGTGATCACCGTCGCCCGGTTGACGGAACTCGGCGTTCCATCGAGGACCTGTTATCGCCGGTGCCGTCCGGGTAAGCAGTGGCGGCGACTGCTCCCGGGAGTCTTGATGCTGAATTCCGGCGAGCCGACCCGACGTCAGCTGGTCGATGCGGCCCTGCTCTATGCCGGGCCGGACGCAGTGGTGACGGGAGCTGCCTCGTGCCGTCGGCACGGGTTGAAAATGCTGCCTGACGGTGCTTTCCGTGTCCACCTGCTCGTGCCTCTCGAGCACAAGGTAGGCAGTTCCGGGCACGTGATCATCGAACGCACGACCCGGCTGCCGCAGGCCGCCGTGTCCGGCGGTGTGCCACTGGCGCCTTTGGTCAGATCGGTCCTCGACGAGTGCCGTCGCCTCGGCTCGCGACAAGAGGTTTCCGCTCTGCTGGCCGAAGCGGTGCAGCGGGGTGCGAGCCTTGCGGAGCTGTTCGCCGAACTCGACGCCGGGAGCAGCCGCGGTACCGCGATCCCGCGCGAGGCGTTGCATCGGATCGCCGACGGGGCCCGGTCGGCGGCGGAGGTCGACGCGATGAAGGTGTGGCGTATGAGCGGCTTGCCGGAACCCTTGTGGAATCACGAGCTGCGGGACGAGAACGGTGAGTACATCGCGACGCCCGACGGCTACTTCGTGGCGGCGGGCTTGGCCTGGGAGATCGATTCCTACGACTTCCACTTCGGCAAGCAGCAGTACGCCGCGACGATAGCGTGAAACGCCAGGTATGCGGCCGCCGGCATCGTGGTCCTGCAGACCTTGCCCAGCCGCTTGCGAACGGAACCCCAGCGTGTCGCCGCGGAACTCGTGGCCGCGCACCGTGCCGCCGAGGCCCGGATGCGTCGCGCTGCCTGACCGCCGCCTGCTCCGGACGTCGCGAAAGCCACTTTCGCGACGCCTGATGTCCCGAAAGTGGCTTTCGCGACACCGGCGGCGACGAAAGCGGCGGGTCAGGCGTTCGGCTGGTCCCGGTACCGCGCGAGGTATCGCTCGGTCACCTCGGCTTCCGCGACCGCGACGGCCTCCGCCCGGGTCCGGCGGCCGATGCCCGGCGGGAAGCCGTTCTTGGCGAGCCGGTGCTCGATGCTCTCCTCCATGTAGGCCATCGAGTAGAAGTACGCCACGAGCGCGGCCATCAGCACGATCGCCAGCCGCAGGGGGAGCGGGCCGGGCAGGAGCAGCCACACCGCGCAGAGCGGGGCGATCATCACCGTGCTGCGGGCGACGTGCCGCCAGCGCCAGCTCCCGGTGGTCGCGTCGTGGAGGATCCAGTCGTGGTAGCGCTCGGGCAGCCTGCCGCCGAGTGAGTACCACAGCCAGCGGAACACGTCCGGGCGCTTGCGGGGCATCGGGCGACTCCTTCCTTCGATGCCTTCACAGTACACTAATGATTAGTACGCTAAACATTAGTGTCACGGCTAGGATCGGCGGCATGAACTCGGAGGGGCCGGAGATGAAGTCGATCGATCTGGGCGAGGATCCGCTCGCGCTGGAGCGTCAGGTGTGTTTCGCGCTGTCGGTCGCGTCGCGCAGCGTCATCGCCATTTATCGTCCGCTGCTGGAACCTCATGGGCTCACCCATCCGCAGTACCTGGTCATGCTGGCGCTGTGGGAGCGGGGCCCGCAGGCGGTCAAGGACCTGAGCGTCGCCCTGCGCGCCGAACCCGCGACGCTGTCACCGCTGCTCAAGCGGCTGGAAGCGATCGGTTACGTCACTCGCCGGCGTAGCTCCGAGGACGAGCGGCTGCTGACGGTCGAGCTGACGGAATCCGGTCGCGCGTTGCGCGCGGAGGCGGAAAAGATCCCGTATCGCGTCGTGGAGAAGCTCGGCATGGAGGTCTCCGAGCTGGAAGCGCTGCACAAGGCCCTCACCCGGGTCATCGAAGCCACGGCTTGAGCGAACCGAAACCGTGGCGTGACGAAATGAGGGTGTGAAGCGGCTCCGGGGTGGGTAATTCCCGTCACGCCAACTCAAAGTGACAGGAAGATGAGGGACCGTGACCACCTCGACCCCCGCGCCCACGGAAGCAGGTCTGGAGCTCAAGACCAGGCTGAACGCCTACCTGGAGGACGTGGCCGCGGCATTGGGGATACGGATGGATTCGGGCACGGTCGACCTCACCGGTCCGGTCACCGCCCGGTTGAGGCTGAACTGGCGCCTCCCGGGCTTTCCTGAGCGCGACGTCGACCTGATGTGGCACGAAGAGCACGGTTGGTCGGCCGCCGTGGCGACGCACGCGGACGACGATCACCACGTCGTCGTCGCCTACCTCGGCGGCAGGACGGTGGCGTCGCACCCGCGCCTGGTGGCGCGCTTCGCCGAGACCCTCCGCACCGGCGACCACCAGGACTGCTGGCCCGGTCCGCCGGCGTTGCGCACCGCCGCCGGACCGTCCTCGCTCGCCAAGGAACTCGCGGCCTGGGCCTGATCAGCCAGGCGGCGAGAGGACGACGTCGAGCGCGATCGTGATCTCCCGGCCGATCAGGAACCTCGGCGCGCGGAGACCGATCGCCCGCCGGTCGAAGACGGCGCCGGCGCGCACCCGCCAGGTGCCGTCGCCGTTGTCTTCCGGCCCCGCCGCGGTCACCGTGAGGGCACAGGACTCGCCGCGTGCGCCGAGAGCGCCTTCGATCGTCCACTCGCCGGGGCCACCCTCGATCCGGTTCGCCGCGAAGGTCAGCACGGGCTGCGCGTCGATCGCCAGCAGACCGGGTTTACGCAGGTCGGCGTCGCGTTTGGCGTTCCCGGTGTCGATCTTGTCGAGATCCAAGGCCGCTTCGACCGCGATGACGCCGTCCGAGGAGACCCGCACCGAGCCCAGGTCGACCGGGATCGATCCGCGGACCACGCGGAACCCGAAATTCCGGACGGTGAACGTGGCCGAGGTCCGGTCGGCGAGCACGGTCCAGGTGCCGACCCGGGCGGACGTCCCGGCGGTCATCGCGGCTCACCCACCAGGCCGAGCGAGGGCAGGGACGTGTGGAGCACGCGGTGGACGTCGACCCGGTCCGGGCCCGGCAGCAGCGCGGGATCCTCGCCGGGCAGCAACTCCGTGCTCATGACCACTTTCTGCATGGCCTCCATCGCCTCGATCGACGCTGTGAAGCCGAGTACGAGGCTGGACCGGTCTTCGGCGGTCAGGACGTAGAACCCGCCGACCCCGTCGAGCTCCCGCACGGCGGGCCGGATCCGCTCTCGCCCGCCGAACTCGGCGGCGTCGGCCTGTGCCCGGGTGAGCGGCCGGTCGAACCAGGTCGCCTGCGCGATCCTGGGCTCGGCCGCGCCGCTTTCGGCGTCGGAGACCTCGTAGACACGGGCGTCGTAGACACGAGCGACGAGGTGGTCCGCGGCGGCGAGCGCGGAGCCGCGGTCGCGCCACAACGCGACGACGAGCCCGGTCAGGCCGCCGACCTCGGCGAGGGTGCAGGTGCCCGGCGATCCGGTGCCGGGGTGGAGTTCGGCGGCGAGGGCGTGGCCCCAGCCTTCGGGCTCGTCGGCGTGCGAACGCCGGAACTGATGGACGGTGGCGTACATGGGTTTTCCTTCCCGTCGGACGTGCCGACCCTGCGCTCCCAGCGGCCTCAGGGCATCAGTGCCAGTACGCAGGGCGGTACGGAATCGGGCCCGGAGGGCGATACTCCTTCCGTGCACCGGGAACCGTTCGTGGGCCGGGAGGGCGAGCTGGCGAGTCTGCGCGGCAGGCTCGCCGACGCCGCCGCGGGTTCCGGCGGGCTCGTGCTCGTCTCGGGGCCGCCCGGGATCGGCAAGACCCGCCTGGTCGAAGAGGCGACGGCCGAGGCGTCCGCCGTCGTGTGGGGCCGGTGCGCGGATGATCCGGGTGCGCCGCCGCTGTGGCCGTGGCGCCGCGTCGTCGAGGCACTGCCGTCGGTCGATTCGGCCGTGAAGACCGCTTTCGCCGAGACCGAGGGCACCGGCGACGTCCAGGCGGCGCGGTTCCGGTTGGTGGCCGCCGCGTCGGACGCGCTGGTGGCCGCGGCGGAACCGGCGGGCCTGGTCGTCGTCCTCGAAGACCTGCACTGGGCCGACGAGGCGTCGTTGCGGCTGTTGCGGCATCTGGCGGGGGAGTTGCGGCGCTCGAAGCTGGCCGTGATCGCGACGCACCGGGACACCGGGCACACTCCCGCGCTGGACGCCGCCCTGCCGGATCTCCTGCGCCGGCCGGGCGCGCGGAGCATCTCGCTGCCGCCCCTGGCCGAGTCCGACGCCCGGGTACTGCTCACCGGACTGGCGGACGAGGAAGCGCGCGAGGCGTATCGCCGGTCCGGCGGGAACCCGCTCTACCTCGGCGCGATCGCGCGTTCGGCGGGCAGAGCCGAGCTCGGCCACCTCGTCCGTGCCGCGGTGGCGGCCCTCGGACCGGAGGTGCGGCGGCTGCTCGCCATCGCCGCGGTGCTCGGCGAAGACGTCGAAGCCTCCTTGCTCGCGGAGATCTCCGGCCTGCCGTTCGAGGCGGTCGCCGACGGGCTCGATCAAGCCGAAAAGGCGGGGGTGCTGGGTTCCGGCCGGTTCGCGCACGCCGTCGTCCGCGACGGGATCTACGCGGATCTCGGCCAAGCCGAACGGGAAGCGTTGCACGGTCGCGCCGCGGCCGCGCTCGAAGGGCACGCCCGGCGTGAACCCGCGCTCGCCGGGACGGTCGCCGGGCATTGGCTGCGTTCGGCGTCCGCGCCGGAGAAGACGGCGGAGTGGGCGGCGATCGCTGCCGCGAAAGCGAACCGGGCACTGGCCTTCGACGAAGCGGCACGCTTCCTCGCGATGGCGCTGGACGCCCGCGCGAAGGCCGGACTGTCCGAAGTGGACCGTGCCGGGCTGCTGCTCGATCTCGCCGTCGCCGAATACCGGACCGGCCGGTTCGCGCGCAGCCTCGACCATGCCCGCCGCGCCGCCGACGCGGGGCTGCTCGCCCGCGCGGCACTGGTGGTCCGCGACGTCGCCGCGCCGGATCTCCTGCCCGGCATCCGCGACCTCGCCGTCCGCGCGCTCGCCGTGGACGGGGTCGACCGGACGACGCGGGCACGCCTGCTGGCGCACAGCGCGTCGGTGGAAGCCGACTACGGCCGGTTCGCCGACGCGGGGAAGCTCGCCGACGAAGCCTTCGCGCTCGCTGAGGAATCAGGCGATCCGGAGGCACTGGTCGACGCCGTCCGTGCCCGGATGAAGGTCGCTCCGGACCGGCTTCCGCTGTCCGAACGGCTGCGGCTCGGCGCGCTCGCGGCCGAGCTGGGCTCGCGGACCGGGCAGCCGCTGGTTTCCTTGTGGGGCCACAAATGGCGGATCGACGCCGCCTTGGCGGACGGGCGGATGGCGCTCGTCGACGACGAACTCGTCGCGGTGACCACGCTGGCGCGGTTGACGAGGTTGCCGCTGGTCCGCTGGCATGATCTGCGGCTGCGCAGTTCGGTGCTGGCGTTGCGCGGAGATCTGGCCGAGGCACGCGAACTCGACATCGCGGCGGAGGAACTGGCGGACACCGAACTCGCGGACGACTTCTCCGCGAAAGGGATGTCCTACGCGTTCCGCACGCAGCTCGTGCTGCTCACCGGTGATCCCGGCGATCTGCGAGGGGATTACGCGGGTTTGCTGGAGCGGGCGCCGCATCTGCCGGTCACCTTGGTCTCCCGGCCGTTGCTGAGCCTGCTCGTGGGCGACCTCGACGAGGCGAGGGTCCGGTACGAACAGCTGGTCCCGCTGGTGCGGAGCCCGGAGTTCGCGCTGCACACCACCGGTGCGCTGCCCAACCTCGTGCCGCTCGTCGAGGCCTTCCACGACGTCGAGATGGCGGAATACCTGTTGCGGCGCCTCGAAGAGGTGCGTCCGACCGTGTCGAGCGGCGCGGGTGTCTTCTGCACCGGATCGAGCCTGGAGCACCCCGCCCGGCTCAACGCCCTGCTGGGCCGCCACGACGAGGCGGTGCGGCTGGCCGAGCAGGCCATCGCCGTGAACGAAGGCATCGGCGCGCGGCCCTCTGTCGCCCAGACGAGGTTGCTGCTCGCCGAAGTCCTGGTCGCCCGGCGCGATTTCGTGCGTGCGCGAGGGATCGCGCGCGAGGCCCTCGACGAGTTCCGTCGGCTGGCCATGCCGGGACCGCACGCGCGGGCCGCGGCGCTGCTCGACCGGATCCGCGTCGAACGCCGCGCCGCGGACCCGCTCACCGGACGGGAACGCGAGATCGTGGTCCTGCTCGCCGACGCGATGAGCAACCGCCGGATCGCCGAAAAGCTGGTGCTTTCCGAACGGACGGTGGAAAGCCACGTCCGGAGCATTCTGGCGAAGCTGGGCCTGGCGAACCGGACCGAGGTCGTCGCGTGGGCGAGCAGGGAAGGCCTCAGGGACTGACGGTCAGCTTGCCGAGGATGCGCGCGGCGACGGCGTCCAGGTTGTCGTCGAGGAAGAAGTGACCGCCTTCGAACACCTCCAGCTCGAAGGAGCCGCTGGTGTGCTCGCCCCAGTTTTCGGCGTCCGGCAGTTCCAGGACCGGGTCCGCGTCGCCCGCGAGCGCCACGATCGGGCAGCTCACGTCGGGGCCGGGCCGGTACCGGTAGGTCTCGACGGCCTTGTAGTCGCCGCGCAGCGCGGGCAACGCGAGCGCGCGGATGTCCGGGTCGTCGAAGACCGTGGGGTCCGTGCCACCGAGACGGCTGACCTCCTTGAGAAAGGTGTCGTCGTCAGCGAGGTGATGCGACTTCTCCTTCCACACGTCCGGACCTCGGCGGGCCGAGACGAACAATGCCGCCGCCACGATGCCGCGTGCTTCGAGCCGGCGCGCGACCTCGAACGCGGCGATGGCGCCCATGCTGTGGCCGAAGAGGGCGAAGGGTTCCCGGAACGCGGCGACGACGTCCACCAGTTGCTCGGCGAGGACGTGCAGGTCGTCGATGACCGGCTCGCCCATGCGGTCCTGTCGCCCCGGGTACTGGGCGGTGTGCACCTCGACGGTGGGTGAGAGAGCGGCCGAAAACGAGCGGTACGCGCTCGCCGATCCACCGGCGTGCGGGAAGGCGAGGAGCCGCATCCCGGCCGACGGCGCCGGATGGAAGCAGCGCGTCCAACTGCTCAGAGCCTGTCCTGCCATCGAAAATCCCCCAATCCGTGCGGGAACGACCCGCACGACACTGGAATGTACGGGGGATTCGCGGAATGCGTCCATGCTTGTGCGGGGTTGTTCACGCTGGGAACACTGGACACCGGGGCTCGGCGGATGGGAGCGGATGTGGCGGAGGACCTGAAGATCAGGATCGGTGCGGGTCTGGGGACCGGGACGGCGCCCGGGGAGTTCGGCGCCGCGGTCGATCTGCTGGAGCGGGCGGGCGTCGATTCGCTTTGGCTGCCCGAGGCGGTGTACTCGCCCAGGATCGATCCGGTCGTCGGGCTGACGCACGCGCTCGCCCGCACCACGAGACTGAAGGTCGGCACCGGGGTGATGGTGCTGCCGGGCCGTGATCCGGTGCTGGTCGCCAAACAGCTCGCCTCGCTCGCCGCGCTCGCGCCGAAAAGGGTTCTTCCGGTCTTCGGCCTGAAGCCCGCGCGCGCCGCGGAACTGCCGTTGTTCCCGGTGCCGCAAGGGCGCCGCGCCGCGGTGTTCGACGAGTCGTTGCGGCTGATCAGGGCCTTGCTCTCCCAGGAAGAGGTGACCTTCGAAGGCGAGTTCTTCCGCGTCGAAGGCACGGGGCTAGGCCTTCCGCCGGTCAACCGGCTCGACCTGTGGCTCGGCGGGAAGGCACCCGGCGCGCTGCGGCGGGTCGGCAGGCTCGCGGACGGCTGGCTGGCCAGTTTCCTCACGCCGGAGGAGGCGCGCGCCGGCCGCGAGGCGATCCAGGAGGCCGCCGCCGAGGCGGACCGGGAGGTCGAGGCCGACCATTTCGGTATCAGCCTCCTCGTCGCGGAGGACGGGATCCCGGACGCGCTCGCGGCTTCGGTCGCGGCACGGTCCGATGCCGATCCTTCCCGGCTGATCGCGGACGGCTGGAGCGCCGCCCGCGACCTGATCGCCGAGCACATCGACGCCGGGCTGAGCAAGTTCGTGCTGTACCCGGCCGGGCCGGAGCCGATCGAGCGGTTCGTGGAGAACTTCGTCGAGCACGCCGTCCCGCTGCAGAACTGAGTGGGTCACCCTGGTCGTGGGGGGGGGGGGGGGGGGGGGGGGGGGGGGGGCCCCCCCCCCCCCCCCCCCCCCCCCCCCCGGCGGGGCGGCCCCCCCCCCCCCTGGGGCCG
>NZ_JBIWKX010000061.1:35602-45185 GCF_044765885.1 Amycolatopsis sp. NPDC102389
GTTCTACCCCCCCGCCCCCCCCCCCCCCCCCCGTCTGGGCGGGGGGGTCGCCGGGGGGGGTGTGGGGGGTTTCCCCCCCCCCCCCCCCCCCCCCCCCCCCACGACCCACCGAACCCAGGCGCTTGCTAGTCGAACTTCAGCTCTTCGGTCCGCCGCGGCATCAGCAGCAGCGCGCCGACGCTGAGCACCGCGACCACCAGCATCGCCAGGAAGACGTGGTGCGTGGCGTCCGCGAGGGCGCCACGCACGAACGTCGTCGTCGCGGTGTCCGGGCCGTTGCCGCCCAGGACGACGCTGGTCGCGTCGACGCCCGACGGCAGGCCGGTCACTCCGGCGGGTGGGTTCGCGAAGCGGCTCGCCAGGGTGGCGTTCGCGATCGCGCCGAAGATCGCCACGCCGACGGCGCTGCCCAACGATCGGCTGAACATGTTGGTCGCGGTGACGACGCCGCGGCGTTCCCAGCCGATGGTGGACTGCACGGCGATCAGGGTCGGGCTCGACGCCAGGCCCAGCCCCAGCCCGAGGACGAACGCGGCCGCGGCCGCCAGCCAGATCGACGACCCGGCCGCCAGGAACACCGTGAGCGCCGCGCCCGCGATGACCGCCCCGCTGCCGATCAGCGCGGTGTCCCGGAACCCGATCCGCATGTAGATCCGGCCCGCCAGCGACGCCGAGATCGGCCAGCCGACGGTCAGCGCCGCCAGCGCGAATCCGGCGACGAGCGCGCCGGTGCCGAGCACGCCCTGCGAGAAGGTCGGCAGATACGACGTCAGGCCCATCAGCAGCATGCCGACGACGACGGCGACCAGGTTCCCGCCGATCAGCGTCCGCTTGGTGAAGATCCACAGCGGCAGCACCGGCTCGTCGGCCTTGCGTTCCACGAACACGAACGTCACCAGCAGCACCGCCGCGCCGGCGAAGATGCCCAGGCTCGGCGCGGACGCCCAGCCCCAGGCGACCCCGCCCTCCAGCAGGCCGAGGATCAGCAGCGAACAGCCGAGGGTGAGCAGCGTGGCGCCGAAGTAGTCGATGCGGTGCGAGCGGCGTTCGACGCGCTCACGGAAGTTCCGGAACAGCATCCACGCCGCCAGCGCGCCGAGCGGCAGGTTGATGAAGAAGATCCAGCGCCAGTCGAGGTACTCGGCGAACACCCCGCCCAGCGTCGGCCCGACCACCGACGAAATGGCCCACACGCTGGCGAGATAGCCCTGCACCCTAGCGCGTTCCTCGACGGTGTACATGTCGCCGACCATGGTCAGCGCGATCGGCTGGATGGCGCCCGCGCCGATGCCCTGCACCGCGCGGGCGGCGATCAGCACCGGCATGCTCCAGGCCGCGCCGCACAGCACCGAGCCCAGCAGGAACGCCGCAATCCCGAAGAACATCACCGGACGCCTGCCGAGCACGTCGGCGAACTTGCCGTACAACGGGACGGTGACCGCCTGGGTCAGCAGATAGATCGAGAACAGCCACGGGAACTGCGAGAACCCGCCCAGATCGGCGACCACCGAGGGCACCGCCGTGGCGATGATGGTCGAGTCCAGCGCGATCAGGCCGGAACACAGCATCACGGCGATCAGGACGGGGCCGCGTTCGGACCGGAAACCGACCCCTTCCTTCGCGGTGACCGGGGCCGGGGTGGTCATCTGTGGCGGTCTCCTCAGGCTCATGAACGGCGTCAACTACTTCGCATGGGTAAGCATTCCACGGAGACACCCGGTCATGGGACCGATTTTTTCCGTGAGCTATCCCGCAAAATGGATCGGATGAGCACCTGGATCCGCCCGATCGACCGTGGCTGGGTTGTCCGCGACACCGTCCCGGGGCCCGACGTCGACGAGTTCGCCGACCCGGACCGGGTGGCCGCCGCGCTCGCCGACGCCCGCGGCGACAGTCTGCTGGCGGTCCAGCATCCGGCCAGGACCCCGGCCGCGCTGGCGGGCGGCCTCGCGATCGAGGCCGCGTTGCCACAGGCCAGGGCGACGTTCGAGCGGATCCGGGAGGGGCACTACCGCCCGGTCGCCGACGTCGTCGCGCCGTATCGCATCGACGGGCCGGACGGGGTCGCGCTGGGCGTGCTCTGCCTGGTCGACCCCGCCGCGGTCCGGGACGACGGCGTGACCCGGGTCCGGCACACCGAGGACGTCTATCCGGACGTCGTCGCGGAACGGGCCGCGATGCTCGCCGGGCTCGGTGTCGCGACGAGCGCCGCGATGCTGGTCCCCGCGACCGGCGGCCGGGAGCTGACCGCGCTGATCGAACGGATCTGCCGGGGCCGCACGCCCTGCCTGTCCACAGTGGACGGCGCGGGCCGCGAGCACGAACTGTGGCTCACCGGTCCCGGCGAAGACCAGGACGACCTGCTGGCGACCCTGGACGGCCTGGATCTCCTGGTCGCGGACGGCAACCATCGCGTCGCGGCCGCCGCGGAATCGGGGCGCGGCGCGTTGCTGGCGCTGGTCACCGGCGGGCCGGGGCTGCGGATCGGGCCCATCCACCGGGTGCTCACCGGCACCGGTCTCGACGCGGAAACCCTGGTCCGGCGCTGGACGGAGGCGGGCTACGACGTCCACCCCGGCCCGCCGGGTCCGCCGTCCGAGGCGGGCGAGGTGACCGTCCTGGCGGGACCGTCGGCTTTCCGGGTGTCGCTCGGCAAGGCGGGCGGTGACCACGCGGTGGTCGAGCAGGAGCTGCTCCGCGGGGCGCTCGGCGTCGATCCGGAAGGGCCGAACGTGCGCCCGTTGCTGCCGGGCGTGCCGGTGCCCGAAGACGCGGACGCGGTGTTGCTGCTGGCCCCGGTCCCGTACGCGGAGGTGCTCGCCGTGCACGCGGCCGGGTCGAGGATGCCGAGGAAGGCCACCTATTTCACGCCGAAACCGCGGAGCGGACTCCTGCTGGCCGAGCTCTGACGTCGCGCTTTTGTCGGTGGCGCGGCTTAGGATCGCCCTCGTGGAACTGCCCGTGATGCCGCCCGTCAAGCCGATGCTGGCCAAGGCCGTGCACGAACTGCCGCGCACGCCGGGGCTGCTGTACGAGCCGAAGTGGGACGGCTTCCGCTGCGTGGTCTTCCGCGACGGTGACGAGGTCGTGCTGGGCTCGCGCAACGACCGGCCGCTGACGAGGTACTTCCCCGAGCTGGTCGAGCTGCTCAAGGACGCGTTGCCCGAGCGCTGCGTCGTCGACGGCGAGATCGTGCTGGTCACCGAGGGCGGGCTCGATTTCGAGGCGCTCCAGCTGCGCCTGCATCCGGCGGCGTCCCGCGTGAACAAGCTGGCCGAGGAGACGCCCGCCAGTTTCGTGGTGTTCGACCTGCTCGCCCTGGAAGACCGGGATCTCACGCCGGAACCGTTCGGGGAGCGGCGGAAACTGCTCGAAACCGTGGTCGACACGAAGTTCGCCCGGGTGCACCTCACCCCGCTGTCCGAAGATCCCGACGTCGCACAGGACTGGTTCACCCGCTTCGAGGGCGCGGGCTTCGACGGCGTGATGGCCAAACCCGCCGACGCACCGTACGAACAGGACAAGCGGGTGATGTGGAAGGTCAAGCACCAGCGCACCGCGGACTGCGTCGTCGCCGGGTTCCGGTGGCACAAGGACGGTGCCGGCGTCGGGTCGCTGCTGCTGGGGCTCTACAACGACGAAGGCGTCCTGAACCATGTGGGCGTGGCCAGCAGTTTCACCGCCGCGAGGCGCCGTGAGCTGGTGGAAGAGCTCGCGCCGCTGCGCGAGAACGCGCTGGAGGACCATCCTTGGCGCGAATGGGCCGAAGCCCACGAGGAGGCGGGCGGCCGGATGCCGGGCGCAGGGAGCCGGTGGGCGCCGAAGAAGGATCTGAGCTGGGAGCCGGTCCGTATCGAGTGGGTCGCCGAGGTCCGCTACGAACACGTCGAGGGCACCCGGTTCCGCCACGGTGGGAGGCTCGTGCGCTTCCGTCCCGATCGTGACCCGGCCTCGTGCACGTACGCGCAGCTCGAAGAGGTCCCGCCCGCCGAGCTGGCCACCTTGTTCACCGAGCTGGGGGAAACATGAAAGCGGAGCCGGTCACGCTCGACCTCGACGGCGTCGAGTTCGCGGTGTCCAATCCGGGCAAGGTCTACTTCCCGGAGAACGGCGAGACCAAATTGGACCTCGTCGAGTACTACCGCGCGGTCTCGGTCCCGCTGCTGGCGCAGCTCGGCGGCAGGCCCCTGCTGCTGGAACGCTATCCCGACGGTGCCGGCGGGAAGTCGTGGTTCCAGAAGCGGGTCCCGAAGAACGCTCCCGGCTGGCTGACCACGACGGTGGTGTCCACGCCGAACGGGACCACTTCGGACGCGCTCGTGGCGAAGGACCTCGCGCACGTCATCTGGGCGGTCAATCAGGGCTGTCTCGGTTTCCACGTGTGGCCGAACCGGGCCGACGCGCCGGACATCAGCGATCAGCTGCGCGTCGACCTCGACCCGTCTCCCGGGATCGGGTTCCCCGAGTTGCGGCACGGTGCCGTCCTCACGAAGGCGTTGCTCGACGAGCTGGGCATCGAGGCGCAGCTGAAGACCTCGGGTTCGCGCGGCTTGCATCTTTACGTGCCGCTGGAACCGAAGTGGGACGGCTACGAGGTCCGCGCGGCCGCCGTCGCGCTCGCTCGCGAACTCGAGCGCCGCCACCCCGAGGAGATGACGGCGCAGTGGTGGAAGGAAGAACGCGGCTCCCGCGTGTTCGTCGACTTCAACCAGAACGCGCCGCACAAGACGGTGTTCGGCGCGTGGTGCGTGCGGCCGAGGGTCGGCGGGCAGGTGTCGACGCCGATCGGCTGGGACGAGCTGGAGACCGTCGAGCCGGACAAGCTCACTCTGTCCACTGTGCCCGCTCGCCTCGCCGAGCGCGGAGACCCTTGGGCAGCAACGGAACCGCAGTCGATCGAGCCGTTGCTGGAAATGTCCAAAAAGGATATGGCGAACGGGCTCATGGACGCGCCTTGGCCGCCCGTCTATCCGAAGATGCCGAACGAGCCACCCCGGGTGGCGCCGAGCCGGGCGAAGAAAGACAGCGTTTAGTCCTCTGAATGCGGTGGTTCGCGTTGCCAACTACCGCATTCAGAGGACGAAACGCGGGCGGTCAGAGCGGCAGGTCGAAGGCGAGTTGCGTGTTCACGGCGGCTTCGGCCTTGCGGGCGGACCGGTGGCCGGGCAGGGTCGCGGCGCAGCGCGGGCACGGGGCGACGTCGGTGGTGGTGAGATCCACCGGCTTCCACAGCCGGGATTCCCTGTCCCCGCAGGCGGAACGCCGGTAGCGGAGGTCTTCGGAGCGGGTCATCAGGTGCGCTGCGGGGGAGTCCTCCGGCAGCGCGCCGACCAGGTACCAGCGTCCGGCGGTGTTCGTCATGGAACTGTCCTCCCGATACAGGTGGTCCAGCTCGAGATTCCTTCCGGAATCCAGTGTCAAGGAGACACGCGGCGATACCCGGTATTTCGCGGCCTTTCGGCGTGTCAGTCCTGAATGAACCGCAGTACGCGCAGCATGCCGCGTTCGTCGACGACCTCGGGATCGTCCGCGACACAGGCCTCGAGACGCGCGGTGACGGCCTCGGTGTCGATCCCCGAGCCGATCAGCACCAGTTCGCTCCGCCGCGCCTGGCCCGACGGCCACGCCGACCGCTCCAGCTGGATGAACGAGCCCACCGTGTGCAGGCCGAACCGGGACCGCGGGTCGTTCGCGCCGAAGTCGAGGAAGCCCTTGATCCGGTAGAGCCCGCCGGGGCGCTGTTCGAGGAAGTCCATCAGCCGCCGCGGGTCCAGCGGGCGTTCGGTGCTGAAGGCGACGCTGTCGTACGCCGTGTGGAAGTGATGCTCGTGGTCGTGCTCCTCCTCGCGGAGGTCGTCGAACGACAGCTGGCCCACCCGTTCGCGTGGCCGGGCGTCGAAGAACAGGGTGGGGTCGATCCGGCCGTGGGAGGTCGCGATCACCGGCGTGCCGGGCGCGATCTCGTCGATCGTGCCGCGCAGCTTGGCCAGGGTGTCCTCGTCGGCCCGGTCGATCTTGTTCAGCACGACCAGGTCGGCGAACCCGAGGTGCTCGTCCAGTTCCGGGTGCCGCTGCCTGGTCGCCTCGAACTCGGCGGCGTCGACGAGTTCGACCAGGCCGCCGTAGGAGATGGCGGGGTTCTCGCTGGCGATCATCAGGCGGATGAGGTCACGTGGTTCGGCGAGCCCGCTGGCTTCGATCACGATGACGTCGATCCCGGCCTCGGCCTCGGAGAGTTTCGCGAGCATCGCGTCGAGGCCGCTCGCGTCGACGGCGCAGCACAGGCAGCCGTTGCCGAACGACATCATGGTGTCGACCTGGCCGGAGACGGCCATCGCGTCGACCGCGATACTGCCGAAGTCGTTGACCACGACCCCGATCCGCGCGCCCTGCCGGTTGGCCAGCAGGTGGTTGAGCAGGGTGGTCTTGCCGGAGCCGAGGAAGCCCGCGACCAGGATGACCGGAATCCGCCTTTCGACCACGATTTCCCTTTCTCCTCGGAGCTCCCCGCACTCTAGCGACGGTGGACGCGGGTCAATACACCGGCACGGGGAAAGAACAGAAGCCTCGGCGGCGGAATACGCTCGAAAGAGTGACGAATGACGATCATAAAGTGATCTTGGTCGGGCCTGATCATTTTCGCTGTGGCGCATTCCGGTGAATATCCCGCGAAGTCTTACTCAATTCCAAATATTGTCGTCGGCAAGCTTTTCACCTGCTGAAATGTCAGCGCGGCCGAAGTTTCTGCCATTTGGCGGATCGTGGCCCTCTTTCCGTGGGGTATCGTCTTTCGCCTGGTCCGGACCCGGCCATCTCGCCGAACAGGCATGATCCTCCGGGCATTTCCGAGTGCAGGAGGAATGGTGATCGTTCCCGCCACCGGTGCCGGTGTCGAATTCGGAGAGTGGGAGGCCGAGGTGGCGACGGCGTCCATGCGGGTGACGGATATCCCTCGCTTGCCTCCCGAAGTGACGTCGCGGGAACGGAGCGTGGACAGAGCGGAGGCGGAGGACTTCGTCCGGCTCTTCCACGCCGAAACGGACGGCGGGCCCACTCCGCTGAGTGCGCGGCTCGACCGGGTCCGTGCCGAGATCGACGCGACCGGCACCTACCGGCACACGAAAGCCGAGCTCGAGTTCGGCGCCCGGGTCGCCTGGCGGAACTCCGCCCGGTGCATCGGCAGGCTGTACTGGCAGGGGCTGAAGGTGCGAGACCGCCGCGACGTCGACGGAGCCTCCGCCATCGCCGAGGAGTGCGTCGCTCATTTGCGCGAGGCGACCAGGGGTGGCCGGATCCGCTCGACCATCACCGTGTTCGCGCCGGACGGTCCGGCGGGGCCCGGTCCGAAGATCCACAACGATCAGCTCGTCCGGTACGCGGGCTACCGGCTCGGCGACGGCTCGGTGCTGGGCGATCCGCGCCACGCCGGCTTCACCGAGACCGTCCAGGAGTACGGCTGGCGTCCGCCCGAGCGGAAGGGCTCCTTCGACCTTCTCCCGCTCCTCATCGAGTCCGAACCGGGGGAGCGGCGCCTGTTCCGGCTCCCGCCGGACGCCGTGCTGGAGGTCCCGTTGTCGCATCCCGACCACCGATGGTTCGCCGGGCTCGGCCTGCGCTGGCACGCGGTACCGGCGATCAGCAACATGCGGCTGGTCATCGGCGGGATCACCTACCCCGCGGCGCCGTTCAACGGCTGGTACCTCGCCACCGAGGTCGGCGCGCGGAACCTCGCCGACACCGACCGCTACGACCTGCTGCCGGTGATCGCGGATCTCATGGGCCTGTCGACGAAGTCGGAGCGCACCCTGTGGCGCGACCGCGCGCTCGTCGAACTGACGCTGGCCGTCCAGCACTCCTTCGACGCGGCGGGCGTGACCGTCGCCGATCACCACACCGAATCGCGGCGATTCCTCACGCATATCGCCAAGGAGGAGCGCGCCGGACGCCGTTGCCAGGCGGAGTGGAGCTGGATCGTCCCCCCGCTGTCCGGCGGGCAGACCGCCGTGTTCCACCGCTACTACGACGAACCCGATCCGGCCGTGCGGCCGGCGTTCCTGCCTCCCGGGTAGCGCTCCGACGGGTGAAGAGGTGAGCCGAATGCGGCGTGTCGATGGGCTGAACGGTGGCACGGGTTGCGGCCGCGCGGACAATGGGGACATGACCGCAGTGCTCGTCGTCCACGCCGGCAAATCCGGTGGGACAAGGGAGATCGCCGAGGTGATCGCCGCCGAGCTGCGGGAAGGCGGGCTGACGGCCGACCTGCTGGACGCGGCCGAAGTCGAGGACGTCGAGCCGTACGGCGCGGTGATCGTGGGAAGCGCGCTGTACCACCGGCGCTGGCGCCCGGAGGCGGTCCGCCTGCTCTCCGAGCATGAGGAGGCGCTTCGGGATCGCCCGGTCTGGTTGTTCCACAGCGGGCCTTGCGGGCCGCTCGCCGCGGGCAAACGGGTGAGCCTGCCCGCGGGGGTCGCCTTGCTCGCCGCGAGGATCGACGCCGAGCGCACGGCCACTTTCGGCGGCAGGCTCACCCGGGAAACCGCGACCGGCCTGTTCTGGAAGATCATGGCCGCGGGCCCGTGGGCGGGCGATTTCCGCGACTGGCCGTCGATCCGGGCGTGGGCGCGCGATGTCGGCCGCCGCGTGCGCATCCGAGTCACCCTCTGAGGCACTGGTTTCGTCGGTGCGCTGTCGTAGGGTGGATCCATGGACAAAAAACAGTTCACCGCGAAGCTGCTCAAGAGCCCGGAGAAGGGCGGCTGGACGTACGTGGTCATGCCCGGCTCCGCCGAGTTCTTCGGCACCAGGGGACTGGTGAAGGTGCGCGGCACCATCGACGGACATCCGTTCCGGAGTTCGTTCATGGCGCTGGGGGACGGCACCCACAAGCTGCCGGTGAAGGCCGACGTGCGCAAGGCGATCGGCAAAGAGGAGGGTGACACCGTCGACATCGTCCTGCTCGAACGGCTCGAGGGCTGAGTTGGCCACCGCA
The DNA here is from genome assembly GCF_044765885.1 of Amycolatopsis sp. NPDC102389. Classification (NCBI taxonomy): domain Bacteria; kingdom Bacillati; phylum Actinomycetota; class Actinomycetes; order Pseudonocardiales; family Pseudonocardiaceae; genus Amycolatopsis; species Amycolatopsis sp. NPDC102389. Next base: position 44,592 of record NZ_JBIWKX010000061.1, read on the forward strand.
TGGAAGCCGTCCCCGGTCATCAAGATCTACGAGGCGCTCGGCGCGGTCGCCGACGGGCGGGTCGAGGTCGACGGTGACACGGCTCGTGTCGCGTCGTCGGACAAGGCCAAGACCTACGACGTCCGCCACGATCGGGCCGCGGGCTCGATCACGGCCAACGACAACGGGTCCTACTGGCAGGGATATCTGGGGTACCCGGGCATCGCGTACCTGATGGAGCGCGGCGTGCTCGCCTACGACAGCGGCCTCGCCGCCGGGCTGGCCGGTGTGCCGTGGAAGGAGCTGGCCACCCGGTACCGCAACGACTGGGTGAAGGTGGAGAAGCACGTACGCGAAGACCTGTCCGGCAAGGGAGTGGATCTGGATCGGCTCGACGCCGGGCTGGCGGAGATCTCGAGCCGTCTGGAGGAATTGGCGCTCACCAAGCTTTCCCCGCGGCTGCGTCCGCCGAAGTGATCAGGCGAAGGTGGCAGGTGGGGTCGAGGTGGTGGGGGGGGGGGGGGGTGGGGTTGTGAGGTAAGGAACACACAACCACACCAGCCACAGCCAAACCACACGGACCGGCCCGCGGAGGGCCGTGTGGTTTTGAGTGAT